>NZ_JACBZD010000002.1:610000-910000 GCF_013407765.1 Allostreptomyces psammosilenae
GGACCACCGGCAGCAGGTCGGACAGCGTGGCCAGGATGCCCACCGCGGCCAGCGCGACACCGCCGTGCAGCACACCGGCGCGGCCGAAGCGGGCGGTCAGCGCGCCGGTCCGGGCCGAGGTGACGGTGCCGGCGAGGTACACCAGGAACACCAGCCCCACCGCCGTCTCCGGGAGCGAGAACGGCGCGGCGGCCAGGCGGTAGCCGACCAGGTTGTAGACCGCGCCGAACACCGCCATCAGCAGCAGGCCGGCCGCGTAGAGCCGGCGCATCGCCGGGTCGCCGAGGTGCCCGCCGAGGGTGCGCAGCAGCGCCCGGGGACTGACCGGGCTGGGACGGAAGTTGCGGGCCCGGGGGAGCAGCAGCCGGAAGGCGACGGCGGCGAGCAGCGCGACGGCGCCGACGGCGGCCAGCGCCCAGCGCCAGCCCCAGGCGTCCGACACCGCCCCGGTGAGCAGGCGGGAGGACATTCCGCCGATGCTGTTGCCGGCCACGTACAGCCCCATGGCGCCGGCCAGCGAGCCGGGGTGCACCTCCTCGGCGAGGTAGGCCATGGCGGTGGCGGGCAGGCCGGCCAGGGCGACGCCCTGGAGGGCGCGCAGGGCGAGCAGCGTCTCCGCGTTCGGGGCGACGGCGACGAGCAGCCCCAGCACGGCGGCGGCGAACACCGACACCGTCATGACCGTGGTGCGCCCGTACCGCTCGGAGAGCGCGCTGACCGGGATGACCGCCAGGGCGAGGGCGCCGGTGGCGAAGGAGACGGTGAGGCTGGCGCGCGCCGGGCTCAGCCCGAGTCCGTCGGAGATCGCCGGCAGCAGCGCCTGCGTGGAGTACAGCAGGGCGAAGGTGGCGATCCCGGCGGCCAGCAGGGCGAAGTTGACGCGGCGGAAGGCCGGGCTGCCCGCGCGGTGGCGCGGATCGCGGCACGGGGCCTGGGCGGACGTGGTCGGCGCGGTGGCCGGCCGGGGGTGCGGGGGAGTGGTGGGGGAGGGAGCGAGCGTGGCGGTGGTCATCGTCCTCTATCCGCGGAATGCGTTCGTGCCATCGAACGTAGGAGCGCCGCGCTTGATGCGTCCAATGCATGGAAATGGCAGGATCGATGCCGAGAGGTATGTAGCGAGGTCAGGGGGGATCAATGCCGGGTCTTGACAAACCGGTGTCATCCGCGTCACAGGGCATGCCGCCGGGTTCGGAGGAGCTGCTGCTGTCGCTGGCGCCGCGCCTGGCGCAGTTCGTCGCCGTCGCCCGCCACCAGCACGTGACCCGCGCCGCGGCCGAGACCGGCGTGCCGCAGCCGACGCTCTCCCGCGCCGTGGCCCGGTTGGAGCAGGAGCTGGGCGTGGACCTGCTGGCCCGCTCCGGCCGCTCCGTCCGGCTCACCCGGGCCGGGCGGGAGCTCTTCGAGGTGGCCGAGCGGGTCCTCGGCGAGCTGGCCACCGGCGTGGAACGGGTGCGCTCCGGCGCCGACCCGACCGCCGGCCGGGTCGCCTTCGGCTTCCTGCACACCCTGGGCACGGAGGCCGTCCCCGGGCTGCTCAGCGAGTTCCGGGCGAAGCACCCGGGGATCCGGTTCCAGCTCGTGCAGGACCACGACATGGCCGTGCAGGCCCGGCTGCGCGCCGGCCAGCTCGACCTGTGCCTGACCTCACCAGTGCCGGACGCCCCCGACATCACCGCCCGGAAGCTCGGCGAACAGCGCCTGCACCTGGTGGTGCCGCCGGGCCACCGGCTGGCCGGCCGGCGCCGGATCCGGCTCGCCGAGGCCGCCGGCGACGACTTCGTGACCCTGGAGTCCGGCTACGGCCTGCGGCGGATCACCGACGAGCTGTGCGCGCGGGCCGGCTTCACCCCGCGCGTCGCCTTCGAGGGCGAGGAGGTCGCCACGCTGCGCGGACTGGTGGCGGCCGGGCTGGGCGTCGCGCTGCTGCCGTCCTCGGTGGCCCGCCGCCCGGACGTGGTCGAACTGGACGTCACCGCGCCGCGCGCGGTGCGGCAGATCGGGCTGGCCTGGCTCACCGGACACGAGGCGCCGCCACCGGTGGTGGCCTTCCGGCAGTTCGTGCTGGCCCGCCGGGCCAAGCTGCTGCGCGGGGAGGAGGGCGAGTGGCGGCCGGACACCCCGTGAGCGCCCGGCCCGCCGCCGTCGCCTGACGCGGACCCACTCCCCCTCGGCTCCCGCTGTGTCTCTACGCGCGTAGTCGAAGCGGGCGGCCCGGGCCGATACCGTGTCCGCATGCAGACGAACGCCTCCCCGAACGCCTCCGCGGACAGCGCCGCGCCCGCTGCCTCCGCCAACGCGACCGGCACCCCCGGCGCCACCGACACCATCGCCAACGCCGCGCCGCCGGTCGGCGGCCAGATCGTGCGCCCGGCCGCCCGTGCCGCCGGCGCCCCCGCCGCGCCCGAGCAGGTCCGCCGTGCCCCCAAGGTCTCCCTCCACGACCACCTGGACGGCGGCCTGCGCCCCGGCACCGTCGCCGAACTCGCCGCCGAGATCGGCTACGCCGACCGCCTGCCCACCACCGACCCCGAGGAACTCGGCCGCTGGTTCCGCGACGCCGCCGACTCCGGCTCGCTGGAGCGCTACCTGGAGGGCTTCGCCCACACCTGCGCGGTGATGCAGACCCGCGAGGGCCTGATCCGGGTCGCCGCCGAGGCGGTGGAGGACCTGGCCGCCGACGGGGTCGTCTACGGCGAGCTGCGCTACGCCCCCGAGCAGCACCTGGAGCGCGGCCTCAGCCTCACCGAGGTCATCGAGGCGGTCAACGAGGGCTGCCGGCTCGGCGAGCGCCGCGCCGCCGAGGCCGGCCGGCGCATCCGGGTCGGCGTGCTGGCCAGCGCCATGCGCCAGGCCAAGCGCTCCCGGGAGATCGCCGAACTGGCCGACGCCTACCGGGAGCGCGGCGTGGTGGGCTTCGACATCGCCGGACCGGAGAACGGCTTCCCGCCGGCGCTCCACCAGGAGGCGTTCGACTTCCTGCGCTTCAACGGCGACCACATCACCATCCACGCCGGCGAGGCGTACGGGCTGCCGTCCATCCGCGAGGCCCTGCACCGCTGCCACGCCGAGCGGATCGGCCACGGCGCCGCCATCGTCGAGGACATCACGCCGATCGGCGAGGGCGGGGCGGAGGGCTACCGGCTCGGCCGGGTGGCCTCCTGGGTGCGCGACAGCCGCACCTGCCTGGAGCTGTGCCCCACCTCCAACCTGCAGACGGGCGTCTGCTCCAGCTACGCGGAGCACCCGCTGGGGCTGCTGGCCTCGCTGGGGTTCCGGGTGACGGTCAACACCGACAACCGGCTGATGAGCGGCACCTCGCTGAGCGAGGAGTTCATCCACATGGTGGCGGCCTTCGGCTGGTCGCTGGCCGACATCGAGCGGATGACGGTGGACGCCGCGGAGAGCGCCTTCCTGCCGCTCGACGAGCGCCGCGAGCTGATCGAGGAGGTCATCCGCCCGGGCTTCGCCGCCCTGGCCGACTGACCCACGCCCCGGCGGCCCCGGGGCCTGGGCCTCGGGCCTCGGCTCTCGGGCCCTGGCCGTGGCCCCGGGCCCGACCCGCCGCCCCGACCCCTGGGCCCGGGGCCGGCCCTCGGGCCTGGCTGACTGACCAGCGCCCCGGTGGCCCCGGGGCTTGGACCTCGGGCCTCGGCTCTCGGGCCCTGGCCGTGGCCCCGGGCCCGACCCGCCGCCCCGACCCCTGGGCCCGGGGCCGGCCCTCGCGCCTGGCTGACTGGCCCGGCCCCCGGGCCTGGCCGACTGGCTCGCAGCTCAGGCGGCTTCGGGGCTTGGGCCTCGGCTCTCGCCGAGGCCCCGGGCACTCGGGCCCTGGCCCTGGAGCCGCCGGGCCCTGGCCCTGGCAGCCGGGCCCGGGCGCCCCGCCGCCCCGGCTCGCTGGGCGCCGGGCTCCCGCCCCCGAGCCTCTGCTCCCAGCTCTCGGCCCCGGCCCTTGGGTCCTGGCCCTCGGCCCTGGCCCCAGTTCTCGCCCCCCGGCTGTCGCCGCCCGGCCCTCGGCCCTCGGCCGCAGTTCTCGCCGCCCGGCCCCGGCCACGCCCGCCCCGCTCCTGCTCCCACCCCGCCCCGCTCCTGCCCCCACCCCGCCCCGCCCGCCCCGGCCAGCGGCGGGGGCGGGCGGGGCGGCTTGGAAGTTATCCACAGGCTGCAAGAGAGGGCTTCCGTGTCTCTGACGCTGTCTGGGATCCTGGAAGTAAGGGGGCCCCACCCAGAGGTCAACCCGCTCCTCAGCGTGCCCGGCCTCGGCCTTCGCCCTTTCCCTGGCCCAACAGCACTTTCCCTGACCCATTCGGCCTTTCCCGGCCCAGCGGTGCAGCTTTCCTGGCCAGCGGTGCAGCTTTCCTGGCCAGTGGTGCAGCTCTGCCTGAGCCTGGCGCAGTCGTGCTGCGCGATCCAGGCCCGCCCAAGTGACAAGGCTCTGACCGGTTGGCATATCCGACCGCGGAAGTTATCCACAGGCTGGAGAAGGGGACTTCCGTGTCTCTGACGCTGTCTGGGATCCTGGAAGTAAGGGGGTCCCCACCCAGAGGTCAACCCGGTCTTCGGTGTGCCCGGGCCATCTCTTCAGCCTGCCAGGGGCCGTCTCTTCAGCTCGCCAGGGGCCGTCTTTTCGGCGTGCCCCGGGCTTCCTCTTCGGTGTGTGCCCCGGGCCTCCTCTTCGGTGTCCCCGGGCTCCCTGTCAGGCCCGCCTGGGTCACCTCTCCGGCCCGCCCGGGTCACCTCTCCGGCCCGCCCGGGTGATCTCTTCGGCGCGCTGCCCGCCCTCCTCTCGCAGATGCTCCGGTGCCGCCCGTTCCTCGGTTCCCCGGGTTCCGCTCCCTCGCCTCCTCGGGGTCCGCTTCCTCGGCGCGCGGGTGACGCTCCGGCACGGACGGGTGGTGGACCGGGGTTGACCGGTGTCGCGCCTTCGAGTGAATCCCAGGGCCCGGGCCGCCCGCCACGGACGGCCGGGCCGCCCCCTCGATCGGGGTCCCGTCCGTCCCGGCCACCTTCCCGGCGCCTGCCCCGCCGAGGCGTCAAAGTCGCTGCTCCCGGGGGGAACGACCGGTCGCGGTGGGCGCCCGCAGCCCATGCCGGCCCGGCGCGCGGGCGGGGGGAGCGCGTCCCGCGCGCGCCTCGCGGGCGGCCACGCCGGCCCTCGGGGGAGCTTTGCGGGCCGCTGCTCGGCCTCGCTACGTTTCGCGGCATTCCAGTGGCGCGCCGTGACCTGATCGGTGCGTCGCGTCCGGAACACCCGATGGAACGCGAGGACACCCCCATGAAGAGCACGAAGATCAAGGCCGCCGGTGTCGTGGCGCTCGGCGCGGCGATCGCCGCCACGGCGGCGGGAGCGGCCCACGCCGCGCCGGGCCTCCAGCTGCCGCAGGTCGCCGAGGGCAACAGCGGCGACGTGAACGGCATGCCGGTGGAGCAGCTCAACCTGAGCCGCGTGCTGCCGGGCACCGAGGCTGCCACCAACACGACCTCCACCACCCTCGGCGAGACCACCGCCCTGCTGCCGGCCACCCTGGACGCCGCCACCCCGATGCGGCACTACGACCCGAACTCCCCGGCCAGCGCCCCGGAGCAGGCTCAGCAGATCGCGGACATGACCAGCGCCGCGATCGCCGAGAACCAGCAGCGTTCCGTGCCGGGCGACGCCCCGGCGGCCCCGTCCGCGCCGAGCGGTTCCGCCTCCTCCGTGGTGCCGAACCTGTCCGCGGTGCCTGGCGCCAACGCGGTCGGCCCGGCCACCGGCGCGGTGACCGGCGCCGTTCCCGGCGCCGGCGACCTGACCGGTGCGGCCGGCGCGGTGACCTCGGCCGGCGCCCAGGAGCGGGTCCTGCCGGGCCTGCCGGGTGCCGACCTGCTGGGCGGCATGCTCGGTGGGGCGTCGGCGAGCGGCCAGGCCGAGCAGGGCGGCCAGAGCAGCGCCGTCCCCGGCCTCGGCGGGCTGTCCGGCCTGTCCGGCCTGACGGGCGGCCTGGGGCTCTGACCTGACCTGCCGGGCCCGACGACGGCCGCCGCGTGCCTCGCGGCGCGGCACCGTCCGTCGGGTGGCGTGCGGCGGGCCATGCCCGCCAGGGCTCCTGGTGCTGCCGGAGGACGCCCGAGCACACCGGGACCGCACGCGCCACGCGTCAGCGCCCCCACGCGCCAGGCCCGCGACGCCGCGTCGGGATTCGACGCCCGCGCCAGGCCTCGACGCGGGTCGGCGCCCCGACGCGTCCACGTCCCAACACGCGCCGCGGGGCGCCGGGCACCCATCGAGGGTGGCCCGGCGCCCCGCGGCCTCGTGTTTCGCTCTTCAGCTCTTCCGCTCCCCGCCCCGTACCGGGGCCCGGCGCCGGACGGGCCGGGCGCCGCCTCCGTCACCGCTGCGGCATCAGCAGCCACAGCGCCAGGTAGAGCAGGACCTGCGGCCCGGGCAGCAGGCACGAGGCCACGAAGATCACCCGCATCGTGGTGCGGCTGATCCCGAACCGGTCGGCGAGCCCCGCGCAGACGCCCGCGATGACCCGGCCCTGGCGGGGCCGGCTGAGCCCGGTGTAACTGCTGAACGTGCTGGACATCGACATCGTCGTCACTCCCCATGTGTGTCCCGAAGACGTCTTCCACGCTAGGCGCGCCCATGCACACGAGCGTCGGCCCTCGGGTTGACCGGGCCCGGGAAGTGGCGTCGGGGCCGGATCGGGGAGTATTTCGGGGGCCGGCGGGGCGGTCGCCGACGCACCCCGGTGTCCCCCTAGGGGGCGGCTCGGCGGACCGCCGCCCCGGGGTGGAGGGACGCGGCGGCCGGGAGTCGACGGCCAGGGAGTCCGCGGCCGGGGAGCCGGCGGCCGGGCAGTCCGCGGCGGGGTGCGGCCTCAGCGCGCCAGTCGGCGCAGCAGCGGGGTGGCGGCCAGGTAGCCGAGCAGCGCCGCGAGCAGCGCCAGCACGATGTCGTCGACGTTGAACGTCCGCCCGGTCACCTGGCTCTGCGCCAGCTCCAGGCAGACCGACGCCACCAGCGACCAGCCGAGCACCCGCACCGCGCCCGCCGACCAGCGGGCGCCCGGGCGCACCCCGCGCACCAGCGGCTGCAGTGCGCCCAGGGGGGCGAACCAGAGCCATTCCGATCCCCAGCGGAACACGGTCCGCCAGGAGTCACCCACCGGCAGCAGGGTCGCCAGCGGCTCGAAGTTGGCGTCCGGCACCCAGGGCACGGTCAGCGGCCGCAGGTGCGCGACGAACAGCACCACCAGGTCGGCCACCAGGAGCAGCACGGCCCAGCGGCGCAGGCGCGCGCCGTGGGAACGCCCGGGCCCCGGCGGAGGGACGGGAGCACCATCCGGCCGCTCGGTGGGGCCGTACGGGGAGGCTGTGGGGACGTCGCGGGTCGCGACGTCCCCGGAAGCCGCCGGGACATGTGGCTGCACGGCATCGAGGACGCGCACCCCGGGCGGTTGGTTCCCGGATCCGTGCGAATCCCCCCGGACGGGGGACGGCTCAGCGCCGGACGATCCCCCCAGTCGTCACTGGTTGTACTGGTCCCAGAGCTCTTCGAGTTCGCCGAGCTCGTCGATCTCGGCGATGTCCTCCAGGGGCAGCACCTCGCCGGTGCTCGCGTCGTCCGGCTGCGCGGTCGCCTCGCCCGGTTGCTCGCCAGGCTGCTCGGTCGGCGCCGTCACGCTGGGCTCGGGGCGCGGCTCGGCCTTGCCCGGAGGGGTCGGGGTGACGACGGGCCGTTCCGCGCTCGGGTCGCTCCAGGCCGCGTTGATCCGCTCGGCGCACCGGTACGGCTGCACGGGCGTCGTCCCCGGGCCGCCGAGCAGCACCGGGTCCATCGGCGCCTCGTACTCCAGGGTGCAGACGAGCTGCGCCAGCGCGCCGGCGGTCAGCGTGTTGGGGTCGCGGTCCAGCCGCAGGCTGCCGGGGGCGTCGTCCGGGCGGACGTCCAGCACGGTCAGCCCCTCCGGCACGTCGGACCGGTAGCCGAGGGCGGTCTCCTGCGTGGTGGTGCCGGAGGCGAGCGCCTTCACCAGGGCGATGGTGCGGCCGCGCAGGTCGGAGGGGTCCTCCGGGGCCTCGATGTCGCGGTTCACCGAGTCCACCCGGTCGTCGCAGATCAGGAACACCGAGTCGACCACGGGAGCCTGCGCGTCGGCCTCGGCCTGCGCGTCGGCCTCGGCCTGGGCCTCCGTGCCGGCCCGGGCCTGCGCCCCGACGCCCGCCGCGGCCTCCGCCTCCCCGACGGTGGACGAGGGCGAGGGGGTCGGGGTGGCCCGGGTTCCCGCCTCGGCCTCGGCCGAGGAGCCGCAGGCGTCCCCGGTCGCGGGGTGCCCGGCGTCCACCGGCACCGGAGTCGACCGGATGCCGCAGCCGGCCAGCAGCAGCGCGGCGCCGATGCCGCAGGCGGTGCGCAGCACCGTCCGGCCGGGGCCGGCGGGTCTCGCGCGTCCGGCGGCCCCGCCACCCGCGGCGGCCCCGCCACCCGCGAGGGCTCTGTCACCCGCGACCGGCTCGTCAGCCATGTTCGTTCCCCCGCTCCTCGCCGCCGTCCTCGTCCTCCGCCGGGTCCGGGTCGGGCTGCCGGGACAGCGGCATCCGGAGCGTGAAGACCGCGCCGCGGCCCCCGGGGGCGTTGCCGGCGGTGATCGTGCCGCCGTGGATGCGCGCGTTCTCCGCGGCGATGGACAGGCCCAGCCCGCTGCCCTCCGAGCGCTTCCGCGAGGAGTCCGCCTTGAAGAACCGGTCGAAGACGTGCGGCAGCACCTCCGGCGGGATGCCCGGGCCGCCGTCCTCCACCTCCACCACCAAGGTGGCCTCCCGGCGGTCGGCCGGACGCGGATCCGGCTCGGTGCGCAGCCGCACCCGCACCGGCGGGCCGCCGTGCTTGAGCGCGTTGCCGATCAGATTGGCCATCACCACGTCGAAGCGGTGCGGGTCCAGGTGGGCGATGACGCCGCGCGGCGTGTCCAGCTCCACCGAGTCCAGCCACGCCCGGGCCTCCAGGCAGGCGGTGATCAGGTCGGCGACGTCGAAGTCGTCGAGCTGGATGCGGGCGGTGCCGGCGTCGATCCGGGTGACCTCCATCAGGTTGTCCACCAGCTCGTTCAGCCGCCGGGTCTCGGTCACGACCAGCTTCACGGCCGGGGCCACCATCGGGTCGAGGTTGTCCACCTCCTCGTCCAGCACCTCGGTCACCGCCACCATCGCGGTCAGCGGGGTGCGCAGCTCGTGCGACATGTCCCCGACGAACCGCCGGCTCTGCGCCTCCATGGCGCGCAGTTCCTCGATGCGCGCCTCCACCGCCGCCGCGGCGTCGTTGAAGGTGCGGGAGAGCTCCGCGAGCTCCGCGGGACCGGTCGTCGCCAGACGGGTGTCCAGCCGGCCCTCGCCGAGCTGGCGGGCGGCGTTGGCCAACCGGCGCACCGGCCGCAGCACCATCCCGGCGGCGGCCTGGGCCAGCAGCGCGGCCGCTATCAGCGCCAGCAGCGAGGCGACCGCCAGGGACCAGGCGAGCGACTCCAGGTCGCGCCGCTCCGGCTCCAGCGAGGTGATCATGTACCCGGTGGGGCCGTCCGGCAGGGTGCGGGTGCCGGCCACCAGGTAGGGGCGGCCGGAGCGCTCGACGCGCTGCCAGTACAGGTGGTACTCCCAGTCGTTCTCCGCGGTGCGCGGGCGCGGGTCGTTGACGGCGGAGATCAGGCTCTCCGGCAGCGACTCGTAGGTGAACCAGTCGGGGGCGGAGGAGCCCACGCACTGGCTGCCGTCGGCGAGGTCGTCGACCAACAGCACCTGGTACGAACCGGCCGTGTTCTCCGTCATGGTCTGGGCCATGGTGGACAGCCGGGAGCAGTCGACGGACTCCTCCGGGAGGTAGTCGGCGGTCCGCCCGAGGTTGGCCCGGAAGTCGTTGACCACGGAGTCCTGGGCCCGCTTCAGCACGGCGTTGCGGTTCAGCCAGTAGGCGATGCCGGACGCCGAGACGGCGCTGACCAGCGCCACCAGGGCGATCAGCGCGATCAGCCGGACCCGCAGGCTGGACACCCGCACGGCCCGCCACAGCGCCCGCGGGCCGAAGCGGCCGCGTCGGCGCGGGCGCCCGCCGGGGGAGCCGCCGGACGCCTCCGCCCCGCCCCCGCGCCCTCCGGGCCCGGCCTGGCCACCGTCCGCGCCGCCGCCCGTGGAGGCCGCGCCGCCCGTGGACGTGCCCGTGGAGGCCCCACCGGTGGATGCCGTGCTCACCGAGCCGGCGCCCGCCGCGGCGGGGCGCGGCACGGTGGTGGCCGCGCTGGTGGTGACGGTCGCGCGGGCGCCGGCGGTGACGGTGCCCGGCGCGGTGGTCGAGGGCGGGACGGAACCCTGCGCGCCGGACCGCCGGCCGTCCCCCTCCGCGTCGCCCCGCACGGCGGGGCCGGTGTGTGTCGTCATGCCGGCGGGTCCAGCCGGTAGCCCACACCGCGCACGGTGCGGATCAGCGTCGGCCGGGAGGGCACGTCCTCCACCTTGGCGCGCAGCCGCTGCACACAGGCGTCCACCAGCCGGGAGTCGCCCAGGTAGTCGTGCTCCCACACCAGCTGGAGCAGCTGCTGGCGGGAGAGCGCCTGGCCGCGACGGTTGCTCAGTTCCAGCAGCAGCCGCAGCTCGGTCGGGGTCAGCTGGAGCTCCCGGCCGTTCTTGGTGACCACCATCGCCGAACGGTCGATGACCACGTTGCCCAGGGTCACCATGTCCGAGGCGGGGATCGAGCGGCGCAGCACCGTGCGGATGCGGGCGTCCAGCACCCGCGGCTGGATCGGCTTGACCACGTAGTCGTCGGCGCCGGACTCCAGTCCGACCACCACGTCGATGTCGTCGCTGCGCGCCGTCAGCAGGATGATCGGCAGCGAGTCGTTGCGGCGGATCCGCCGGCACACCTCGAAGCCGTCGATGCCCGGCAGCATCACGTCCAGCACCACCAGGTCGGGACGCTGCTCGCGCAGTCGCTCCAGCCCGTCCTCACCGGTGGCGGCGGACACCACGCGGTGTCCCTGCCGGCCGAGCGCGAACTCGAGACCGGTACGGATCGCATCGTCGTCCTCGATCAGCAACAGGAAGGCCACCCCGACATTCTGGCCCACCCACCTGACGGGGCACGACCCGCGGGTGCCGGACCCGCCTCGCCCTGTGACGAGGCTGTGACAGTCGACAGACAGCGCCATGACGACGCTACGGAAGGCTATTGCCCTGTAGGAAGCCACGGCAGACCGAAGGGGGCATACCATGAGCGCACTGAAGACCTGCGACACGACGGCGGTGCGGCAGGTGCGGCACGTCCGGCAGGTACGCCCCGGCAGTACCGGGACCGTGGTGCACCTGCCGCTGACCACCGCCGGCCGGCCGGTCCGCCCCGCTCCCGCGGTGGCTCCCACCACCCAGGACGTGGCGGGCGCCCCGGCGGTTCCGGCGCCCGCCGCCGTGCCGGCCCAGCGCGCCGAGTCCCGCCCCGTCGAGGCCGGCGACAGCCAGGCCGAGCGGGACTTCACCGCCTACGTCCAGGAGCGCCGCTCCGCCCTCTACGCCACCGCCTACCACCTCACCGGTGACCGCCACGAGGCCGAGGACCTGCTGCAGAGCGCCCTGCTCAGCACCTATCGGGCCTGGGGCCGGATCGCCGACAAGGGCGCGCTGAGCGGCTACGTGCGCCGCACCATGACCAACCTGCACATCTCGGCCTGGCGCCGCCGCAAGGTGAACGAGTACCCGACCGAGGACATGCCCGAGGTCGTCGGCGACACCGACACCATGGGCGGCACCGAGCTGCGCGCCGTGCTCTGGCAGGCACTGGCCCGGCTCCCCGAGAACCAGCGCACCATGCTGGTGCTGCGCTACTACGAGGGCCGCACCGACCCGGAGATCGCCCAGATCCTCGGCATCAGCGTGGGCACCGTCAAGAGCAGCATCTGGCGCGCGCTGCGCCGGCTGCGCGACGACGAGGCCCTCTCCTACAGCGACGCGTGCTCCTTCGAGGAGCTCGTCGCCTGAGCCCTCGGGGGCACCTGGGGCAGGCCGGGCGCGGGGGGCGCCCCGGACGTGGATGTGGAAGACGCCGGGACCAGGTCCCGGTGGGGGGCAACGGGCGTCGTGGTCGCCGTACGGGGGTCGGCGGCCGCGGCGCCCGCCGTGCGCAGCCCAACGACCCGCCGGTGCGCCTCCTCCGGCCCGCACGGCCGGGCGCCCAGCCCGGTGTGCCGGGCCACGATGGCGCCCTCGGCGCGCATCAGCGTCCAGCCGCGCCGCAGCAGGAACGGCAGCGGCTTGCGCGCCTCGCGGACGTCCCGGCGCAGCCGCCGCCAGGCGGTGACCGCCGGCCGCACCCGCAGGCAGACGGCGTCGGCGAGCAGCCCCTCGGCGCGGCAGGAGTCGATCAGGTCGGCGGCGAAGATGCCCTCGGCGATGAACAGGTCCGCGCCGTCCAGGCGCAGGGTCCGCGTGCCGACGCGCCCGTTGCGGGCGATGTCGTAGACCGGCACCTCGCTGGTGCCGCGGGTGGCCAGGGCGCGGATCGCGGCCAGGGCGTCGCCGGCGTGCCAGGACTCGGGGGCGTCCCAGTCCGTGCCGGAGCCGTCGGGCAGTGACGGCAGGGTGGGGTCGTCGCCGTCCTTGTAGAAGTCGTCGAGCCGCAGCACGGGCAGGCCGCACCGCTCGGCGAGGGAGGACTTGCCGGAGCCGGAGGGCCCGGAGAGCAGCACCACGCGCGCGCCGGTGGTGGGGGCGGGGGCGGGGTGGTTCGGGCCGTCGGTGGACGGGCCCGCCTGCGCGGGGATGCCCGTGCCCACAGGCCGCCGGGGACTGGGTGGTGTGGGAGTCACGGGATACCAGTCTGACGCATGCGGGCCGCCGCGTCTTCCCCGGGTGGCCATCGGGCCGCAACCGGACGGCAACCCGCCGGTGCTAGCGGCGCTCGACGGCCGGTCCGCACGGGAGTGTGACGCACGCCCTGTCGAAGGGTGCCCTCCGGTGCGCTGGTCCGGGTGAATTCACCGTGTCCGGTTTGAACGAGGTGTCACACCGTCAGTACGGTCCGTTGTCGCGCGCTGCCGCGCACCGTGATCCCTCCGTGAAGGAAGAACCGATGCACCGCACTCTCCGTTCCGCCGCCCTGTCCACCTCGATGGGGGCGGCACTGGCCATCGGCACGGCCGGGGTCGCGGCGGCGGCACCCGGCCAGTCCAGCCCGCTCGCGCTCACGCCGCTGGCGGACCAGGCGCACGAGCTCGTCGCCGACCAGGACGTGGAGAGCGGCCTGGACGCGGCCACCACCTACGGCCTGGCGCCGCTCGGCGACCTCGCGCTGTACCCGCTGGCGCCGACCCCGGTCGACCCGCTGGAGAACAGCCTGGGCACGCAGGTGGCCGACTTCCAGCCGGTGTCCACCGAGGCCGTCACCGCCCCGGTGAGCGACGGGCTGTCGCTCGGCGAACTGCCGCTGCTCGGCGCGCTGCTCGGCGGTCCCGCCGCCTGACGCCCGTCGGCCCGACCCGGTGTCCGGGCCGGGCCGACGGGGGCGCCGCCGCGGCGTCACGCGGGTGCGACGCGCGTGACCCGACGGCCGTCTCGGGCGACGTGGCGCCGCGTCACCCGGCAGGCGCCACCCGGCAGGCGTGACGCGGCAGGTGGGGTGCTGTCGCCCGGCCGGCGGCGCCGAGCCGGCTCACACGCCGGCGGACTGCCACAGCGAGCGCAGCCGCAGCCGCTCGGCGAGCCGCTCCAGGGCCGGCTCCGCCGTCCAGTCCACGGCGGCCGTGCCGTCCGCGGCGGCGTCCGCGGTGCCGTCCGGACCGGCGCCGCGGCGCGGCGGCAGCAGCACCTCCTTGAGGCTTCCGGCCGCGGCCTCGACCAGCTCCACGCCGGCCGATCCGGCGCCGTCGGGACCACCGAGGGCGCCGGGACGGTCGAGGCCGCCGAGGCCGCTGAGGTCCAGCACCTCCACGTCGCCGTGGCCGGCCAGCGTGGGCAGCAGATCGGCCGGCCGGCCGCTCAGCACGTTCACCACGCCGCCCGGCACGTCCGAGACGGCCAGCACCTCGCCGAGCGACAGCACCGGCAGCGGGTCCCGCTCGGCGGCCACCAGCACCACCGTGTTCCCGGCCGCCAGCGCCGCCCCCAGCAACGTCACCGCGCCCAGCAGCGACCAGCCCCGGCCGGCCGACGGGGCCGCCACGGCGACCACGCCGTACGGCTCCGGCAGACCGACCGCCAGCCGCCCGCCGCCCACCGGACGCACCGTGCCCAGCACCGCGCCGAGCTTGTCCGTCCAGCCGGCGTACCAGACCAGCCGGTCCACGGTCGCCTCGACCAGCTCGCCGGCCCGTCCGACGGACAGCCCCTCCGCGGCGGCCACCAGACCGGCGAACTCGCCGGTGCGCCCCTGGAGCATCTCGGCCACCCGGTAGAGCACCTGGCCGCGGTTGTAGGCCGTCGCCCCGGACCAGCCGCCGAACGCCTTGCGGGCGGCGGAGACCGCGTCCCGGGCGTCCTTGCGGGTCGCCAGCGGGGCGTTCGCCCGAGCCGTGCCGTCGCCGTCGGTCACCTCGTACACCCGCCCACTCTCGGAGCGCGGGAAGGCGCCCCCGACGAACAGCTTGTAGGTCTTCGCCACGGCGAGACGGGGCGGCGCGGCCGTCTCGCCGCCGGCGTTCGCGGTGGTGTCAGTCGTCTCAGACATCGAGGTAGGCCTCCAGACCGTGGTGGCCGCCGGCGCGACCGGAACCCGACTGGCGGCCGACGTGGTGCGGCGCCGCCGCGTCCACCGCGTCGGCCTCGTTCACCCACACGGTGCCGGCGCGCAGCCGGCGCGCCGCCCACAGCGCCTGCGCGCCCTTCGCCGACCAGACCGCCGCCGCCCCGCCGAACGGGGTGTTGTTCGCCTTCTCCACGCCCTCCGCGGGGGTGCGGAAGGTCAGCACCGGCAGCACCGGCGCCCGCAGCTCGGTCGCGGCCACCGCGTGCGCCTGGGTCACCCCGGTGACCAGCACCGGGGCCTGCCAGAAGCCACCGGCGTACTCGCCGCCCTCGGCGCGCAGCTCGGCGAGGCGCTCCCCGTGCTCCGGCGCGGTCCACACCTCGGCGCCCTCGGCCCCGGCGGTGGCGACCAGCTCGGCCACCCGCGCGGCCTGCGCGGCGGAGTGCAGCGGGCCGAGGTCCGCGTTGCGGTCCAGCGGCGCGCCGAGGCGCAGCCGGGCGATCCGCGCCCGCAGCCGCTCCACCACCTCGTCCAGGACCGGCTCCTGGACCAGCAGCCGGCCGATCGCGCCGCGCGGCCGGCCCCGTCCGGTGAAGGCCGCGCCGACGACCGCCTCGACCGCCTCGTCCAGCGGGGCGTCGTCGAACAGCAGGTGCGGCGCCTGGTCGCCGAGGTCCAGCACGGTGCGCGCGCCGGTGCGCGCGGCCAGGGCGGCGACCGTGCGGCCGACGGCCGTGGAACCGGTGAAGGAGACCACGTCCACCCCGGCGTGGCCGGCGAGGTCGGGGCCGACCCCCTCGGGGGCGCCGTCGGTGAGCACGTTCAGCACGCCGTCCGGCAGCCCGGCCCGGCGGGCGATCTCGGCCAGCCGCAGCACGCTCAGCGGGGTCGTCGCCGCCGGCTTGGCCACCACCGTGTTGCCGGCGGCCAGCGCCGGACCGGCGGTGCGGGCGAAGGTGAGCAGCGGAGCGTCCCACGGCAGCAGCAGTGCGGCGACGCCGCGCGCGGCCGGCTCCGCGACCCGGGCCCCGGGCACGGCGTGCCGCAGCTTGTCGGCCCAGCCGGCGTAGTGGAACAGCAGCTGGGCCGCGCCGGCCACGTCGTTCGCCTTGACGTCGGCCGCCGGCCGGCCGGTGTTCGCCGCCTCCAGCAGGGTCAGCTCACGCGCGTGCTCCTGCACCAGGCGGGCCAGCCGGAACAGGTGCTTGGCGCGCTCCGCGCCGGCCAGCCCGGCCCAGCCGGGCTGGGCCGCGCGGGCGGCGGCCACGGCGGCGTCGACCTGCGCCGCCGTGGCCGCCGCGACCTCGGTGAGCGGGGCGCCGGTGGCCGGGTCCAGGACGGGGCGCGAGCCGGCGCCGCCGTCCACCCACCGGCCGCCGATCAGCAGCCGGTGCCGGTCGGCGAGGCGGGCGTCGGCGAGGGAGTCCAGCGCCGGGCGGGGGGCGAAGGGGGAGGCGGGTGCCACCGGGGTGGCGGGGGTGTTGTCGGGCACGGGTCAGTCCACCGTCACGTCGTCGGAGCCGGCGTACCGGCCGGTGGTCAGCTTCTGGCGCTGCATCAGCAGGTCGCCCAGCAGGCTGGAGGCGCCGAACCGGAACAGCTCGGGGGTCAGCCAGGCGTCGCCCAGGGCGGTGTGCACCAGCAGCAGGTAGCGCAGCGCGTCCTTGGTGGTGCGGATCCCCCCGGCCGGCTTGACCCCGACCCGGATGCCGGTGGCCGCTTCGAAGTCGCGTACCGCCTCCAGCATCAGCAGGGTGACCGGTGGGGTGGCGTTGACCCCGACCTTGCCGGTGGACGTCTTGATGAAGTCGGCACCGGCCAGCATCGCCAGCCAGGAGGCGCGCCGCACGTTGTCGTAGGTGGCGAGCTCGCCGGTCTCCAGGATCACCTTCAGGTGGGCGTCGCCGCAGGCCCGCTTCACCTCGACGATGTCCTGGAAGACCTTCAGGTAGCGCCCGGACAGGAAGGCGCCGCGGTCGATCACCATGTCGATCTCGTCGGCGCCCGCCTCGACCGCCTCCCGGGTGTCCGCCAGCCGGACCGCCAGGCTCGCCCGTCCGCTGGGGAAGGCGGTGGCCACCGAGGCGACGTGCACGCCGCTGCCGGCGACCGCCTCACGGGCGGTGGCGACCATGTCCGGGTACACGCACACGGCGGCCACCTGGGGCGCGGACCGGTCGGTGGGGTCGGGCAGGCGCGCCTTGGTGGCCAGCGCCCGCACCTTGGCGGGGGTGTCGGCGCCCTCCAGCGTGGTCAGGTCGATCAGGCGGATGGCCAGGTCGATCGCCGCCGCCTTGGCCGGCCCCTTCACGGCGCGGGCCGAGCCCAGCGCGGCCGTGCGGGCCACCAGGCCGGCGGGATCGACGGCGGGAAGGCCGTGCAGGAAGCGGCGCAGCGAGCCGTCGGAGGCCGTGACGTCGGCGAGTCCTGCCGCGTGCGCGGGGGTGGGGGCGGCGTCGGCCGCCGGGTCGGGCATGCTCACCGTTCGAGCATATCTATGCGCGTAGCATCCGGAAACTCCCACTCCGCCGCCCGCCCCTGCTACCCCCCGCGCCGGCGGTCACTCCATCGGGCTGGGGCACTCCCTGGGCCCGTGGGCGCTGCCCCCTTGGGGGTGCTGCTCCGCCCTTTGGGGGCGCTGCCCCCTTCTTGGGAGCGCCGCTCCATCCGGGCGGGCACCCTCTCCCTCCCCGTGGAGCGCCCTCATGATCCCGCGACCGCTGCTCCGCCCTTGGGCGCGCCGCTCCGTCCTTTGTAGGCGCCGCTCCGTTCCGGCGGGCCACCGCTGCTCGTCCTCTCCGGTCTCCTCGGATCACCCAGCGCACCCACCGGTCGCACCTGGAGTTCACACCTGCCACACCAGCCCCGGGCGCAACGCCCCTCAGGGGAGCCTGGGTGGCCCCCCCTGATTCCAGGATTTCATGGGTGGCGTGGTCGGCGGCAGTCCCTTTCTGCGGCCTGTGGATAACTTCCCGGCCGGCCCATCGGTGGCATCCCCTTGGAGTCGCCGGCGCTCCGCCGGTCACACCTGGAGCCGCCCACACCTCACCGATCGCGCGTGGAGGGACTGCACCTCACTTGCCGCACGTGGAGTGGCCTTTCATCGATCACGCGTGGAGGCTCTGTATCTCTGAGGCCGCACCTGGAACCTCCCAAAGCTCAGTGGTCGCACTCTCCCCACCAGCCCCGGGCGCAACGCCTGCCAGGGGAGCCTGGGTGGCCCCCCTGATTCCAGGATTTCATGAGGGTGGTGGCGGGGGACAGTCCCTTTCTGCGGCCTGTGGATAACTTCCCGGTCGGCATTTGGGGGCATTCAGCATTCACTCGGAGCCGTCTTTTCGGAGCCGTCTCATCGGAGCCGAGCCGGCTTCCCGGTGTCGTCCTCGTCGGAGCCGAGCCGTCCTCCCGTTGTCGTCGCCATCGGAGCCGTCCCATCGGAGAGCCGCTCTCTCGAAGCCGCCCTATCAGATGCCGCTCTCTCGGATCCGCCCTCGCCGGGGCCGGCACGGGCGGGGCGGGGTGGGTGTGGCCGGTGCGACTCGGGCGGCGGCAGAATCGGACGCATGAACCCTCCCAGCGACCACCGCACGCCCCCGCCCGGCGAACCGGAGCGGCCAGGCCAGCCCGGGCAGCCCGGCCAGTCCGGTGGGTCCGGTCAGCCCGACGAGCCGCGCTACGCCGACCGCACCTACCGATCCGTCCCCTCGGTGGTGACCGGGGTGGCCGTGCTGGTCATCGGCGGCGCCCTGGTGGTGGACGCGGCGCTGCGCACGGACGGCCGGGAGCTCGGCGCCGTCCTCGCGGCCACGCTGCTGGTGGTGCCGCTGGTGGTGGCCTACACGCTCCGGCCGATGGTCGCCGCCGGCCATGACCGGCTGCTGGTGCGCAACCCGTTCCGGACGGTGGTGGCGCCGTGGTCCACCGTGGAGCACGTGCGCGCCGGGATGTCCAGCGAGGTGGTGGTCTCCGGACGGACGTACCAGCTGTGGGCCGTTCCGGTGTCGCTGCGGCAGCGCAAGAAGGCCCAGCGGGACAACGCCCGCGCCGCCGCCGAGGGGCGTCGGGACGCCCGCAGCCTGGCGGGGGTGGAGGCACCCGGGCAGGCGTGGGCCGACCACGTCGTGACGGAGCTGCGGGAACTGGCCGAGGCGGGGCGGGAGCGGCCCGGTGCGCGGGGCGAGCCGCGGGTCCGTTGGTGCTGGTGGATCATCGCGCCGGCGGTGGCCGGCCTCGTCGCGCTGGTGGGCGTGCTGATGGGGGGTTGATCGGCGCGCCAGGGGCGGCTCCCCGTCCGGCGCGCGGTCGGTCCACAGGCGGTTCACCGGCGGCCGTGACCGCGGGCCCACGCCAGCCGCCGACGGCCCCACCGCCGGCTGGCCGGCAGTATTGACATGAGCCTGACATGGTCCATCATGAGGTCCCCACCTGTGACATCGCGTTCGAATCTGTTCGTTTCAGTCGGAGGCAGCAGATGGACGGAAGCACCGGCCGTTCCCGCGCGGAACTCGGTCGCAGATCGTTGCTGACCGGCGCCGCGGCCCTGGCCGCCACCACGGCGGTGACCACGGGGACGGCACGCCCGGCCCGGGCCGCCGCCTGGGAGACCGTGCTCGGCACCGACACCTTCTCCAGCTACCAGGCCCTGGAGGCGAACTGGAACTACCTGTATCCCTGGGGCTCCGACCACAACGGCACGGCCCGGATGTACGCGAGCCCCACCGACCACAACCACGTGTACCTCTCCGGCGACGTGCTCACGCTGAAGGCGTCCCGCATCTCCTGGAACGAGGGCAACAGCTCTTCCTCGCCCTACCTGCCGATCCGCTACCACTCCGGCGCCGTGCACGCCAAGCACCAGATCCGGATCACCAGCGAGTTCCCCGACTACGAGGTCAAGGGCGAGTTCCAGGCCCCGAGCGCCCCCGGCACCTGGCCGGCGTTCTGGCTGACCGGGGTCAACAGCTGGCCGCCGGAGAGCGACATCCTGGAGTTCAAGGGCGACGCGCGGAACTGGTTCAACACCTTCCGCACCTCCTCCGACGTCTCCAGCACGATCGTCCCGGTCTCCTCGCCGGGCGGCTGGCACGCCTACCGGGCCTGGATCACCATGGTCAACTCCACCGACGTGGAGATCCACTACTACCTGGACGACACCTGGAGGGCGGTGCACCGGGGTGCCGGATTCGTCGGCAAGCCGCTCTGGGTCATCTGCAACCTCCAGATGGAGGGCTCCTCCGGCGGCTCCGGCCCCTCCGGCGACACCTACTACCGGGCCAGGAACGTGTACATCGGCCGCAGCCGCGTCTAGCTGGGTGGACGGGCGGGTCCCCGCGCGGCCCGCGTCCCGGACGCCGCCGGGACGCGGGCCGCCGTCATGCCGTGGGGCGCGGGCCCCCGGGCCCGCCCCGCCTACAGCCCGCCCCGCCTACAGCCCGGCCGCGGCGGCCAGGTCGCGCTTGAGCGCATCCAGGGTCTCGGCGGCCAGCAGCCGGGCGGAGGGCAGCGAGGAGGAGTCGGCCACCGGCACCACGACCTCCAGGTAGCACTTCAGCTTCGGCTCGGTGCCGGACGGCCGCACCACGACGCGGGCCTCGCGCACCGCCGGTGCTCCGGCGGCGGACCCCTCCGCCCCGGCCATCCGGTAGCGCAGCCCGTCCGTCGGCGGCAGGCCCTCCACGCCCTTGGCCAGGTCGTCGGTGACGATCACGTCCAGGCCGCCGAGCGCCGTCGGCGGCGTGTCGCGCAGCCGCTCCATCGCCGCCTGGATGATCCCGAGGTCGGTGACCCGCACGGAGAGCTGGTCGGTGGCGTGCAGGCCGTACTCCAGCGCTATGTCGTCCAGCAGGTCCAGCAGGGTCCGGCCGGACCGCTTCAGCTCGGCCGCCAGCTCGGCGACCAGCAGCGCGGCGCTGATGCCGTCCTTGTCCTGCACCCCCTCCGGGTCGACGCAGTAGCCCAGCGCCTCCTCGTAGCCGTAGCGCAGCCCGGGCACCCGGGCGATCCACTTGAAGCCGGTCAGGGTCTCCCCGTACGGCAGTCCGGCCGCCTCGGCGATCCGGGCCAGCAGGGAGGAGGAGACGATGGTGGTGGCGAAGGCGCCCTCGGCCCGCTTGCCGACCAGGTGCACGCCGAGCAGCGCGCCCACCTCGTCGCCCCGCAGCATCCGCCAGCCACCGCCGCCGTCGGCCTCCGGCACGGCCACCGCGCAGCGGTCGGCGTCCGGGTCGTTGGCGATGATCAGGTCGGGACCGACCTGCTCGGCGGTGCGGAAGGCCAGGTCCATGGCGCCGGGCTCCTCCGGGTTGGGGAAGGCCACGGTCGGGAAGTCCGGGTCGGGCTCGGCCTGCTCAGCGACGACGGTGGGCGTCGGGAAGCCGGCGCGGGCGAAGGCGGCGGCCAGCACCGAGCGGCCCACGCCGTGCAGCGGGGTGTAGACGACGGAGACGTCGCGCGGGGAGCCGGGATCCACCACGGCCGCGGTCCGCTCCAGATAGGCGTCGACGATGCCCGGCGCGGCGTCGGCGACTCCCGGCCCGGCGGCGGAGGAGGTGGCGGCGGAGGCGGAGGAGGTGGCGGGGAGCACCTGCCAGCCGTCGGCGGCCAGCGGGACCGCGGCCAGCGGGCCGACGGCGGCGATCCGCTCGGCGATGGCGGCGTCGGCCGGCGGGACGATCTGCGAGCCGTCGCCCAGGTACACCTTGTAGCCGTTGTCCTGCGGCGGGTTGTGACTCGCCGTCACCGCCACGCCGGCGACCGCGCCGAGGTGGCGCACGGCGAAGGCCAGCACGGGCGTGGGCAGCGGGTGCGGGAGCAGTGCGGCGCGCAGGCCGGCGCCGACCATCACGGCGGCGGTCGCCTCGGCGAAGTCGCGGGACTTGTGGCGGGCGTCGTAGCCGATCACCACCAGTCCGGGCTCGTCGCCGGGGCGCTCGGCCACGTCCTTGAGGTAGGCGGCCAGGCCGGCGGCGGCCCGGATCACCACGGCGCGGTTCATCCGGTTCGGACCGGCGCCGAGGGCGCCGCGCAGTCCGGCGGTGCCGAAGCGGAGGGGCGCCGAGAAACGGTCGGCGAGCTCGGCGCGCGCCGCCGTGTCGCCGGCGGTGACGGCCGCCAGCAGGGCGTCCAGTTCCGCGCGGGTGTCGGGGTCCGGGTCCTCGGCCAGCCACGCTCGGGCCTGCCGGACGACGTCGTCCTGCACTCGGTCACTCCTCGGTTGGTCGGGAACGGGCGGCGGCCGCGCGCCGGGTGGCGGGGCCGACCGCCCGGGGATTGTGGCAGAGGGCCCCGGGCGGTGCGGGCCGGCGGGGGAGGGGGACGGCTCGGTTACCCGCGCCGGGGCGTTCCAGACATGGCGGGTGGGGAGCCCCGTCCGCCGCGGGGCTCCCCGGGTATGACGGCCCGTCCCCCGCACGGGTTCACCGCGTCGGGGCCGGAAGTCCGTCGCCGCCGGGCTGCCTAGACGCGGGGCAGGATCTGCGAGAGCAGCTGGCCCATCCGGGCGGCGGAGTCGCGCCCGGCCTGGAGGACCTCCTCGTGGTTGAGGGGTTCCCCGGTCATGCCGGCGGCGAGGTTGGTCACCAGGGAGATGCCCAGCACCTCCAGCCCGGCCTCGCGCGCGGCGATCGCCTCCAGGGTGGTGGACATGCCGACCAGGTCGCCGCCGATCGCGCGGACCATGCCGATCTCGGCCGGCGTCTCGTACTGCGGGCCGGAGAACTGGACGTAGACGCCCTCGTCCAGCGTCGGGTCGACCTCCCGGCACAGCGCGCGCAGCCGCGGGGAGTACAGGTCGGTGAGGTCGACGAAGTTGGCGCCGGTGAGCGGGGTGGCCCCGGAGAGGTTGATGTGGTCGCTGATCAGCACCGGCTGACCGGGGGCGTAGGAGAGCTTCAGGCCGCCGCAGCCGTTGGTGAGGACGACGGCGCGGCAGCCCGCGGCCGCCGCGGTGCGCACCCCGTGGGCGACGGCGGCGACGCCGTGGCCCTCGTAGAGGTGCGTCCGGCCCAGGAAGACCAGGGCGCGCAGTTCGCCCACGCGCACGGAGCGGATGCGGCCGGCGTGGCCGGCGACGGCGGGCGGGGGGAACCCGGGCAGGTCGGTGACGGGGAACTCGGCGTCCGGGGTGCCGAGCGCGTCGGCGGCGGGGACCCAGCCGGAGCCCATCACCAGCGCGACGTCGTGGTGCTGTGCGCCGGTGAGTTCACGCAGGCGGTCGGCGGCGCGCGCGGCGGCGGAGGCGGGGTCGTCGAAAGCAGTAACGTTCACGGGCCGAGGGTAGCCTGAGGGTCGGCTACGCGCGTAGAAGGTTGTCCGCCTGGTGGACCACCCACCGGCCCACGGGCAGCGGGGGGCACTACCCCGGCAGGCAGGCCCGCTTGCGCAGCTGCATGACGTAGTCGTGCGGGGCGCCGGCGGACTCCGCGGCGTCCGCGATGCTGCCGAGGAAGCGGGCGGTGGGCAGGCCGCCCTCGTAGTCGTCGAGCACGTAGGTGAAGGCGGTCATCGGCCCCTCGGAGGTCTCCACCCGGATCCGCACCCGGCGGTAGAGGCCGAGCGGCACGCCCTCCCAGCCGTCCAGGGCGGCCTCGTCACCGGGCGCGACGTCGTACAGCGCCACGAAGACCTCGCTGCCGGGCTCCTCCGGCGCCTCCACGACCGTGACCAGCGCGCCCTCCCCGCCCACCTGGCCGCCGCCGAAGGTCAGCCGCCATCCGATGAGCCAGCCGGTGGCGCGCAGTGGTGAATGCGGGGCGCGGCGAGCCATCTGCCGCGCGTCGAGGTTGCCGGCATACGCGGCGTAGAGCGCCATGGCGTCAGCGTACGGGAGCGAATCCCTCCGGACGCGCAATGGCGGCCCGGGCGGGCGCCGCGGGACGGGCAGGTGGGGCCGTACGGGCGATTACGGCACAGCCCGGGACGCCTCGGGACACCCCGGGACAGCCCGCCCCACCTCGGTCGGCGCGCCCGGGTGGGAGGCGGCTGCCGGCGGGCGGACACGGTGCGGAACAATGGAAATCGTGACTCGGATCGTGATTATCGGTGGCGGACCTGGCGGCTACGAGGCGGCGCTGGTGGCCGCGCAGCTCGGGGCGGAGGTGACCGTCATCGACCGCGACGGCTTCGGCGGCTCCTGCGTGATGACGGACTGCGTGCCGTCGAAGACGCTGATCGCCACCGCCGAGGTGATGACGGCGTTCGCGGCCGGCCACGAGGAACTGGGCATAAAGGTGGGCGACGGCACGCCGCCGGACGGCGTGGTCGGTGTCGACCTGGGCGTGGTGAACCGCCGGGTTAAGCGGCTGGCGCTGGCCCAGTCGGAGGACATCGCCCAGTCGGTGCGCCGGGCCGGCGCCCGGGTGGTGCACGGGACGGGCCGGCTGGAGGGGCCGGGCCGGGTCGTGGTGGCGCACAAGGACGGCGGCCTGGAGACCCTGGAGGCTGACACCGTCCTGATCGCCACCGGCGCGCACCCGCGGGAGCTGCCGGACGCGGCGCCGGACGGCGAGCGGATCCTGAGCTGGACCCAGGTGTACGACCTGGAGGAGCTGCCCGAGGAGCTGATCGTGGTCGGCTCCGGCGTCACCGGCGCCGAGTTCGCCGGCGCTTACCAGGCCCTCGGCTCGCGGGTGACGCTGGTCTCCAGCCGTGACCGGGTGCTGCCCGGCGAGGACCCGGACGCCGCGGCCGTGCTGGAGGACGTCTTCCGCCGGCGCGGGATGACGGTGATGTCCCGCTCGCGCGCGTCCTCGGTCAAGCGGGTGGGCGACGGCGTGGAGGTGACCCTGGCGGACGGCCGGGTGGTGCGCGGTTCGCACTGCCTGATGGCCGTCGGCTCGATCCCGAACACCGCCGGGATGGGGCTGGAGGAGGCCGGCGTGAAGCTGTCCGAGTCCGGTCACGTGGAGGTGGACAAGGTCTCCCGGACGAGCGTGCCCGGGGTCTACGCGGCGGGCGACTGCACCGGCGTGCTGATGCTGGCCTCGGTGGCGGCGATGCAGGGCCGGATCGCCGTCTACCACGCCCTCGGCGAGGCGGTCACCCCGCTGCGGCTGAAGACCGTGGCGTCCAACGTGTTCACCGACCCGGAGATCGCCACGGTGGGCGCCTCGCAGGCGGACATCGAGGCGGGCCGGATCGAGGCGCGGGCGGTCAAGCTGCCGCTGCCGCGCAACCCGCGGGCGAAGATGCAGGGCATCAAGGACGGCTTCATCAAGCTGTACTGCCGGCCGGGCACCGGCATCGTGGTGGGCGGCGTGGTGGTCGCGCCCAAGGCGAGCGAGCTGATCCACCCGGTGTCGCTGGCGGTCGACAACGGCCTCACGGTCACCCAGATCGCGCACTCCTTCACGGTGTACCCCTCGCTGTCCGGCTCGCTGGCCGAGGCGGCGCGGCAGCTGCAGATCACCACCTGAGCCGCGGCCACGCCCCGCGTCGCCGGCCCCCGCCCGCTCCGCCGGACGCGGCGCGTCACCGACGCGCCGCGGTGACGCGCCGCACGGGGGTCCGGCGCGTCACCGGAACGGGTGGTGTGCCGGGTGGCGCGCGGGGCCCCGGGGGGTGGCGCGCGGGCGCCGTCTGCGGTGGTGAGGGGGCCCAATCCCGGCGCCGGGCGCTCTACCACAAGTCCTGCCGAGCATCGGACAACTTCGGCTACTCCGCGGAAACGGCTGAAAGCACTCGGTCATTCGCGTTACTGTCAGTTCTGTGTTCGCAGCAGAACGTCGTCAACTCATCCTGGAAATGGTGCGGGCGAACGGCGCTGTCTCCCTGCGGGAGCTGGCCCGGGTCGTCCAGACCTCCGAAGTGACGGTCCGCCGGGACGTCCGCGCGCTGGAGGCGGAGGGTCTGCTCGATCGCCGCCACGGTGGCGCGGTGCTGCCCGGTGGCCTGTCCCGAGAACCGAACTATCCGCACAAGACCCACCTCGCCACCGCGGAGAAGTCCGCGATCGCGGACCTGGCCGCCGGGCTGGTCGAGGAGGGGGACGCCGTGGTGGTCGGCGCCGGCACGACCACGCAGGAACTGGCCCGGCGGCTGGCCCGGGTGCCCGGCCTGACCGTCGTCACCAACTCGCTGCTGGTCGCGCAGGTGCTGGCGCACGCCAACCGGGTGGAGGTGGTGATGACCGGCGGCACCCTGCGGGGCTCCAACTACGCCCTGGTGGGCAGCGGCGCCGAGCAGTCGCTGGCCGGCCTGCGGGTGCGCCGCGCCTTCCTCTCCGGCAGCGGGCTGACCGCCGAGCGCGGGCTGTCCACCAGCAACATGCTGGCCGCGAGCGTGGACCGGGCGCTGGTGCAGGCGGCCGGCGAGGTCGTGGTGCTGGCCGACCACTCCAAGATCGGCACCGACACCATGTTCCAGACGGTCCCCACCGAGGCCATCACCCACCTGGTGACCGACGAGCCGCCGCCCGGCCACCCGGCCGCCGCGCAACTGGAGGCGCTCGCCGACCGGGGCGTGGACGTGCTCCGCGCGCCGACCGGCGGCCACGACGGCCCGCCCGGCTCGGGATCGGGCTCCGCCCACGGGCACCTGGTCGCCGGGCAGCACGGCGCGTCCGCCGGCGCGCCCGGCCATCCGGTGGCCGGCCCGCACGGCGCGGCCCGCCGGGCCGACAGCACCTCGCTGCCGGGCCCGCGCCGCCCGGCCGGCCCGCTGGGCGGCCGTCCGACCGCGGAGGCGGGGCACCCGCTGCGCGGGGCCGAGCGCGGTGTCGACCACACCGGCCTGCGCGGCGACCTGGTCCACGACCGGCGGCGGTGACGCCCGGTCGTGGACCCGCCGCCGTCGCCTCCGGCGCACCGCCCGCCGCGCCGCCCGTCCCCGCGCCGCGCGTCACCCCGCGCGGCCCGCGCGGCGCAGCACCCGGGCCCCGCGCCCCGGGGCGGCGCGACCGTCCGCGCCCCGGGGCGGTGATCCCACGCCGCGGCCGGTGTGCGGTACCTCACCCGGTGCCGGGTCCCGCAGCGCCGGGCGCCGCCGTCCCGGGGCGTCCGTCGCCGCCGGGGCCGAGGCACGGATCGCCGTGCGGTGTCGGCGTTCCGGTGCAACCACGGCCGTCCGCGCCGCGTCCGTAACCTGCGTAACCACGCGGCCCGCGCCCTCCGGCGCCCGCGCCGCGCCACCGCCAGGTCTTCTCCGGCGGCGAGTAGGGTGTCGACCGTCCGCGGAACGGACGGACGTGGAAGGCGGATGCGATGCGGCTGCGCGACCTGGTGTACGGCCTGTACGGGCGCCGGGTCGAGGGGAGACTGGACCCCACCCGGGTGCCCCGGCACGTGGGGGTGATCCTGGACGGCAACCGCCGCTGGGCGCGCACCGCCGGGAGCTCCACGGCTGAGGGGCACCGCAAGGGCGCCGACAAGATCCAGGAACTGCTCGGCTGGTGCGAGGAGACCGGTGTCGAGGTGGTCACCCTGTGGCTGCTGTCCACCGACAACCTGAACCGGCCCCCGGAGGAACTGGCCCAGCTGCTGGAGATCATCGAGGACGCGGTGCGCGGCCTGGCCGAGACCGGACGCTGGCGCGTCCACCCCGTCGGCGCCCTGGACCTGCTGCCCGGCCGGACCCGCGAGGTGCTGCAGGAGGCCGAGCGGGCGACCGACGCCGTCCGCGGCCTCACCGTGAACGTGGCGGTCGGCTACGGCGGCCGGCAGGAGATCGCGCACGCCGTCCGCTCGCTGCTCAAGGAGCACGCGGCCACCGGCTCCTCCATCGAGGAACTCGCCGAGATCCTCGACGTCGAGCACATCGCCCAGCACCTCTACACCAAGGACCAGCCGGACCCGGACCTGATCATCCGGACCTCGGGCGAGCAGCGGCTCTCCGGCTTCCTGCTCTGGCAGAGCGCCCACTCGGAGTTCTACTTCTGCGAGGCGTACTGGCCGGCCTTCCGCAAGGTCGACTTCCTCCGGGCGCTGCGCGACTACGCCGCCCGGCACCGCCGCTTCGGCGTCTGACCCCGCCCCGCCGCGCCCCGGCGGCGCCATCGGGTCGACACGGCGACACGCCGACACGCCGGCACGCCGGCACACCCGGCCCGGACGCGGCTCCCGGGGGGGCCGACACGCCCGGGAGCGGACACGTCGCCAGGTCGACATGGCGACGTCCCGGCCGCCGCGCCGCCCCACCACCCGCCTGGCCTGGGCGAGTTGGTGCGCCAGTGAACTCGGGGTGTCGTTAGGTCGACGGTTCGATTCATCGAGCATGCCGTCAGCGGCACCGGGGAATAGAGGGATCGTGACCGGCGCCGGGCGGAACGCCCGCCACTGTGGGGGTGGTTCGCCACCTCCGACCACCCCGCCCGTCGGCGGACGGGGCGGCGGCGCCGCGGTAACGGGCGGCGACAGGGCCGTCCGTCCGGGAGGCCCCTCCGTGCTCTTCGGCTCCAACCGTCCCGAAGCGCGGCGTCCACGAGGGTCGGCACCCGGCCCTCGGGCCGGTGCCCGGTTCCTCGTTCCACTCCGCGCTGTGCCGTCGCCGTCCCCGACCCCGCCGACCACCGGGATCCCCACGGTCCCGGGGTGTGGCGTGCCCGCGGACGGTCCGGGCCCGTGTGCCTGGCCCCCTCCCGCCCTCCGCCACCTCCCGCCCGACCTGCGGCGGAGGCGAAGAGGAAGGGCGGGGCGGAGGACCGCGGCGCCAGGCGGAGTCATTCCGGGCGCGGGTGCGCGCCCCGCAAGGGGGTACGTCCACACGTGATGGCCATGAAGAGCCGGCGAGGCAGCGATCGGCGCACCTATGTCCTGGACACCAGCGTGCTGCTGTCCGATCCCGGATCGATGGTCCGGTTCGAGGAGCACGAGGTGGTGCTCCCGGTGGTGGTGGTCTCCGAGCTGGAGGCCAAGCGGCACCACCCAGAACTGGGGTACTTCGCGCGGCAGGCGCTGCGCATGCTGGACGACTTCCGCGTCCGGTACGGCCGACTGGACGCGCCGATACCGGTGGGCGAACTGGGCGGCACCCTCCGGGTCGAGCTCAACCACTCCGACCCCTCGGTGCTGCCCCCGGGCTTCCGGCTGAGCGAGGCCGGCCGGTCCAGCGCCGACGACCGGATCCTGGCGGTCGCCCGCAACCTCCAGGCCGAGGGGTACGACGTCACCGTCGTCTCCAAGGACCTCCCGATGCGGATCAAGGCGAGCGCGGTCGGCCTGCTCGCCGAGGAGTACCGGGCCGAACTGGCGGTGACCTCCGGCTGGACCGGGATGGCCGAGCTCCAGGTGACGGCGGAGCAGGTGGACACCCTCTTCGCCGAGGAGCGGCTGCGGCTGCCGGAGGCGGAGGACCTGCCGGTGCACACCGGCCTGACCCTGGTCTCCACGCGCGGCAAGGCGCTGGGGCGGGTCACCGCGGACGGCGCGGTGCGGCTGGTGCGCGGCGACCGCTCGGCGTTCGGCCTGCACGGCCGCAGCGCGGAGCAGCGGATCGGCCTGGACCTGCTGCTCGACGACGACATCGGCATCGTCTCGCTCGGCGGACGGGCCGGCACCGGCAAGTCGGCGATGGCGTTGTGCGCCGGCCTGGAGGCGGTGCTGGAGCGCCGCAAGCACCGCAAGGTGATGGTGTTCCGGCCGCTGTACGCGGTGGGCGGGCAGGAGCTCGGCTACCTGCCGGGCACCGAGAGCGAGAAGATGAACCCCTGGGCGCAGGCGGTCTTCGACACGCTGTCGGCGGTGACCAGCGCCGAGGTGATCGAGGAGGTCGTGGAGCGCGGCATGCTGGAGGTGCTGCCGCTCACCCACATCCGCGGCCGCTCGCTGCACGACGCCTTCGTGATCGTCGACGAGGCGCAGTCGCTGGAGCGGAACGTGCTGCTCACCGTGCTGTCCCGGATCGGCTCCAACTCCAAGGTGGTGCTCACGCACGACGTGGCGCAGCGCGACAACCTGCGGGTGGGCCGGTACGACGGCGTGGTGGCGGTGGTGGAGAAGCTGAAGGGGCATCCGCTGTTCGCGCACGTCACGCTCACCCGGTCGGAGCGTTCGCCGATCGCCGCGCTGGTCACCGAGATGCTGGAGGACTTCCCGCGCTGACCGGGCCGGTCCGCCCCACGGGGCGTCGCCGTCAACCGGCGCCGTCCCCTTTCGGGGGACTTTTCGCGCGGACCGTCCGAGTGGGGAGGCGTCCCGATCCGTCGGGGCGCCTCCCCCGCGCATGCCCGGCCAAGTGGGCCCGGTGACGGAAACTCGGCACGTTACCGAGTCGGGAGCAAGATCACAGGACCTCGCGTCGGACGTTCCAGGACACGGCCCGTGTGATGTTCGACACCCCTAGGGGAATTGCGCTCCCGGACGCGCGTGGGGCACAGTTTGGGTTCTGTCAGGCCCCGCATACGGCGAGAGCTGACGGTCGGGCCACCGATCCGTCACTTTGAGTGCACGTCAGAACTGAACACGGGATCAGCCGTATGCCGCCCGAGAACGAAGCGTCCCCGTCGTGGATGCGCCGGGCCCGTGCCGCCGACGGCTCGTAGGAGCGCGCCGCACCATCCCGCTCCCGCCGTCGCGGCCAGTGCCAGGGGCTCAACCCGTCCGCGCGGGCCAGCCGCCGCGGGCGCCGTCGGAAGGATTGCGAGTGAGCCGGATCTCGGTCCGGGGAATCGCGGTGGTCTCGGCCACCGCGGTGACCGCCATGGGGGCGGTCGTCGGTCTCAACACCGGTGACCAGGTGAACCAGGCGCAGGCGATCGAGGTCGCCGACGCCACGCTCCTGGCGGACATCCCCGCGGGCAACCAGGCCCAGCTCGTCAGTGACAACGTCGTTCGGCAGGCCGAGGCACAGGCGGCCAGCGCCGAGGAGGCCGCCAAGCAGGCGGCCGAGGACGCCGCGCGCCGCGCGGCCGCCGAGGAGGCGGCCCGCAAGAAGGCCGAGGAGGAGCGCCGCCTCGCCGAGGAGCGCCGCCGGGCCGAGGAGGCCGCCGCCGCCGAGGCCGCCGCGGCCCGCGCCGCCGCGGAGGAGGCCAGCCGCTCGGAGAGCCGCTCCGACGTCGGCTCCGGCTCCTCCGGTGGCGGCAGCTACAGCGTCGCCGAGGTCCAGGCGATGGCGCAGTCGATCATCGGCGACGCCACCCAGTTCCAGTGCTTCAGCAACATCGTGACCCGCGAGAGCGGCTGGAACTACACCGCGCAGAACCCGTCCTCCGGCGCCTACGGCCTCGTGCAGGCGCTGCCGGGCAGCAAGATGGCCTCGCACGGCGCCGACTGGCAGACCAACCCGGAGACCCAGATCCGCTGGGGCCTGGACTACATGAACGGCCGCTACGGCAGCCCGTGCGGCGCCTGGCAGTTCTGGCAGGCCAACCACTGGTACTGAGCCGCCCCCGCGGCCGCCGTCCGGGCCGGTCGGCGGCCCGCAGGTGCCGACCGCGCCAGGCGAGCCCCGCCCCGCACGCCTGCCACGCCCCCGGTTCGCGCCGGGCGTGACTCCACCGAGCCCCGGTGCCGGAACGTTCCGGCACCGGGGCTCGTTCGTGCCCCTCGGGGATAAGCAGCCCCACACGGGAAAGGTTCACCCCGGCGGATCGTGCTCGGGGCGATACCGTGACGTGGAATCCGACATCACGGACGGAGCAGGGCTATGGCGCGGGTGGGCCGTTTCGGCTCCGGGCTGGCTGCCGCGATCGGGGCCTGGGCGGGCGCGCGGCTGGAGAGGCGCCGCCGGGAACTGGCCGGCGGCTACCTCAGGGGCATCGACGAGGGCGAACCGGGCGGCGACCGCCCGGCCGCCGCGGCGCGCCCCGACGCCGGGCCCTACCCGGCCGCCGCCGACGAAGCGGCCGGCGACCACGGCGCCGCGCCGGGACGGGAGCACGGCCGGCCCGCCGCCCCCGGCGCGCCGACGCCGGTCCGGGAGCGCGCCCCCGCCGAGGCGGTGCCCTGGGGCATGCGGGTCACCGCGGAGATCGCCTGGCGGCTGGTGGTCATCGCCGCCGCCCTCTACGTCCTGCTGCGCCTGATCACCATCCTGCAGCTGGTGGTGCTGGCCTTCGTGGTGGCGCTGCTGCTGGCCGCGCTGCTCCAGCCGACCGTGCTGCGGCTGCGCAAGCTCGGCATCCCGCGGGCGCCGGCCGCCGCGATAACGTTCATCGGCGGGCTGTCCTGCGTCGGGCTGGTGGGGTGGTTCGTCGGCTGGCAGGTCGAGGACAACATCGACGAGCTGACCGGCCGGGTGCAGGACGCCATCGAACAGCTGCGGGACTGGATGGTCTCCGGCCCGCTGCACCTGACCGAGCAGCAGCTCACCGACTTCGTCGACCAGATCGGCGAGGCCGTCGGCAGCAACCAGGAGCGGCTGACCAGCTTCGGGGTGAGCACCGTCGCGGTCGCCATCGACGTGCTCACCGGCATGGTGCTGGCCGCCTTCATCACCTTCTTCCTGATCTACGACGGTGACCGGATCTGGCGCTGGTGCGTGATGCTCTTCCCGCGCGGCACCCACGAGGCGCTGCGCGGCATGGGGCCGCGCGCCTGGTTCACCCTCACCCGCTATGTGCGCGGGACGGTGATGGTCGCCTTCATCGACGCCCTCTTCATCGGCGTCGGGATCCAGATCCTCGGCGTGCCGCTGGCCGTGCCGCTGGCGGTGCTGATCTTCCTGGGCGCCTTCGTGCCGCTGGTCGGTGCCACGGTCAGCGGCGCCGTCGCGGTCGCCGTCGGCCTGGTCACCGACGGCCCGGTCACCGCGCTGCTGGTGCTGGCGGTGGTGCTGGGCGTGCAGCAGATCGAAGGGCACCTGCTCCAGCCGCTGATCCTCGGCCGGGCGGTCAAGGTGCACGCCCTCGCGGTGGTGCTGGCCGTCTCGGCCGGCACGCTGGTCGCCGGGATCGGGGGAGCGGTGGTGGCGGTGCCGCTGGTGGCGGTGCTGAACACCTGCGTGCTGTACCTGCGGGCGCACTACGCGGGCGAGGTGCCGCACACCGCCACCGCCGTGGCTCCGCTGGAGGGCGCCCTGGTGCGGGTCGGTCCGCCGCCGACCGGCGGGGCGGGGACTGCCGGCGGCCCGCGCGGTGCGGCGGGCAAGGGCGGTGCGGGCGGTGCCGGTGATGCGGGCGGTGGCGGCGGTACGACCACCGGGCCCGCGCGCCCCGGGGAGGCACCGGGCGGCGGCACGACCGGCGGCGTGTCCGGCGGCGCGTCCGGCGGTTCCGAACGCGACACGCCGTCCGGCGGCGGTCGCCCCGCCCCGCCGACCGACCGCGAGTGAGCCGAACGCGTCCCGAGGGTCCCCCTTCGCACACACCCGTCCGTCGAATCGTGTTCGATATTGACGCTTCCGTGGGCGGCTGATTGGCTTGGCGCGCCGTGGGGGAGAACCTGACGCCTCCCTCACGGCGCCACCGCCCACGTCCGGGAGAGAACCCATGGAGCAGTTCGCCGCCACCGCCCACCTTCCCGAGACGCCCCGCTGGACGCCCTCGGCGCCGGCGGACGCGGTGGAGGGCGCGGTGCCGGCCGGCGTCGCCGACGCCGACGCGGCGAGCCTCACCCTGGCCGCCGGGCCGCGCACCGACTGGTTCGCCGACCCCGCCGGGAAGGCGCTGTTCCACGACGCGCGGGCGCTGACCTTCGCCCCCGGCCCCGGCGACTACCAGCTCCTCGCCCGGGTGCGGGTCGACTTCGCCGCGACCTACGACGCCGGGGTGCTCGTGCTGTACGCCGGCGAGGACCGCTACGCCAAGCTGTGCTTCGAGTACTCGCCCGAGCACCGACCGATGGTCGTCTCGGTGGTCACCCGCCACGGCGCCTCCGACGACGCCAACGCCTTCCACGTCGAGGGCGACACCGTCTGGCTGCGGGTCTCCCGGACCGGCGCGGCCTTCGCCTTCCACGCCTCCACCGACGGCGAGCGCTGGGAGTTCGTCCGCTACTTCCGGCTCGACGGCGACGGCGACGCCACGCGCGACGGCGCCGGGACGCCGGAGACGGACCAGCCGCGGGCGGGCTTCATGGCGCAGTCGCCCACCGGGGAAGGCTGCCGGGCCACCTTCGACCAGGTGCGGTTCACCCGCGCCACGCTCGCCGACCTGCGCGACGGCAGCTGACCCCCGCCGCACCGGACCGGCCGGCGCGCCCGGCGCCGGCCGGTCGACGGCGCGCCGGTGTGCCGCGCGGGCTCAGCGGTGGGCCGCCAGCGCCTCGGCGGTGGCCGCGTCGGCCGGCAGGAAGGTCTCGATCGCCAGCTCCGAGACGGTCACGTCCATCGGCGTGTTGAAGGTGGTCGCGGTGGAGAGGAACGCCAGCTCGGCGTCGCCGCACCGGATCCGCATCGGCAGCGCCAGCTCTCCGGCGCCCACCCCCGCCGAGCCGTAGGGCCCGGACACCTCCGGCTCGGGCGCCGGGTAGTGCCGCACCTCCTCGTACAGCCGGCGCAGCCGCGCCGAGTCCCGCAGCACCATCTGACGCTCCACCCGGTCCAGCAGGTGCGCCCGCCACTGCCCCAGGTTGCGGATGCGCGGCGCCAGCCCGCGCGGATGCAGGGACAGCCGCACCGCGTTCATCGGCGGGCGCAGCAGCTCCGGATCCACCCCCTCCAGCAGCAGCGCCACGCCGGAGTTGGCCGCCAGCACGTCGTACCCGCCGTCGAAGAGCAGCGCCGGATAGGGGGCGTAGGCGTCCAGCAGCCGCCGCACGCCCTCCTGGACCGGCGCCATCACCGGGTCGTCCAGCGGCGTGGCGGGGTAGCTGGGGGCGAAGCCGCCGGCCACCAGCAGGGCGTTGCGCTCCCGCACCGGGACGTCCAGCTGCTCGGCGAGCCGCAGCAGCATCTCCCGGCTCGGCTGCGAGCGGCCGGTCTCCACGAAGCTCAGGTGGCGGGCGGAGGTCTCCGCGCGCAGCGCCAGCTCCAGCTGGGTGAGCCGCCGCCTGGTCCGCCAGTGCCGCAGCAGCGCGCCCACCCGGGGGCCGCCCGCCGCCCGCTCGTCCACCGCCCCGTCGCCGGCGGGCGTCCCGCCCGCCGCCCTGCCGGTCGACCTGCCCGCCGGCCCGCCACCACCGGGCCGCGCGCCCGCAGCCGCCCTACCGCCCGGCCCGGTCATCGCCCGCGCGCCGTGCCCCACCCGTCCGATCGTCAGATCCACCATCAGGCCCTCCCCGGCCGGCGCCACCCGCCGCGCCTCGACCGCAGGCAGCCTACCGGCCGTCATGCCGCATTACCTGGGAGGGAATCGACCGGTCCCGGCCGCGCTGGGAGAGTCGTGGTGTCGCCGCCCCGCCGGGGCCGCGCACACCGCCACCGAGGAAGGGGAACCCCCGTGAACATCGACTTCGACGCCCTGGTCGACCGCTACATCGCCGCCTGGAACGAGACCGACGCGGACCGCCGACTGGCGGCCGTCAGCGAGCTGTGGGCCCAGGACGGCGGCTACACCGACCCGCTCGCCGACGTCACCGGCCCGGCGGCGGTGGCCGAGCTGATCGGCGCGGTACAGCAGCAGTTCCCGGGCCTGGAGTTCCGGCCCGGCCGCGCCGTGGACGGCCACCACAACACCGCCCGCTTCGGCTGGGAGCTGGCGCCGGCCGGCGACGCGGACGCGGAGCCGGTGGTGGTCGGCTTCGACGTCGCAGTCACCGGCCCGGACGGCCGGCTGCGGCAGGTCTACGGCTTCCTGGACCGGGTGCCGGCCGGCGCCTGAACCGCCGGCCCGTCGGCCGCCGGACTTCGGCGGTCGGCCGCCGGACTTCTGCCGTCAGCCGTCCAGCTCGAACCAGACCACCTTGCCGCCCTGCGCCCGGGAGCTCCCCCAACGGGAGGCCACCAGCGACACCAGGGCCAGCCCGCGGCCGTGCTCCTCGTCCGCGTCGGCGAACCGCCGGCGCGGCAGGCGCGGGTCGTCGTCGCCCACCTCGCACCGCAGCATCCCCTCGCCGCGGTGCAGGTAGAGCGTCACCGGGCCCCGCGCGTAGCGGGCGGCGTTGGTGACCAGTTCGCTGACGGCCAGCTGGGTGGCGTCCGACAGGTCGCCCAGGCCCCACTCGCCCAGCGTGCGGCGGACCAGGCGGCGCGCCGCGGAGGCCGCGCGGGCGTCCGGCGTCAGCGCCCAGCGCGCCATGTCCCGGGCCGGCACGCCGTCCAGCGCGGCCACCAGCAGCGCGGCGTCGTCGTCCCGCGGCCCACGGCGCAGGGTGTCCAGCGCCGCCTGGCACAGCTCCTCCGGGCTGGGCCAGCGGAACCCCGGAGCCGCCGGCAGGTGCCCCTCCGGCGGCGCCCCCGCGCTCACTGCCAGCCAGGAACGCAGCTCCTCCAGGCCCTCCTCGGCCCCCCGCGCCCTGGTCTCCACCACGCCGTCGGTGACCAGCACCAGCACGTCCCCCGGGCGGGTGAACACGTCCAACTGCTCGAAGGCCGTCCCGCCCACCCCGATCGGCAGCCCGGGCGGGGGCCGCAGCAGCTCGCTGCGGCCGTCCGCGTGCAGCCACACGGCGGGCACGTGGCCGGCGTTGGACAGCTCGCACCGGCCCGACGCCGGGCTGTAGACCGCCATCAGACAGGTCGACAGGTGCCCCTCGCCCAGCCGCTGCGCCTGCTCGTCGAGGTGGTGCAGCACCTCCACCGGGGGCAGGTCCAGCATGGCGAGGGTCTGCGTGGTGGTGCGCAGCTGGCCCATCACCGCCGCGGAGGCCGGGCCGTGCCCCATGACGTCCCCGACCACCAGCGCGGTCCGTCCGCCCACCATCGGCACGGCGTCATACCAGTCGCCGCCCACCCCGGTGGTCCGGTCGGCCGGCAGGTAGCGGTGGGCGGTGCGCAGCCCCGCGGCGTCGGGCAGCCGGCCGGGCAGCAGGATGCGCTGGAGCAGCTCGGCCGTGCCGTCGCCGGTGCGGTCCCCGTGTCCGGTCTCGACGCGCACGTGGCGGCTCACCGCCGGCCGCAGTGCAGGAAGACCTGGACTTCCGGGGCGGTGTCCGAACCGAGCGGGGCGTAGCTGGCGGCGGACTCGTGCAGCACCGTGAAGCCGGCCTCCTCGACCAGCGCGCGCAGCTCCTCGCGGAGGTAGCCGCTGACCCGTATCCGGGTGCCGAGGAAGGGGATCGGCACGTAGTCCACGTCCGCCTCCACCATGGACAGGGCGAACAGCCCACCCGGACGCAGCAGGCCGTGCACCGTGCGCAGCGCCCCGGGGATCTCCGCCCTGGGCAGCATCAGCAGGGAGAAGAAGGCCGTGGCCGCGTCGAAGGGCGCGCCGAGGCCGGCGGCGACCTCGGCCCGGCCGAGGTCGGCGATGTCCACCCGCTCGAAGCGGGCCTCCGGGACGGCCTTGCGGGCCAGGTTCAGCATGCCCTCGGAGATGTCCACGCCCACCACGCGGTGGCCGGCGTCGACGAGCTGGCGGGCCGTCGGCACGCCGGTGCCGCAGCCCACGTCGAGCACCAGGCCGCCCGGGGAGAGTTCCCCGGCCAGCCAGGAGCCGGCCGCGATCTGCCCCGCCTTGTGCGGGAACGCCTCGTCGTAGCGGTCGCCGATGGCGTCGAACGCCTCGGCCTGCCCGCGGCGGTCCGGCCGCGGGGCGCCGGCGTCGACGGCGCCGCCGCCGGCGGGGCCGGGCACATCGCCGTCGGTGTCCTCCGCGCCGAGGGGGAGGGTGCCGTCCAGGGACCGCGGAGTGCTCCGCGTCGGGTTATCCACGCCTGCTCGCCGACCTCTCGCTGGGAAGGACGGCGGTGTCCAACCCGGGCTGGCCACCCGGTCGTGTCGGCACCGCCGGAGGCCCGGAGGCGGACACGCCGATCGACACGACGAAGCTGAGCGGATCGCCCCCGGTCCTGGACCGAACGCTAACGGAAGGGAGCCTAGGCCGTGGGGCGGTCCAGCGGGATTGTCCGTGGAGTCAAGCTGACGGCTCGATCCGATAACGGAACCGGAACGACAGCATCCGGTTGTCCGGCTGCCACGCCCACGCCGCCGCCCGCCCACCGCCCGCCCCCGGGTTCGAGGACTCGGGCGCACGCCCCCCGGGGGCGAGGGCTCACCGCCCGCCGATCACCGCCCCGGACGGTCCCAGTCCGCGGGCAGGGCCGGGACCGGCCAGGACGGGTCGGGGCGCCACTCGCGCCATCCCTGGTCGAACGGGGCTCCCCAGCGCCGCACCAGTTCCAGCGCGCGCTCCCCGGAGCGGCGGATGCGCGCCACGTCCGCCTCGTCGAACCGGCCGGCGGCGTGCGCCGACTCCAGCTCGTCCTCGTCCTTCCACTCCCAGCCGCCGTCCGCGCGCACCCACAGATCTAGCACCTGGTCCTCCTGGTCCACGCCCAGCGACCAGCGGTGGTGGCGCGTCTCCAGGTTGACGTACCACCCGCTGAACACCCAGCCCGGCTCCCAGAACAGCCACACCGACCACGGCTCGCCAGGACGCAGCACCTTGAGCACACCCGTGCCGTGCCAGGTCGACGGCGTGGCCCGCCGCGGCACCCGGAAGCGGTCGGCCAGCGGCAGCTCCCGCACGCTGCGGCCGTCCTCGGTGAGCGGGCGCATCAGCGGCGTGTCCGGCGCCAGCCAGGCGACCAACTGCTCCGGGGTGTCCTCGACCACCGTCATCGGGCGGCAGTCCAGCACCCGCTCGCTTCCGTCGCCGTAGTAGCGCCACAGGATCTGCTGCCCCGGCCGCCAGTACTGCCGCCCGGCGCCGTCGTCCTCGCCGCCGGTGGTGGGGTGCGGGGTGTCCACGGTCGTCATGCCGCGATCCTATGAGGACGCCCGGCGCCCACGGCCGTGGCGCACCCCACACGCTGCGGTGTCGGGCGCCCATCTAGGCTGGCGGCGGCCGCCGCCGCCGAACCCCTGGACCGGAGGAACACCTGCCATGCCCGACTTCGCCTACACGGACCTGCTGCCGCTGGGGGAGGACGACACCCCCTACCGACTGGTCACCAGCGAGGGAGTCAGCACCGTCGAGGCGGGCGGGCGCCGTTTCCTGCAGGTGGAGCCCGAGGCGCTGCGGCTGCTCACCGAGACCGCCATCCACGACATCTCCCACCTGCTCCGGCCGGCCCACCTCGGTCAGCTGCGCCGCATCCTGGACGACCCCGAGGCGTCCCCCAACGACCGCTTCGTCGCCCTGGACCTGCTGAAGAACGCCAACATCGCGGCGGCCGGCGTGCTGCCGATGTGCCAGGACACCGGCACCGCCATCGTGATGGGCAAGCGCGGGCAGAACGTGCTCACCGCCGGCCGGGACGACGAGGCCATCGCCCGCGGCGTGTACGACGCCTACACCCGGCTGAACCTGCGCTACTCCCAGATGGCCCCGCTGACCATGTGGGACGAGCGCAACACCGGCACCAACCTGCCCGCCCAGATCGAGCTCTACGCCACCGACGGCGACGCCTACAAGTTCCTGTTCATGGCCAAGGGCGGCGGCAGCGCCAACAAGTCCTTCCTCTACCAGGAGACCAAGGCCGTCCTGAACGAGACGGCCATGCTGCGCTTCCTGGAGCAGAAGATCCGCTCCCTGGGCACCGCCGCCTGCCCGCCCTACCACCTCGCCATCGTGGTCGGCGGCACCTCCGCCGAGTTTGCGCTGAAGACCGCCAAGTACGCCTCCGCGCACTACCTCGACGCGCTGCCGACCGCCGGCTCCCCGCTCGGCCACGGCTTCCGGGACCTGGAGCTGGAGGCCCAGGTCTTCGAACTCACCCAGAAGATCGGCATCGGCGCCCAGTTCGGCGGCAAGTACTTCTGCCACGACGTGCGCGTGGTGCGGCTGCCCCGGCACGGCGCCTCCTGCCCGGTGGCCATCGCCGTCTCCTGCTCCGCCGACCGCCAGGCACTGGGCAAGATCACCGCCGAGGGCGTCTTCCTGGAGCAGCTGGAGACCGACCCGGCCCGCTACCTGCCGGAGACCACCGACGAGCAGCTGGACGGCGACGTCGTCCGGATCGACCTGAACCGGCCGATGGACGAGATCCGGGCCGAGCTCAGCCGCTACCCGGTCAAGACCCGGCTGTCGCTCACCGGCCCGCTGGTGGTGGCCCGGGACATCGCCCACGCCAAGATCAAGGAGCGGCTGGACGCCGGCGAGCCGATGCCGCAGTACCTGCGCGACCACGCCGTCTACTACGCCGGCCCCGCCAAGACCCCCGAGGGCTACGCCTCCGGCTCGTTCGGCCCCACCACGGCCGGCCGGATGGACTCCTACGTGGAGCAGTTCCAGGCCGCCGGCGGCTCCTTCGTGATGCTGGCCAAGGGCAACCGCTCGCAGCAGGTCACCGACGCCTGCAAGGCGCACGGCGGCTTCTACCTGGGCTCCATCGGCGGCCCGGCCGCCCGGCTCGCCCAGGACTGCATCCGCTCGGTGGAGGTGCTGGAGTACCCGGAGCTGGGCATGGAGGCCGTCTGGAAGATCGAGGTGGAGGACTTCCCGGCGTTCATCGTCGTCGACGACAAGGGCAACGACTTCTTCGCCGACACCACCGGCCCGCTGCTGACCATCGGCCGTCGCGGCTGATTCGTCGCTGATACGTCGGGTGCAGGGGCGGATCCGTCGCGGCTGTCGCGGCGGATCCGCTGCGCGTGGTGCGCTCCCGAGGGCCCCGGTCTCCTGCCGGGGCCCTCGGGGTTTCCGGCGTGCGGCTGGGGCCCCGGGGCCGGCGGCCGGCTCTGGCCCATCACCGTGGAATCCACCGAGTGGCGCGGAACTGGGGCCGGGTACCCGCGGAACTGGCGCCGGGTACTCCAGATGGGCACGGCGCGCAAGGGGCATACCCGCGCCCTGTGGACAACCAAGCACCCCCCTTGTCACCAGGGGTAGCGCGCCGTGAGCTGACTTCGCAAGGGGGAACTTCTGCCTTGTGGATGACCCAGCGCCCCCCTTGTCACCAGGGGTAGCCCGCCATCGGCTCGCCCCGCAAGGGGGTTCTCCCGTCCTGTGGAGAACTCGGTCGCTCCTTCGCCGTCCTCCACCCCGCCCGCGCCGGCCCCCAACCCCCAACCCCCACCCCCCAACGCATCCCGCCCGCCGGCCCAACCCCCACCCCGCCAGCTGCCCGCACTCCGCCTGGCGCCCCACCCCACCCCACCCGACCCGCCACCCGGCGCCCTCCGGCCCGCCCCGCCCAAGCCTGGGGAGGCGGAATGGAACGCCCCGCCTCGGGTAGCCGGTGATGCCGAACGCGGCGGGGCGCGGGGCGCGCCACCGTGCCACGCCCGAGTGAGCAGGAGGCACGATGATCATCCACGAGAAGCTGGTCCACCGGATCGCCTCCCGGGCCGGGCTGCCGAACACCGATGCCGTCCAGTCGGTGGTGCGCACCGTGCTGGGCGTCCTCGCCATCCGCCTGGACCCGCCCCTGCGCGTGCGCCTCCAGCGGGTCCTCCCGGGGCCGGAGCGCGACGCGGCGTGGGCGATCGTCCCGCCCGCCGACGCGGACGTGATCCGCTTCCTGCGGGACGTCGCCGACCACCTGCGGGTGTCACCGGAGCGCGCCCTGCGGCTCACCCAGGCCGTGCTCTCCGAAATCGCCGAGGGCGCCCCGGAGGCGGCGGCGGAGCTGCGCCGCGCCCTCCCCGACGACTACGCGCCGCTGTTCCAGGCCCCCGACCCGATGCCGGCCCGCAGCAACGCCGCCACCAACGCCCCGGCCGTGCTCAGCGACGCCGACGTGGCGGACGTGCTGGACCGGCTGACCGGGTGGAGCGGGGACCGCCACCGGCTGGTCCGGTCGGTGGGACTGCCGCTGGACCGGGTGCGCCCCCTGCTCAACCGGATCGAGCGGGACACCCGGGACCTGCACCATCCACCGGACCACGAGGTGACCGACGACGGCGTCACCTTCGTCTGCCACACCCGCTCGGTGGACGGGGTGACCGAGCTGGACGTGCTCACGGCCGAGCGGGTCGACGCCGCCGTCGAGGCCATCGGCTCCGGCGGCTGAATCCGCGCAGCCCGCACCAGCCCGGTCCGGCTTCCGAAGCTCCTGAACCCCGGCCCGTCGAGGACGGAGAACACATGAGGTACGACGAGTTCATCAGCGTCGTCGCGCGCCGCGCCGACGTGTCGCGCGAGCAGGCCAAGGTCCTCACCGACGCGACCCTGCGGACCCTCGCCGAGCGGCTGAGCGGCGACGAGGCCATGGACCTCGCCGCACAACTGCCCAGCGAACTGGAGGCCCCGCTCACCGTGCCGGATCCGCTCGCCGAGCGGTTCGGGCTGGACGAGTTCCTGGCCCGGGTCGGCGACCGGGCGGGCGTCGACCGGGAGCAGGCCCGGACGGCGGCGCGGGCGGTGCTCGCGGTGATCCACGAGTCGGTCGCCGAGGGGGAGTTCGCGCACGTGGTGGCCCAGCTCCCGCGCGAGTACGCCCCGGTGATCACCTGACACCGCACGGCCGAAGGGGCGTCCGACCGCCGCGGCCAGCCGCCCACGGCCTCCGTCAACGCCCCCCCGTCAACGCCACCCCCGGCAACGCCACCCCCTCTGCTCCGCGTTCCGTGACGGCACGTCACCGCCGCGTGAGGGCCGCCCGCGCGGTGAGACGCGACTCACCCCACCGCCGCGGTGGTGTCGGGCTGCGGGCGCCGCCCGAGCCGTGACAATCGACGAGGACGGTTCCGCTCCCGTGGCGTGGACACGGAGCACGGACACGGGCCCGGGACCCGCGCGAAGCAACTGGCGACTTCCTCATCGTGGAGGCGGGACGGCATGGCAGAGCAGCACGGCGAGTACCGCGTGGAGCACGACTCGATGGGCGAGGTCCGGGTGCCCGCCGCCGCGAAGTGGCGCGCCCAGACCCAGCGGGCCGTGGAGAACTTCCCGATCTCCGGCCAGCGGCTGGAGCGCGCCCACATCGAGGCGCTGGCCCGGATCAAGTCGGCGGCGGCCGTGGTCAACGCCGAACTCGGCGTGCTGGAGGCGGACATGGCCGAGGCCATCCGGGCCGCGGCCGCGGAGGTGGCGGAGGGGCGCTGGGACGACCACTTCCCGGTGGACGTCTTCCAGACGGGCTCCGGCACCTCCTCGAACATGAACACCAACGAGGTGCTGGCGACGCTGGCCACCGAGCGCCTGGGCCGACCGGTGCACCCCAACGACCACGTCAACGCCAGCCAGTCCTCCAACGACGTCTTCCCCTCCTCGGTGCACGTCGCCGCCACCTCCGCGGTGGTGAACGACCTGGTTCCGGCGCTGGAGCACTTGGCCGCCGCCCTGGAGCGCAAGGCGGAGGAGTTCCGGGACGTCGTCAAGTCCGGCCGTACGCACCTGATGGACGCCACCCCGGTAACCCTCGGGCAGGAGTTCGGCGGCTACGCGGCGCAGATCCGCTACGGGATCGAACGGCTGCGCGCGTCGCTGCCGCGGCTGGCCGAGCTGCCGCTCGGCGGCACGGCCGTCGGCACCGGCATCAACACCCCGCCGGGGTTCGCCGCCCGGGTCATCGAGGTCCTGGCCGGGGAGACCGGCCTGCCGCTGACCGAGGCGCGCGACCACTTCGAGGCGCAGGGGGCGCGGGACGGGCTGGTGGAGACGTCCGGGCAGCTGCGGACCATCGCGGTCGGGCTGGTGAAGATCAGCAACGACCTGCGCTGGATGGGTTCCGGGCCGCGGACCGGGCTGGCTGAGATCCGGCTGCCGGACCTCCAGCCGGGGTCGTCGATCATGCCGGGCAAGGTCAACCCGGTGATCCCGGAGGCGGCCGTGATGGTGGCCGCGCAGGTGATCGGGAACGACGCGGCGATCGCCTTCGCCGGCTCCACCGGCTCCTTCGAGCTGAACGTGGCGATGCCGGTGATGGCGCGGGACCTGCTGGAGTCGATCCGGTTGCTCGCCAACGTCTCGCGGCTGCTCGCCGACCGGTGCGTGGACGGCATCGAGGCGGACGTGGAGCGGACCCGCGAGTACGCCGAGTCGTCGCCCTCGGTGGTGACGCCGCTGAACCGCTACATCGGGTACGAGGAGGCGGCGAAGGTGGCCAAGCAGGCGCTGGCGGAGCGGCGGACCATCCGCGAGGTGGTGATCGCCCGCGGCTACCTGGAGCAGGGCAAGCTCACCGAGGAGCAGCTCGACGCCGCCTTGGACGTCCTGGGGATGACCCACCCGTAGCCGGCGGGCCTGCCGTGGCCCGCGGGCCTGCCGTGGCGAGCGGATCGGCCGTGGCTCGCGGGTGGTTCGGCGTCACCTCTGAACGCATCTGTCACCTCCGCAGCACCCGTAACGCCCGGCCCCGCCCATCACCTCGGCAGCACCCGTAGCGCCCGGAACAGGAGATGCCCGACGCCCCGTGGGCCACGGGTTATCCACAGGCTCGAACGGGGGACTCCCGCCGCTGATCACTTCTGTGAGAGCGTGGAAACAAGGGGGTCCCCCTTCGGGCCCCCTGGGGGTGTTTCCGGTGTTCCCCGTCGGGGATCCCGGGGGAACTCCGGGCCGTGCCCCTCCTCAGGGAGGGTGTCGGCGCGCCCGCCGGTGGCTATGGTCTCCCCGTGGACGACAGCCCTGAGAACCCGACTCCCCACAAGCCCGCCAAGGTGGCGCGGTCGCACGATCCTGCGCTGGATCTGCGGGTCTCCGACGCCGATCGGGACGCCGTCGCGGAGCTGCTGCGGGACGCCTACGCGGAGGGGCGGCTGAACCAGGAGGAGTTCGCCGAGCGCCTGGAGGCGGCCTTCCAGGCCAGGACGGGCCGGGAGCTCGCGCCGCTCACCGGCGACCTGCCGGTCGGTCCGTGGCGGCCCGGCGTGCAGTCCGTGCCGCTCGCCGAACCCACCGCCGCGCCCGCCCCGCACGAGCCGGTGGAGCCGCTGCCGCCGAAGACGTCGCCCAACATCGTGGCGATCTTCGGCGGCGCCAACCGCAGCGGGCGCTGGCGCGTCCCGGCGCTCACCAACGTGGTGGCGATCTTCGGCGGCGTGGAGCTGGACCTCACCCAGTCCGTGCTGGAGGCCCGCGAGGTGGAGATCCGGGTCTGCGCGATCTTCGGCGGCGTGGAGATCAAGGTGCCGGAGAACGTCTCCGTCCAGCGCAGTGGGGGCGTGGCCGTTTTCGGCGGGTTCGAGGTGCGCGAGTACGTCTCCGACATCCCCGGCGGGCCGGTGGTGCGGATCACCGGCACGGCCATCTTCGGCGGCGTCGCGGTCAAGCGGGCGCTGGGCGCGCAGCTGAAGGAGTGGTGGCGCAGGCTGCACGGCGGCGGCTGAGCGGCCCGCGCCGAGGGGTGCGGCGGGGCCTCGCCGCGGAGCAAGCAACTGACTTGATGTCAGCTGCGTGGCGCATAGATGAGGTTCGGTCCGGGTAAGGCTCAGATCACGCCGTTGTGCGTCGAGTCGCGTGCGACCGCCAGCGCGTGCCGGCGCGTGCCCGCGCATGTGCGGGGGCAGGCGGCGCAGCGGCGAGCAGTCCGCCGAGCTGCCTCAGGAGTGTGCCGTGCCGCATCCGTTCGACGGCCCCGGGGAGTCCTCACCCGGGTCCACGCCGCTCGCGACCGCCCGCGGGTCGTTGCTCCCCCTGACGGGCGGGGGCATTCCCGGTCAGGCGTCCCGCCGCACCGAATCGCCGCAGCCGGGTGCCTGGCACCTGGAGGCCGCGTGCCGGCGCGACGAGGCGGGGCTGTTCTTCGCGCCCTCCAAGGAGCCGACCGCGGCCCGGCTCTCCCGGGAGGAGAGCGCGAAGCGGGTGTGCGGACGCTGCCCGGTGCTGCTGGACTGCCGGGAGCACGCGCTGTCGCAGCCGGAGCCCTATGGCGTGTGGGGCGGGTTGACGGCGGCCGAACGCCGGGTGCTGCTCTCCCGGCGCCGCAGGAGGCGTGCCAGCGAGGTGCACGCCGCCGCCGGCTGACCGATCGCCGGGCCGGTCGCGCGGAACGATCGCTGGCCGGTCGCGCGGAACGATCCCGCGGAACGATCGCCAGGCCGGTCGGGCCGTCCGCCCGGCCGGCAGCCCGATGCTCGGCCGGCGGCACCCCAGGGGCGCCGCCGGCCGAGGTGGGTCAGCGGGCGTGCTCGAAGTCGATGGCGCTGTAGGCGCGCAGCTTGCGCAGCTGGTGCTCGCTGTCGATCTGCCGGATCGTCCCGCTCTTGGAGCGCATCACCAGCGAGCTGGTGTACGCCTTCTCGGCGCGGTAGCGCACGCCCGGCAGCAGGTCGCCGCCGGTGATCCCGGTGGCGACGAAGAACACGTTGTCGCCGGTGACCAGGTCGTCGGTGGTCAGCACCCGGCTGAGGTCGTGCCCGGCCTCCACCGCCTTGGCGCGCTCCTCGTCGTCCCGCGGCCACAGCCGGCCCTGGATCGTCCCGCCGAGGCACTTGACGGCGCAGGCGGTGATGATGCCCTCCGGGGTGCCGCCGATGCCGAGCAGCAGGTCCACGCCGGTGCCCTCGCGGACGGCGGCGATCGCGCCGGCCACGTCGCCGTCGGAGATGAACTTGATCCGGGCGCCGGTCTCCCGGATCTCCCGCACGATCCGCTCGTGGCGGGGGCGGTCCAGGATGACGACCGTGACGTCCTCCGGGGTGCCCCGCTTGGCCCGGGCGACCCGCCGGATGTTGGCGGCGACGGGCGCCTCGATGTCCACGGCGTCCGCCGCCTCCGGGCCGGTGACCAGCTTCTCCATGTAGAACACGGCGGACGGGTCGAACATCGAGCCGCGCTCGGCGACGGCCAGCACGGACAGCGCGTTGGCCATGCCCTTGGCGGTCAGCGTGGTGCCGTCGATCGGGTCCACGGCGACGTCGCACTCCGCGCCGGTCCCGTCGCCCACCCGCTCGCCGTTGTAGAGCATCGGGGCTTCGTCCTTCTCGCCCTCGCCGATGACGACGACGCCGTTCATCGACACGGTCTGGACGAGGGTGCGCATGGCGTTGACGGCCGCGCCGTCCGCGCCGTTCTTGTCCCCACGCCCGACCCAGCGGCCGGCGGCCATGGCGGCGGCCTCGGTCACCCGCACGAGTTCGAGGGCCAGGTTGCGGTCGGGGGCCTCCGGGGCAACTTCGAGTTGCGGTGGGAGGGCGTGCTGTTCGGTCATCGCCTGCCGTACCTTTCTGTACGTCGAGGCCGGTTTGAGGGTGCTTGGATCGTACCCACGTGCGATTACGGCAAGGGTTGGCGTGGCGCGAACTGGTCACCCCGGGCGCGGGCCGGGTGCGCGGGACCCCACCGGCGGTGCGACCGGCCCCGCGCTCCCCGCCCGCCGGCCGTCGCTCAGCCGCCCCCGGCCGCCGATCAGCCGCCCCCAGCCACCGATCGGCCGTGGCCCGGCCGCCGATCGCGGTCGCTCAGCCGTCGGTCAGCCGCCCGCCGTCCACCCACACCACCCGGCCGGCCAGGGCCTCGGCGTCGGCGCGGTCGTGGGTGACCAGGAGGCACACGCCGTCGAACGCCCTCAGGTGCGCCGCCAGCTCCTCCCGCACCGCGCTCCGGGTGGCCGGGTCCAGGGCGGACAGCGGTTCGTCGAGCAGCAGCAACCGGGGCCGCCGGGCCAGCGCGCGGGCGAGCGCGACCCGCTGGCCCTGGCCGCCGGAGAGCTCGCCGGGCCGACGCGCCGCGAGGTCGGCCAGGCCCAGCCGGTGCAGCCACTCCTCGGCCCGCCGGCGGGCGTCCGCGCGCGGTACCCCGGCCGCCCGCGGCCCGTAGGCGACGTTCTCCACCGCGTTCAGGTGCGGGAAGAGCGCCCCGTCCTGCGGCACCCAGCCGACCGGCCGGGCGTGTGGCGCCAGCCCGTCCAACCGGACCCCGTCCAGTTCCACGGTCGCCCGGGCGGGCGCGGGCAGGCCGGCGAGCGCGCGCAGCAGCGTGGTCTTGCCGGCGCCGCTGGGGCCGAGCACGGCGACGACCTCCCCGGGGGCGGCGGTGAGCTCGGCGGTGAGCAGCCCCTCCGTCCGCACCCGGAGGGCGACGGGCGGCGCGGAGGAGGCGGGCCGGCCGGCAAGCGAACGGGGGGACGGGCGGGCGGGCGGAGCGATGGGGAAGGGGGAGGGGGAGGGGGAGGGGGCCGACGGCTCCGAGGACGGTCGCCGATCGTCCGCCCCGCCGCGCCCGTCGCGCCCGCCACGCCCGCCGCGCCCGCGCCGGCCGAGCCCGCGCCGCGTCGCGGCGCCCAGCGGCGAGACCCACCGGCCGCGCAGCGCCACCAGCACGGCCGCGGAGACGGCGAGCAGCAGCAGGCTGACCGCCACCGCCGCGTCCGGATCCTGCTGCAGCATCAGGTAGACCGCCAGCGGCAGGGTCTGGGTGGCGCCGGGCAGGTTGCCGGCGAAGGTGATGGTGGCTCCGAACTCGCCGAGCGCCCGCGCCCAGGCCAGCGCGGCACCGGCCGCCACCGCCGGGCCCACCAGCGGCAGCACCACGGTCGCGAACACCCGCAGCGGTCGGGCGCCCAGGCTGGCGGCGGCCTCCTCGTAACGGCGGTCCAGCCCGGCCAGGGCCCCCTCCACCGAGAGCACCAGGAACGGCAGGGCGACGAACGCCGCCGCCAGCACCGCGCCCGGCAGCGAGAAGGTCAGCCGCACCCCGAGCCACTCCAGCACCCCGCCGAGCAGGCCGTTGCGCCCGAAGGCCAGCAGCAGCGCCACCCCGCCGACCACCGGCGGGAGCACCAGCGGCAGCATCACCACTGCCCGCACCAGCCCCTTGCCCGGGAACTCCACCCGGGCCAGCAGCCAGGCCAGCGGGACCCCGAGCAGCAGGGCGGCGGCCACCGCGCCGAAGGAGCACCACAGCGAGACCTGCAGCGCCTGGAGCACCGTGGGATCGGCGAGCAGCCCACCGAGCTCCCGCCACGGCGCGCGCACCAGCAGCCCGGCCAGCGGCAGCACCACCAGGAGCAGCGCCAGCAGCGCGGGGACCAGCAGCAGCGCGGGCGGCCGGACCCGGGCGGGGCCGGGCAGCGGCGCAGGGCTGGGCAGCGGCGCGGCGCCGGGCGGTGCCCAGCTCGTGGCCGGCCCGCCGGGCCCTCCGGACGGGCGCTCCGCCCGGCCGGCCTGCTCGGCCAGCCTGGCCTGCTCGTCCCGCCCGGCCAGCCCGGCCTGCTCGTCGTGGTCGGCGGCCCTCCGGTCGGCGTCCCGGGCGGAGGAGGGGTGGTGGCCGCTCACGGGGCGGTGAAGCCGTACTCGCGCAGGACGTCCTGGGCCTCCGCGTCGCTGAGCCAGTCCACGAACTCCTGGGCCGCCTCGGGATGGTCACCGGAGCGCACGGTCGCCGCCGGGTACGCGGCGCTGACGTTCTGCTCGGCCGGGACGTCCACGCGGGTCACCTCCTCGCCGGCCGCGACGGCGTCCGTGCGGTAGACGATGCCCGCGTCCGCCTCGCCCAGCCGGACCCGGGTCAGCACGGAGCGGACGTCCTGCTCCAGCGAGCGCGGGGTGACCGACACCCCGGCCGCCGTCAGCGCCTGCTGGGCGTAGCCGCCCGCGGGCACCTCCGGCGCGGCCAGCACCACGTCCAGGTCGTCCCGGGCCAGGTCGGCCAGGCCGGTGATCCCCTCCGGGTTGCCGGGCCGGACGACCACCGCCAGCTCGTTGCGGGCGAAGACGGCGGGTTCGCCGACCAGGTCCGCCGCCTCCAGCCGGTCCATGGTGGCGGTGTCGGCGGTGGCGATGACGTCGGCCGGCGCGCCCTGCTCGATCTGCGCGGCCAGCGCCTGGGAGCCAGCGAAGGAGAAGGTCACCTCGGCGCCCGGGTGGTCCGCCCGGTAGGTCTCGCCCAGCTCGGTGAAGGCGTCGGTGAGCGAGGCGGCGGCGAGCACGGTCAGCGTGGCGCCCTGGGCGCCACCGTCGCTCCCCGAGGCCGCGCCCGCGGCGCCGGGGTCGGCCGCGCAGCCGGTGACGGCGGCGGCCAGCAGGGCCGTCGCCAGCGCGCCGGCCGCCGCGGCCGGGCCCCGCCGGCTCCGTCGGCGCCGGCGGGGGAGCGGGTGGGCGGTCACGCGAGCCTCACCGGTCATGGGAGCCTCACCGGCCATGGGAGCCTCACCGGCCAGGGAAACCTCACCGGTCATGGGAGCCTCACGAAGACGTCGGTGGACTTCACCGAGGCGATCGCCTCGACCCCCGGTTCCAGCCCCAGCTCCTCCACGGCCTCCCGGGTGAGCAGCGAGACCACCCGGTGCGGGCCGGCCTGGATCTCCACCTGGGCGGCCACGTCGCCGAGCACCACCCGGGTGACGATGCCGGGGAAGGCGTTGCGCGGCGAGGACGTCCGCTCGATCTCGGTGGCGCCCTCGGCGGCCAGCCGGACCGCGAAGGCGGCGAGGTCGGCGCCGTCCACCACCCGGTGCCCGTGCTGTTCGCGGGTGGTGGGCAGCCGGCCGGCGTCGGCCCAGCGCCGCAGGGTGTCGGGGCTCACGCCGAGCAGCTGCGCCGCGCGGCCGATTCGGTAGTTCGGCATGTGCCAAGGCTAGGGCCTGAATGCCTGGCGTATGCGGGGGTTTCCGCATTCTGGGCTCGTGGATGCGGGAATCGGGCCGGTCATCTCCCGTCGCAGGGGGTGGTGCACGGCCGCGCGGGGCCATGGGGGACCATGGGAGGCGTGGCGAAGAAACGCGGTAGGGAGACGGTGCGGGACATGGTGTTCTCGCTCGGCGCCGTCGGCATCGTGGTGGCGGCGATGATCGCCGTCGCCCCGCACGAGGAGACCGACCCGGTACGGCCGGTGGACTACACGGTGGACCTCCAGGCGGCCCGCCGCAGCGCCCCGTACCCGGTGCTGGCGCCCGAGGGGCTGCCGGAGCGCTGGCGCGCCACCTCGGTGCGGTTCGACGGCGCCGATCCGAACGCGACCACCTGGCACCTGGGGTTCATCAACCCGCAGGAGGAGTACGCCGCCGTCGAGCAGTCCAACGGGCCGGAGCAGGGCTTCCTCGACGAGGTGCTGCGCGGCGGGGAGGACGACGGCACCGCCGTGGTCGAGGGCGAGGAGTGGCGCCGCCTGCAGGGTGACCGGTACCGCGGGCTGGTGCGCCAGGACGCCGAAGGGGTGACCACGGCCGTGCTGGGCACGGCGCCGTACGAGCAGCTGGCCGAGCTGGCCGGGGCGCTGGAGCACTCCTGACCGACCCGGCGGGGGACGCGGACCGCCGCCCCCGCAGGGCCGGCGCGCGCCGGCCGGCCGATGCCGCCCGGCGGGCGCCGTACGGCCCTGGCTCCCGCCGTCCCGTGGCCCGGTGCCGGCGCGCACCCGCCGACCCGTGGTGGTTTGCCCCTTTCGTCGTGTATGGCGGCGTTCGCGGCTTCGGTGTGGGCAGAAGTGTCCGCCCGGCGTCGAGTGTTCGTCGAACGCCGGCCCGCCCGCGCCGCCGCCGGCCTTGACGGCGCGTGGGGTCGGTGCCTCAATGGCAAGCCGGACGGGTCCAGGCCCGTCCGTGACGGTCCACTCGGAACCGATGCCCGGCCACCCGTTCTGTTCCCGCCCTCCATTCCCGTGACTGGAGTGACATGAACGTGGCAAGGTCCGACGCCGCCCGCCCACCCCGCGCCCGCGCGGCCGAGCGCCGCACCAGGACGAGGGGCCCACGACTCGGCGCCCTGCTGGCCGGTCTGCTCCTCGCGCTCCCCACCGCCGCCCTGCCCACCTCGGCCCAGGCGGCCCCCGTCGCCGCACCCCTCCCCGCCGCCTCCACCCCCGCCGCCTCCACCCCCACGGGGCCCGCCGCCGGGCCCGCGGTGGTGCCCGACCCCGCCGACTACCAGCAGGTCACCCTGGCCAAGGGCGTCGCGGAGACCGGCGAACCCATGTCCCTGGACGTCCTGCCGGACGGCTCCGTGCTGCACACCTCGCGCGACGGCACGGTCCGCCTCACCTCCCCGGAGGGCACCACCACCGTCGCCGGCCGCCTCGACGTCTACACCCACGACGAGGAGGGCCTGCAGGGCGTCGCCGCCGACCCGGACTTCGCCCGGAACCGCCACGTCTTCCTCTACTACGCCCCGGCGATGGACACCCCGCCCGGTGACGCCCCCGCCGACGGCACCGCCGCCGACTGGCCGGCCTGGGAAGGCGTCAACCGGCTGTCCCGGTTCACCCTGCGCCCCGACGGCACCCTCGACCTCGCCTCCGAGCGGCGCGTCCTCGACATCCCCGCCGACCGCGGCATCTGCTGCCACGTCGGCGGCGACATCGACTTCGACGCCGCCGGGAACCTCTACCTGTCCACCGGGGACGACACCAACCCCTTCGCCTCCGACGGCTACTCGCCGATCGACGAGCGGGCCGGCCGCAACCCCTCCTTCGACGCCCAGCGCACCTCCGCCAACACCAACGACCTGCGCGGCAAGATCCTGCGGATCAAGGTGCGGCCCAACGGCACGTACACCATCCCCCGGGGCAACCTCTTCCCCCGCGGCACTCCCGGCACCCGGCCGGAGATCTACGCGATGGGCTTCCGCAACCCCTTCCGGATGTCCGTCGACGCCGCCACCGGAGTGGTCTACGTCGGCGACTACGGGCCCGACGCCGCCTCCGCCGACCCCACCCGCGGGCCCGGCGGGCAGGTGGAGTTCAACCGGATCACCGCCCCCGGCAACTTCGGCTGGCCCTACTGCACCGGGGAGAACACCCCCGAGGAGACCTACCTCGCCCACGACTTCGCCACCGGGACCTCCGGCGAGCGCTACGACTGCGCCGGCGGCGCCACCAACGACTCCCCGCGCAACACCGGCCTGACCCGGCTCCCGCCCGCGCAGCCGGCCTGGATCACCTACGACGACTGCTCCGTCCCCGAGTTCGGCTGCGGATCGGAGTCCCCGATGGGCGGCCCGGTCTACCGCTACGACGCCGACTCCGACTCGGCGGTGAAGTTCCCCGAGGAACTCGACGGCCACTTCTTCGCCGGCGAGTACGGCCGGCGCTGGATCCGCACCATCGGGGTGGGCGACGACGGCGCCGCGTCGACGATCTCGCCCTTCCCGTGGAGCGGCACCCAGGTGATGGACATGGCCTTCGGGCCGGACGGCGCCCTGTACGTGCTGGACTACGGCACCGGCTTCTTCAACGGCGACCACAACTCCGCCCTGTACCGGATCGAGTACGTCGACGCCGGCGACCGCAGCCCGGTGGCCAGCGCGGAGGCGGCCACCACCTCCGGCCCCGTCCCGCTGACCGTCGCCTTCAGCGCCGCCGGCAGCGCCGACCCCGAGGGCACGCCGCTCGCCTACTCCTGGGACTTCGGCGACGGCAGCCCCGCCTCCACCGAACCCGACCCGACCCACGTCTACACCTCGGTGGGCACCTACACCGCCACGCTCACCGTCACCGACGCGGCCGGGCTGACCGCCACCGACAGCGTGACCGTCACCGCCGGAAACACCGCGCCGTCGGTCACCGTCACCGTGCCGGCCGACGGGCAGCTCTTCGAGTTCGGCGACCCCGTCCCCTTCGAGGTCACCGTCACCGATCCGGAGGACGGCCCCGTCGACTGCTCCCGGGTCAGGGTCAGCTACATCCTCGGCCACGACAGCCACGGTCACGGCCTGGCCGAGACGTACGGCTGCTCCGGCACCATCCAGACCCCGGTCGACGGCGAACACGACCCGAACGCCAACATCTTCGGCATCATCGACGCCAGCTACACCGACCACGGCGCGCCCGGCCTGCCGCCGCTGACCGGCGGGGACCAGAGCCTGCTGCAGCCCCGACACCGCCAGGCCGAGCACCACACGGCCTCCTCGGGCGTCGGGATCATCGGCAAGGCCGGAGCCGAGGGCGGCGCCACGGTGGGCGACATCCACCACGGCGACTGGATCGCCTTCCGCCCCTACCTGCTCTCCGGCGCCGACACCCTCACCGCCCGGGTCTCCTCCGGCGGGGTCGGCGGAAACCTGGAGGTCCGGGCCGGCTCGCCCACCGGGACGCTGCTCGGCTCCGTGCCGGTGCCGGTCACCGGCGGCTGGGAGACCTTCACCACGGTCAGCACCCCGCTGGCCGGGCTGCCCACCGCCACCACCACCCTCTACCTGGTCTTCACCGGGGGCGGCGGCGCCCTGTTCGACCTGGACGCCTTCACGCTGGCCCGGACCGGCACCGCGTTGTTCGACGGGACGGCCCAGAGCCTGGCCCGGTGGCGCCAGGCCGGGCCCGGCGCCTTCACCCTCGGCGCCGACGGCACCATCACCTCCTCCGGGGGGATGGGCCTGCTGTGGTACGCGGAGCGGGAGTACTCCTCCTACTCGCTGACCATGGACTGGCGGATGGCCGGCGACGACAACTCCGGCGTCTTCGTCGGCTTCCCGGCCAGCGACGACCCCTGGACGGCGGTGAACAACGGCTACGAGATCCAGATCGATGCCACCGACGCCCCGGACCGCACCACCGGAGCCGTCTACTCCTTCCAGAGCGCCGACCTCGCCGCCCGCGACGCGGCGCTGCGCCCGCCGGGGGAGTGGAACCGCTACGAGATCCGGGTGGAGGGCGAGCGGCTGCGGGTCTACCTGAACGGCAGCCTGATCAACGACTTCACCAGCACCGACCCGGCCCGGAGCCTGGCCGACGGGTACGTGGGCATCCAGAACCACGGTGACGGGGACGAGGTCTCCTTCCGGGACATCCGGATCCGGGAACTCGGCTAGCCGGCACCCGCCCCGCCGAACCCGGGGACGCCGAACCCGGAACGTCGAACGGCCCGCGGACGCGTGCGTCGCGTCCGCGGGCCGTTCGGCGGTGGCCGCCCGTCCGGGCACGTCCTCACAGGACGGTGACGACCTCGTCGAAGTCCAGGCGCGGCAGGCGCGGGCGGAAGGCGTCCTCGGCCGGGTGGCCGATGTTGACCACGGCCAGCGCCCGGTGGTCGTCGTCGAAGAACTCCTTGGTGGCGGCCGCGGCGTCGAAGCCGGTCATCGGGCCGGCGGCCAGGCCCGCCGCGCGGACGGCCATGATGAAGTAGCCGACCTGGAGCCAGCCGTTGGCGATCGCGGAGGCCTCACGGGCCGCGGGATCGGCGAAGAGGTCCTTGGCGCCGGGGAAGTGCGGGAAGACCTTCGGCAGCTCCTCGTGGAACTCCAGGTCGGCGGCGAGGACGGCGACCAGCGGAGCGGCGGCCGTCTTCTTGCGGTTGCCCTCGGCGAGCAGCGGGACGAGCCGGTCGCGGTTGCCGTTGCGGCCGATCAGCACCACGCGCAGCGGCTGCTGGTTCATCGCGGTGGGCGGGAACTTGAACAGCTCGTGGATGGTGCGGATCTGCTCGTCGGTCACCGGCTCGTCGGTGAAGGAGTTGGCCGTGTGGGCTTCGCTGAACAGCAGGGCGCGCGCGTCGTCGGCAAGCACGGGGAGTGACATGGTGATCCTTCGCTGGTGGGCGTGCGGGTGGGGCGGCCGCTGAGTCGATAGTAGATGATTCAACTAAACGCGTCCGATAGCGGCCAATGTGACCCTGGTCACTGCCCCGTGCCGTTCGGCCCGCCCGCGCCGTTGGGACCCCCCGCGCCGTTCGGCCCGTCCGCCTCCCGCTCCGCCGCCAGCACCGCGTCCAGCCGCGCCCGGGCGCCCTCCAGCCGGCTCCGGCAGAGCGCCGCCAGCTCCTCCCCGCGCTCCCACAGCCGCAGCGACTCCTCCAGCGGGACGCCGCCCACCTCCAGCCGCCGCACCACGTCCAGCAGCTCGTCGCGCGCCTGCTCGTAGCTGAGCGCCTCGCCCGCCGCCTCGCCCGCGGCCTGGGCCGCCTCGCTGGCGGCCCGCTCACGCCGCTCCCGCTGTCCCTGCTCCTGTGCCTTCGCCATGCCGGCCAGGGTAGAAGACGGCACGGACGGCCCAGGCTCAGTCGCCGCCGGAGCCCTCCGCCTCCGGCCGCGCGCCCCCGTCCCCGGAGCCCGCGTCGCCCGCCCCCGCGTCGCCGGCACCCGCCGCCGCGTGGCCGCCAGTGCCCGCACCCCCGCCGCCGTCGGCCACCAGCACCGCGAACTCACCGCCCGACACCCGGGCGCGCAGCCGCTCGTCGCCCGCCAGCACCCCCGGATCCCGCACCACCGCCCCGTCCGCCCGCTGCAGCACGGCGTAACCGCGCTCCAACGTGGCCGCCGGCGACAGCGCCAGCACCCGCGCCCGGGTGTGCTCCAGCCCGTGCAGCTCCCGGTCCAGCAGGTGGTCCAGCACCCGGCGCGCCCGGTCCACCAGCCGGTCGGTCTCCTCCGCGCGGTCCCGCAGCATCCGGTGCGGATCCGCCAGCACCGGCCGGCTGCGCAGGGCCGCCAGGCCGTGCGCCTCGCGGTCCAGCAGCGCCGCCAGGCAGCGCCGACCGCGCTCGCGCAGCTGCGCCACCCGGTGCAGCTCCTCGGAGACGTCCGGCACCACCTTCTTGGCGGCGTCGGTCGGGGTGGAGGCGCGCAGGTCGGCGACCAGGTCGAGCAGCGGCGAGTCCGGCTCGTGGCCGATGGCGCTGACCACCGGCGTGCGGCAGTCGGCCACCGCCCGCACCAACTGCTCGTCGGAGAACGGCAGCAGGTCCTCGACGCTGCCCCCGCCGCGCGCCACGATGATCACCTCCACCGCCTCCAGCGCGTCCAGCTCCCGCACGGCGGCGATCACCTGCGGCACGGCGTGCACGCCCTGCACGGCCACGTTGCGCACCTCGAAGCGCACCGCCGGCCAGCGCTTGCGGGCGTTCTCCAGCACGTCCCGCTCGGCGGCCGAGGCCCGTCCGCAGACCAGGCCCACCACGCCGGGCAGGAACGGCAGCGGGCGCTTGCGCTCGGCGGCGAACAGGCCCTCGGCGGCCAGCGTCCGGCGCAGCCGCTCCAGGCGGGCCAGGAGTTCCCCGATGCCGACCAGGCGGATCTCCACGGCGCGCAGCGAGAGCTGCCCCCGCGCCCGGTACCACTCCGGCTTGGCGTGCACGATGACCCGGGCGCCCTGCTCCACCGAGTCGGCGACGCCGTCGAAGATCTCCCGGTAGCAGGTCACCGTGATGGAGACGTCGGCCGAGGTGTCGCGCAGCGTCATGAAGACCATGGAGGCGCCGGGGCGGCGGCTGACCTGGGTGACCTGCCCCTCCACCCAGACCGCGCCGAGCCGGTCGATCCACTGCCCGATCAGCTCGCTGACCCGTCCGACCCGGATGGGGTGCTCCGCCGAGGTCTCAAGTGCCATGGCGCCGAGCGTAGCCCGCCCCTCGGACGGCCGGCGGCGGCTTCGGCCGCGCGGGCCGCCGGGCGAGCGGGGTGCGGGCCGCGGGGTGCGCGGGGGTGAGCGGGGCGCTGGGGTGCGCGGGCGCGAGCGGGGCGCTGGGGTGCGTGGGATGGGGCGCCACGCCGTCCGCCGCGGCGAAGGGGCCTCCACCCGTACGATGGGACGCATGTCTTCCACGCGTCGCGTCCTGCTCGCCGCCCCCCGTGGTTACTGCGCGGGGGTGGACCGTGCCGTCATCACCGTGGAGAAGGCGCTGGCCCTCTACGGCCCGCCGATCTACGTCCGCAAGGAGATCGTGCACAACAAGTACGTGGTGGCCACGCTCCGCGAGAAGGGCGCGATCTTCGTCGACGAGACGGAGGAGGTGCCCGAGGGCGCCATCGTGATCTTCTCCGCCCACGGCGTCGCCCCGATCGTGCACGAGGAGGCCGCCGCGCGGAACCTCCGCACCATCGACGCCACCTGCCCGCTGGTCACCAAGGTGCACAACGAGGCCAAGCGGTTCGCCAGGGAGGACTACGACATCCTGCTGATCGGCCACGAGGGCCACGAGGAGGTCATCGGCACCTCCGGCGAGGCCCCCGAGCACATCACCCTGGTCGACGGCCCGGACGACGTGGAGAACGTCGAGGTGCGCGACCCCTCCAAGGTCGTCTGGCTCTCCCAGACCACGCTGTCGGTCGACGAGACCAACGCCACCGTCGACCGGCTGAAGCAGAAGTTCCCCCTGCTCATCGACCCTCCGAGCGACGACATCTGCTACGCGACGCAGAACCGCCAGGTGGCCGTGAAGCAGATCGCGGCCGAGTCCGACCTGGTGATCGTGGTGGGCTCGCGCAACTCCTCCAACTCGGTCCGGCTGGCCGAGGTGGCCCTGGAGGCCGGCGCCGGCGCCTCGCACCTGGTCGACGGCGCGGAGGAGATCGAGGAGTCCTGGCTGGAGGGCGTCGGCACGGTCGGCGTGACCAGCGGCGCCTCCGTCCCCGAGGTGCTGGTCGACGGCGTGCTGCGGTACCTCGCCGAGCACGGCTTCGGGCAGGTGGAGGTGGTGACCTCCGCGGAGGAGCGCCTTCAGTTCTCGCTGCCCAAGGAGCTCCGCCGCGACCTGCGCGCGGCCGAACCGGTCGGCTGAGCGAACCTTCGCCCCTGGCGGGGGAATCTCCCCGCCTTTTCCAAGATCACGTTCTGGCTCGCCAGTTGAGATGACGGCCCGTCGGTATTCTGCCGGCGGGCCGTCGTGTGTTCCGGATCCCACGGGGTAGGCCTCGGTGAAGCCGGACATAGCGGATAAACCGTGCGTTTACTTCTTGGAAACTGCGACCGGGGGTGTCGCATCATGCGTTAAAGACGTAGATTTTCCTCGCACACTCATCCGGCAACTGGCTTACAAGGGGCAAAGGTGAACGTACTCGGCATCGACATCGGCGGGTCCGGCATCAAGGGCGCGCCGGTCGATCTCGACCGTGGCGACCTGATCACCGAGCGCTTCAAGGTCCTGACCCCCAAGCCCTCCACGCCGGAGGCGGTCACGGACGCGGTCCGCCAGGTCGTGGAGCACTTCGAGTGGACCGGCCCGGTCGGCATCACCTTCCCCGGCGTCGTGGTGGACGGGGTGACCCGCTCGGCGGCCAACGTCGACAAGTCGTGGATCGGCTTCCACGCCGCGGAGACCTTCTCCAAGACCATCGACCTGCCCGTCACCATGCTCAACGACGCGGACGCCGCCGGCGTCGCCGAGATGGCCTTCGGCGCGGGCAAGGGCCACCGCGGCCTCGCCCTGATGCTCACCTTCGGCACCGGCATCGGCTCGGCGCTCTTCGTGGACGGCACCCTCGTCCCCAACACCGAGCTCGGCCACCTGGAGCTGGACGGCTACGACGCCGAGAAGCGGGCCTCCTCCGCGGTCAAGGACAACGAGGAGCTCAGCTACCCCGAGTGGGCGGAGCGCGTGGAGCGCTACCTGCAGCACGTCGAGATGCTGTTCTCCCCGACCCGGATCATCATCGGGGGCGGCATCAGCCGGAAGTGGGACAAGTTCATCCCGCTGCTCAAGGGCATCCAGGCGGAGATCGTCCCCGCCGACCTGCGCAACAACGCCGGAATCGTCGGCGCCGCCATGGCGGCCGCCAGCGCCCAGCGCAGCGCCGAGTAACGTTCCGCCCCCGTGGCGGTCCGCGGGCGGGTCCACACCCAGGCCCGCCCCACCGCACCCCCCGCCACACCGCCCGCCGCGTCGTCGCCCCTGACCCCAGGGGCGCCGGCCCCCAGGCCCCTACCCCCGGAACCTGACCACCGGGCCCGGAACCTGACCACCAGGCCCCCGACCCCCGGGCCCCGACCCTCAGGCCTGCCGCCGCCCCCCGCGCGCCCCGCCCGACTGGGCCGCATGGGTCTGCGCCTGGGCGTGCGCCTGTGCCTGAGCCGCCCTGCGGGCCGCCACCCGCAGCGCGCGCCGGCGCAGCAGCGCCAGCAGCACGCACACCGCCGTGCCCCCGTACAGCCAGCCCGCCAGCTCGCTCAGCGCGCTCACCAGGGCCAGCACCCGCCCGGCCAGGCCAGCGCCGCCCGAGGTAGCCACCAGGGCCAGGGCGAAGGCCAGCGGCGCCGCGATCGGCGCGGCGGCCAGGTCCGCGTCCCGCACCCGCGCCGCGCACCAGGCGCTGGTCAGCACGAACACCAGCCCGAAGAGCACCCCGGGCCCGTCGAACACCAGCCGGTCCAGCCAGGCCGCGCCCACCGACACCAGCACGAGCAGCACGCCGACACCGGACGGCGTCAGCCGCACCGGCGCCGGCCGCCGTCCCCCCGCCGGCCGCTGACCCACCGGCCGCCGACCGCCCCCCGTGCCCCCGCCGCGCGACTCCATCCCCGCTCCCCCCTTGGCTCCCCCCTTGCCGGCACGCTCCCGCGGGCCGGCCTCCCCCGCCGCGTTCTCCGCCCGCCGCCGCGGGCGCGCCAGCATGGCCGCGGAAGCCCCCGACGGCCGCGGCAGGGCACCCTGCGCCTGCCGCACGCCCCGCGGCCCTCGCGCGGGCCGAGCAACCAGGCTCTCGGGGGGCGGCGGCATCGGGGGGATGGATGCGGTCTCACGTCCGGCGGTACGTCGTTGCTCCACGCCCCCAACGTACGTTCCCCGTCCCGGCCACCCGCGACGGCGCGACACGACAGGCCCGGGCGTCACCCGAATTGTCGGCAAAGATCCTCACCGGATCTTCGGCCCGGACGGCCGCCCCCGTCCCGCCTCCGGTCGGCCGCGCGGAGCGCGGGGATGCCCCGGGCGAAGTCGTAGACTTGACGGTCGGCCCTGGCCGCCGCGTCGGCGAAGGCCACCTCCGCGCCGTCACTGACCACGGGAAGTCGCCACGTGTCGCTCACCATCGGAATCGTCGGCCTGCCCAACGTGGGCAAGTCCACCCTCTTCAACGCGCTGACCAAGAACGACGTGCTGGCGGCGAACTACCCGTTCGCGACCATCGAGCCGAACGTCGGCGTCGTCGGCGTGCCCGACGCCCGCCTGGTGAAGCTGGCCGAGATCTTCTCCTCGGAGCGCACCGTGCCGGCCACCGTGAGCTTCGTGGACATCGCCGGCATCGTGCGCGGCGCCTCGGAGGGCCAGGGCCTGGGCAACAAGTTCCTGGCGAACATCCGCGAGTCCGACGCCATCTGCCAGGTGATCCGGGCCTTCGAGGACCCCGACGTGGTCCACGTGGACGGCAAGGTCTCCCCCAAGGACGACATCGAGACGATCAACACCGAGCTGATCCTCGCCGACCTCCAGACCATCGAGAAGGTCCTGCCGCGCCTGACCAAGGAGGCGCGACTGGTCAAGGACAAGCAGGCCGTCCTCGCCGCCGTCGAGGAGGCCCAGAAGGTCCTGGAGGAGGGCCGGACGGTCTTCTCCGCCGGCCTGGACCCCGAGCCGCTGCGCGAGCTCCACCTGCTGACCGCCAAGCCCTTCCTCTACGTCTTCAACGTCGACGAGGACGAGCTGGTCGACGAGGCCGTCAAGGACAACCTGCGCGCCCTGGTCGCCCCCGCCGAGGCGATCTTCCTCAACGCCAAGATCGAGTCCGAGCTGATCGAGCTGGACGCCGAGGAGGCCCTGGAACTGCTGCAGTCGATGGGCCAGGCCGAGTCCGGCCTCGACCAGCTCGCCCGCGTCGGCTTCAACACCCTCGGCCTGCAGACCTACCTCACCGCCGGCCCCAAGGAGTCCCGCGCCTGGACCATCCGCAAGGGCGCCACCGCCCCGGAGGCCGCCGGCGTCATCCACACCGACTTCCAGAAGGGCTTCATCAAGGCCGAGGTCATCTCCTTCGACGACCTCGTCGCCGCCGGCTCCGTCACCGAGGCCCGCGCCCAGGGCAAGGCCCGCATGGAGGGCAAGGACTACGTGATGCAGGACGGCGACGTCGTCGAGTTCCGCTTCAACGTCTGAGCGGACGAGGTGGCACCACGTCGGCGGCGTGACAAACCGTAGTGAGATGTGGGGTCCGACTCTTCGGAGTCGGACCCCTGGTGTGTCCCGCCTCGTCCTATGATCCCTTGGGTGTCGGGGACTTCAGGAACATCATCGGGATCTTCGTCAACGGCTTCGGCTGAGCACCACTATGCTCATGCCGCCGGTCGGCACTACAGGGACGCTATCTACCTCCAGGACGGCGGCCGCCTGCCTAACGCCGATTACCACTTCGGCTTCGCGGTGGAGTGCGCCCTGAAGAGTCTGTTGCTCAGGTTCACGGTCGCCACCATGGCCCCCAAGAAGCAGGGGAAGCCTGCAGTGAAACCCTGGGTGCCGGATCCGATCACGGGCAGAGTGAGCCATGAGTACGGCCATTTGCCGTGGGTCGCGGCCGATGTCGCTCTGCTGACGCATGGGCGGTCCGCGGCACGGTTGTCGGCCGCACTGGGGAACCTCACTGCCTTCGACTCGTGGTCAGTCGACCAGCGTTACCTCGACGGGGCCGGAGTTGTCGAAGCCGATGTGTTGCAGCGGCGTACCGTGGCGCAAGAGATCCTCGTCCTGCACGAGCAGGCCCTGATCACCGGAAGGCTCCAGTGAATCTGCCTCCTGCCCCGGTCCGGTTCGACGACGCCCGCCCCCGTGCCCTGGCCATCGCCTACGACGTGGCTGCCGAAGGCATGGAGGTGCTGCTCGTACGGGATGTGTTGGGCCGTTTCGCGCTCGTGGTCGACGACCGCGAGAGGGATGTGCCGGCTGACCGGGTGCTCGCTTGGAGTGAACGGCTCACCTCAGACCTGCAGCGGTACGCCGCTGACAGGCCTCTGCTTCGTGCCTCGGGGCTGTTTTCGGCCGACGCCCTGCTCGGCTCCGAGCGTGCCCAGCCGGCCCCGCGGCGCGTACCAGCCGGTGGCTACGGCAGTGTCCGTCTGCTGGACAACACCGTGGTGGGGGAGGACTGGGCCCAGGTGTCCACTCCAACTGCCGAGAGGGACGGCTCGCGCACCCACCGCACCGCCTTGTACGGATTCAAGGGTGGCGTCGGTCGGACCACGGCTACCGCTGTCCTCGCCCGTCACCTCGCCGACCGGGGACATGTCGTCCTCGTTGTGGACCTAGATCTGGAGTCTCCGGGCGCTGGCCCTCTCCTGGCCGCCGGGGCGCGCCTGCCCCGACACGGCATCGTCGACCAACTCGTCGAGGCCGCCGTGGGCAACGCGGACGGACTGGAATTGGTGGCCCCGAGCGGGTACGCACCTCGTGGTGGCTGGGGGGAGCTATGGGTGGCCCCGGCACGCGGCCGGGGCACCGACGAATGCCCTTACTCCTATGTCGACAAGCTCAACAGGGTGTATGCCGATATTCCCGGCATGGACTTCGCTGACCGCCTGGCTGCCGCGGTTCGTACCTGCGAGGACGCCGTAGCCTGGGAGGGTGAGAGCGGCCGCCGTCCCGATGTGGTCCTCCTCGACAGTCGGGCTGGGATCCATGACATCGCCGCTGTCACTATCTCTCGACTCTGTGACCTCGCCCTGCTTTTCGGCGCGGACAACAGCCAGACCTGGGGTGGATACGGAGACCTGTTCGCGGCCTGGCATTCCTCCGGGCAGGCCCGTGCGATTCGGGAAAAACTCCGCATGGTCGCCTCCATGGTCCCGGACTCGCCGCAGCGCCCTATGAGCGCCTATCTGGAGTCGTTCCGCGAACACTCCTGGGAGTGCTTCTCGCTCCTGTACGACGACGACGTGCCGGAGCCGGAGACCGGTCGGCTTATTCCCGGAGCCTTCTCCCCGTCGCTGGAGGACGATTCGGCCCCGCACCACCCGATCCCCATCCTGTTCGAGCCCGGCCTGGTGGGCCTGGATGCGGACAGCGCGCCCGGCTGGCAGGACCGCGCCTTCGTGCGTGCCGCCTACCGTGACTTCCTGACCACCGCAACACTCTTGATCACTGCCGACCCGCAGAGCGACGAAGGACCCTGATGACGACCGCAATGGGCGCAGAGGAATACCGCGAGCTGCTTTCGGCAGCGCTGCCCGAGGCGACGGACGCCGACACGCTCCTTCCGAACCTGCACACCTTGTTCACTCCGGACAGCCACCGTGTGGCGCTCTACGTCGACAGCACCGTGGTACGCGGCGGGCGAGGCGTAGGCAAGACTTTCTGGTATCGCTCGCTACTCGATGAGACTCTGCGGCAGGTCGCCGCCGAGGAGTACAGCATCGATCGGCTGCGCCGGCTCACCGTCTCCCCCGGGTACGGGGCGGCCGTCGAGCCGGAACTGTACCCAGGCACGGGCGTCCTTCGGCAGCTAGTGGAGGAGCGCGTGCGGCCCTACGACCTGTGGTACGCCGTGCTGCTGACGGCCCTCGGCCAGTCCGAGCTGCGCGATCTTCCGGATTGGCGCGACCGCGTCGCCTGGGTCCGCAGCAACCCTGGCGCGGCGGAACGCACGGTGCAACAGGCTGATCGGGCGGCGCAGCAGGACGGCATCACCCACCTGGTGATCTTCGATGCTCTGGAGCATCTCCACCGGGTTCGTGCCCAGGCCGACCGCCTTGTCGGCGGCATCTTGGAACTCGCTCTTGCTATGCGCCTAGGCACGCGTAACATCCGCTGCAAGGTGTTCATCCGCCCCGACATGTTCGACGGCGCGCTCCTCCAATTCCCCGACGCCTCCAAGCTGACGGCCAACGCCGCCAGTCTGACCTGGTCCAATGCCAACCTGTACGGACTGCTCTTTCACTACATGGGCAACCACGACAGTGAGTATGCAGAACGCTTCCGTGGTCTCACGGACGGTTGGGAAACCGACGCCTTCGGCCGCCGCCACATTCCGCCCGCGCTGCTCAGGGGCGATGAACGCTATCAGGCTGAGCAGTTCGCGCGGATCGCCGGCCCTTACATGGGTGCTAACTACCGCAAGGGCAATACCTACACTTGGCTGCCCAACCATCTGATGGACGGTGTTGAGCAGGTCAGCCCGCGCAGCTTCCTCAGTGCCTTGAACAAGGCGGTCGCTGAGACGCGTGGTACATACGCGGGCCATGAGTACGCCCTACACCACGAGGGCATCCGCCGAGGGGTGCAGATCGCCTCCGAGACCCGGGTGCGGGAGGTCGGCGAGGACATGCCGTGGGTGCGCTTGGCTGTTGATCCGCTGGCCGGCCGACAAGTCCCTATTGATCAGGACATGGTCACGCAGCTGTGGCGCGATGCACGGCTGACCGACCTCCTGCGCGAGGAGGCGGAGAGGTATGACGTCGGGGGCGAGGAGGACACTGTCGTCCGCACCGGCCCCCGCTATCCGGACGACCCGGACCGCCTGATCGAGGAACTGATCGCCCTCGGCGTGATGCGCCGCCGCCGCGACGGACGCATCGACCTGCCAGACGTGTACCGGATCGCCTTCAACATCGGCCGCAAGGGTGGAGTGCCGAGGGTGGCGGGCTGAGGCTTAGCCATCATCCAGACGCTTCGGTGCCCTTCTCGAAGGCGTAGAGGCTGATGAGGAAGGTCCAGAAGAAGCACAGGAACAGCCTTGGGTATCAGGGAGGGATGGCGGGCGGTCCCAGTTTGGGCGTACGTCCTCCAAAGCCGAGGAGCCTCAGGGTCGTGTAGTGCTGGGATCGCACTCCCTTGTGGGGACGGTGCTGGACTTCTACGTCACGTCCACGTGTGCGCAGGTGACGGCTCCGTGTTAGACATCCCTCCTTCAACGTCTGAGCGGACCAGGTGACACCCTGTCGCTGAACCGGCGAACGTGTGGATCGGAAGAGGCCGTGCTCCGTGCTCCAGGGAACATGGCCCCTTCCGCGTTCGCGTGCCGAGTCGGTGCCGGCTCTCAGGTTCTGCGGGGCGGGGTGAGCTTGTCGAGGTCGAGGCTGATCTCGAAGGGCACCGGGCGCCGGAGCGACCCCCGGAAGATTCCGGCGGGCGCGTAGGCGCGGGTCGGTTCGTCGAGCTCGTAGACGTGGACCACGGGCGAGCCGTCCTCGTCTTCGATGCACCAGTAGTGCGGGATACCGGCTTCCGCGTACTTGCGGAGCTTGACGGTGCGGTCCCGGTGGGCGGACTCGGGGGAGACCACCTCGACGACGAGGCGGACCTCGTCCGGTCCGAACCAGGTGCGGACGCTGTCGAAGTCGGCCGTCGTCACCAGAAGATCCGGCTCTGGCCGGTTGCGCTCGTCGAGTTTGATCGTCATCTCGCGGCCGACCCTGACGTCGGCGGGAGCCCGCTCCATGAGGGCGACCGTCAGCCCGGTGACCAGCCGGCCGTGCCACGACCGCTGCGGGGACAGCCTGAAGACGAGGGCTCCGTCGATCAGTTCCGTGTGGCGGGGCGCCTCGGGAAGGCGGTCCAGATCCTCCGCGAACCAGCCTTCGGCGCGCGGCGGGCGCATCCAGTCGGGCAGTGCGGTCATGGCTCGACCGTAGTGACTCGCGGAGGGCTGGACCACGAGATCGTTCGCGGGCCAGGCGATTTCGCGCCGGGGTGGTCCCGACGGGCCACCGCCGGAGGTGGCTGCGCGGGTGGGGCGGAGTTGAGTATCCGTACTCATGCGCGGGGCGGCGGGGGCGGTGACCATGCCGGTATGAGCGCACCGATACCGAGTTCCCGCACGACGACGGCCTACTTCGCGCAGGCGGTCGCCTCCTTCATCGTCTCCGGCCTCGCCGTCGCCATCGGGGTCGCCTACCTGCCGGTGGACGCATGGGTCCGCGCCTTCCTCGGACTGGGGGCGCTGTACCTGGTGACCTCCTCGTTCACGCTGGCCAAGTGCGTCCGGGACCGCCAGGAGGAGAGCCAGGTCTCCACCCGCGTCGACCAGGCACGCCTGGACAAGCTGCTGACCGAGCACGACCCGTACCGGGTGGACGTGGGGTAGGGGAGCCGGGCTGTTTGGCGCGCACATGCCGATAAGGGAGCCCAGGGGGACCCCCTATTTCTACGATTCCACGGTTTCTCGGCGTGCCGCAGCCCCCCAAATCGCGCCTGTGGATAACTCGTCGGGCGGGGGCCATGGATTCCTGATGGATTGCATGGGCATGGACGGATTCCGGGAGAGCTGCGCCTGGATGGGGGAGGGGGCGGTGCGGCGGTCCGGGGGGGCGGGGCGGGACGGGAGCGGGGCGGGTCGGGGCCGGGGAGGGGGTGGAGTCCGGGGGCCTGGTGGGCCGTTCGTGGTGATCGGGGGGCGGGTACGCATGGACGGCGCCGGGAGGGTTACCCGTGTCGGCCAGCAGTCGGGATGGCAGACACGGGAGAGGAGCGGGCGCGTGGAGAGCACGGTGCGGCTCAACCTGGCCGGCAGGACGGCGCTGGTGACGGGGGGTGCGCGCGGCCTGGGGGCGGCGATCTGCCGTCGGCTGGCCGCCGCCGGCGCGGCCCTGTGGGTGCTGGACGTCCGCCGTGAGCAGGCGGAGAAGCTCTGCCGGGAGCTGGTGGACGACGGCGCCCGGGCGCACCCCGTGCACGCCGACATCCGGGACGCCGGGGAGGTGGCCCGCATCGTGCGGGAGGTCCACGAGGAGGCCGGCGCGGTGGACGTCCTGGTGAACAACGCGGGGGTGGACGTCTCCAAGCCGATCGAGCACCTCACGGCCGAGGAGGCGGGCTTCGTGATCACCACGAACCTCCTCGGGCCGGTGCACCTGTGTCTGGAGGTGTACCGGCGGATGGTCCGCGCGGGCGGCGGCCACATCGTGAACATCCTGTCCACGGCGGCGAACCGCACCTGGACCGAGGCCGGTCCCTACGCCGCCAGCAAGACGGGCCTGCGCGCCTTCACCCACACGCTGTTCCAGGAGGCGCAGCGGGACTGCGTCGGCGTCGGGGTCACCGGGGTGATCGCCGGCGGCATGGAGACGCCGTTCGTGACCGAGCGCTTCCCGGACGCGGACACCTCCAAGCTGCAGGACCCGGCCATCGTGGCGGAGACCGTGCTGTTCGCCCTCTCGGTGCCGGCCACCAGCGTGGTGCCGGAGCTGGTGGTGGTGCCGCGCACCGAGACGTCGTGGCCGTGACGTCGTGGCCGGGAGGGCTCCGGCCAGCCGGGACCCTCGGGCGGCCGGGACCGATCAGATCCGGCCAAGATCGAAAAAGTAGCGACAGAGACATGACAGCTGTGTGCGCCCGTCGGGGCGGGTGAGGGCACCGCCTAGGCTGGCGGGCATGCCTGAACATCGGACCGGTCCCGAGGTCAGCCCGCCGGCGGCGCCGGCAGCCCGTGTGGTGGTGGCGGGGGCCCTGCTGCGCGGTGGCCGGTTGCTGGCCGCCCGCCGCAGCGCGCCGGCCGCGCTCGCCGGTGGCTGGGAGCTGCCCGGCGGCAAGGTGGAGCCGGACGAGCTGCCCGAGCAGGCGCTGGTGCGGGAGTTGCGCGAGGAACTGGGCGTGCTGGTGCGCCCGCTGCGCCGCCTGCCCGGCGCCTGGCCCATCCGGGCCGGCCTGGTGCTGCACGTGTGGACGGTGGAGCTGCTGGCCGGCGAGCCGGAGCCGCTGGAGGACCACAGCGAGGTGCGCTGGCTGGAGCCGGCCGAGGTGCCCCTCCTCGCCTGGCTGCCGCAGGACGTCGAGCCGGTGCGGCTGCTGCTCGCCGAACTGGGTGCCCCGGAGCACGCCCGCGCGCCGTTCGACTCGGTATTTCGCCCCGAACTGTAATAAAACAGGTAAATCAGTACATCCTGGAAGGCGAGCGGAGGGACGGCGGGCGGCGCCGAGCGGTTCCGGACGCTCCGGATCGGACCTCGTCGCGGGACGACCGGCGCGAGGATGGCCGGCGGGCCCGGTACCACGAGGCGGAGGCGGAAAGGGGCACGGTCGATGGACGAGCCGACCAGCCCGGATCCGGACCGCCCCGCGACGGCGCCCGTCCCCGCGACGGCGCCCGACTCCACGGAAACCGCCCCGGCGCACGCGGGGGCCGACCCCACGCCCGGACCGGCCCCGGCCCCCGACCCGGCCGCCGAATCCCGGCGGGAAGGGGGCCAGGGGTGGGCGCTGGAGACCCACCCGGAGAGCCAGTCCAGCCTGTTCAGCTTCGTGAACTTCGCCGTCGTGGTCTGCGACCCCCGAGGCCGGGTGGTGCTGTGGAGCCGGGCGGCCGAGGACCTCCTCGGCTGGCCGGCGCCGCTGATGATCGGCCGCAGGATCACCGAACTCATCCCCGTCACCATCGGCCCCGAGCAGGGCGGCGAGCTCCAGGACCTCATCCTGCGCACCGGCCACTGGAGCGGCACCTTCCCCATGCTGCACCGCGACGGCCGGGTGGTCCTCATCGAGTCCCGGGTGTCCCTCCTGGAGGACGGCGACGGCAGCCCGCTGCTGCTCGCCGCCTTCGCCGAGGCCGCCGCCCTGCGCCGGGTCGAACACGACCTCGCCCTGCGCGACGGCCTGATCGAGTCGTCGCCGGTCGCCATCGGCTTCTACGACACCGACCTGCGCTTCATCTCGCTCAACCGGGCGATGGCCGACCTCACCGGCGCGCCGGTGGAGGACCACATCGGCCGCACGCTCAGCGAGGTGGTCGGCGACACCCCGCAGTCCCGCCGACTGCAGGCACTCCAGGCCCAGGTGGTGCGCACCGGTGAACCGGTCGTCGACCACATCACCGAGGGGGCCGCCGCCCACCGGGGCGGCGAGTACCGCTCCGTCTCCTACCACCGCATCGACGACCAGCACGGCCGTCCGATCGGCGTGTCCGCGCTGATCCTGGACGTCACCGAACGCCAGCGGGCGATCCAGCGGGTGGAGGCGGCCCGGCGCCGGCTCGCCCTGCTCAACCAGATCGGGGCGCGGATCAGCGACCTGCTCGACGGCCGCCGGATCGCCCAGGAGCTGGCCTCCGCCCTCGTCCCGGCGCTCGCCGACCACACCGAGGTGCTGCTCTACCCCAGCGTCCCGGCCGGCGGGGACCTCCCCGAGCGGCCCGACCCCGGTGTGCGGCTGATCCAGTACGGCGCCGCCTCCGTCATCCGGGTCACCCCCGAGGAGCGGCGCGACCTCGCCGTCTGGCAGATGCTGGAGGACGACGGCCCGTTCTCCCGCACCATGCTCGGCGCCCGCCCCGAGGTGCTGCACGGCGTGGACAACGTCGTGCGGGACTTCGGGGACTTCAGCGCCCGCGCGGACTACGCCCACCGGCACGAGGTCGACTCCATGGCCGTGCTGCCCCTGCGGGTGCGCGGCAGCGTGCTCGGGGTGCTGCTGGTCGGCCGCTCCCGGGGGCGGCGCCACCTGGACGAGGACGACGTGGCCTTCGCGATGGAGGTCGCCGACCGCGCCGCCACCGCCCTGGACAACGCCCGCCTGTACGCGCGCGAGCGGGACACCGCGCTCACCCTGCAGCGCAGCCTGCTGCCGCAGGCCGTGCCGCAGCCGATGGGCATGGAGATCGCCTACCGCTACGTGCCGGCCGCCGTCGGCGCCGAGGCCGGCGGCGACTGGTTCGACGTCATCGAGCTGCCGGGCGGACGGGTGGCGCTGGTGGTCGGCGACGTCACCGGTCACGGCCTGCGCGCCGCCGCCACCATGGGGCGGCTGCGGACGGCCGTGCGCACGCTGGCCGGGCTGGACCTGCCGCCCGACGAGGTGCTGCGCCACGTGCACGGACTCGTCGACGACCTGGCCCTGTCGCCGGACGAGGCGCTGCTCGCCACCTGCCTCTACGCCGTCTACGACCCGGCCACCCGGCGGTGCACCATGGCCCGGGCCGGCCACATGCCGCCGATCATCGTCGAGGGCCAGCCGACCCAGCGCTCCGTGGCCGACTGGGAGGACGCCTGGCCCGGCGGCTTCGGCCCGGCGACGCCCGGATCCGCAGCCCGGTCCGAGTCCGATCTCGGACCGCGCCCCGGAACGACCGACCGGGCCGGGCCGACCGACCGGGCCGGAACGGCGGGAGGGCCCGGGCCGGCGGCGGCCGGCGGCGAGGCGGCCGGAGTGGCCGGAGTGGCCGGAGGGGCCGGAGCGGCCGGAGGGGCCACCCCGTGCGGACCCGCCCCGGAGGGGACGAGCCACCCGACCACCCGGGAGGTGACCACGCCGGCGGGCGTGCCGCTGGGCGTCGGCGGCGTCCGGTTCGTCTCCGAGGAGATCGAGCTGGCGGACGGCAGCTGGCTGGTGCTCTACACCGACGGCCTGGTGGAGACCCGCGGCGAGGACCTGGTCACCGGGGTGCGGCGACTGCGGGACTGCCTGGAGCGCCCCTACGAGTCCATCGAGCAGGCCTGCGAGACCGTGCTCACCTCGCTGCGCCCCGGCCACCAGCCGAACGACGACACCGCGCTGCTGATCGCCCGGGTCGGCGGCCTGCCCGAGCACGCCATGGCCAGCTGGACCCTCGTCGTGGAGCCCCGGGTGGTCGGCCGCGCGCGCCGGCTGGTGCGGGACACCCTGGTCGAGTGGCGGCTGACCGTCCTGCTGGAGACCGCCGAACTGCTGGTCAGCGAACTGGTCACCAACGCGCTGCGGTACGCCGGCAGTCCGATCCTGCTGCGGATGCGGCGCGGCCGGACGCTGCTGGTGGAAGTCGGCGACCCGCTGCCGGACCCGCCCCGGGAACGCGCCACCTCCGAGCGCGACGAGGGCGGCCGGGGCATCCAGCTGGTCGCCGCGCTCTCCCGTGCCTGGGGGACCCGGTTCAGCGGGGCCGGCAAGGTGGTCTGGTTCGAACTGGACATGCCACGCCGTTAGACCGACCCGGGACGCCCAGCGGCATCCCGCGGCGATCCGGGGGATCCAGGGCCCCACGGCCGCCCACGGGCCCGGCCCACGGAGCCGGCCCACCGGTGGTCGATGGACGCCCGACGGCGTCGGACCCCGGCCGGGCCGTGCGGGGCGGTACGGCCCGGGAGGTCCACGTGGCACGCCGGGCGCGGGGCGGCGCAGCGAGGCACGCCGGGCGCAACGGCCCGCACCCGGCGCGGCACGAAGGGTGCCGAGGCGGCCACGGTCGGGAAACGGGCCAGCCACGACGCGGACTCGCCGCGGCGACGGAACGGTCACGAAGTGGCCGCGAAGCGGTGACGGCGCGGCGCGTCGGGCCGCCACCCGGGGGCCCGGGAGCGCCCCCGGCCGGCCAGCCGACCGCCCCCCGGGCCACCGCCCGGCCGTGCCGAACCCCCGTCCGACCTGGCACGCCGCATCCGGCGCGGCGCGCGCTGACGGCCCCTCCGGCCGCGCGGCGGGCCGCCGCAGAGGCGGCCGGCCCGGCCCGGCACCCCGCCGCCGACCGGGCGTCCACGCCACCGGTGCGCCGCGGCGACGGCGGCGGCCGCGCCGGGCCGCCCGACGCGGGCCGGAATCGATCGGTTCCCGTCATCCCTGTGCGCCGCGCGGTGAATGATGAATACTCGACAGCGACCGGACACGTCGTGGTGGACGGCAGTGCCCGTCGAGGCGACGGCGGACACTGGCGGCCAGAAGGGACGGAGCGTTGAGCGAGGAGTCCGTGCGGCGAACCCCGCCGAGTGGGACCGGGCGTGCGCCCGGCCCGGCCGCCGCGTCGTCCGCGGCCCGCCCCAGGGGGACCGCCGGACGGGCACAGCCGCACTCCGCGGACCGGGTGACGCGCCCACAGTCGTCGCGCCCGGAGGGGGCGGCCGCCCAGGGCGGCGGCGAGATCCGCGCCGGGAGCACCGGCGCGGCCGCCGGCCCGGGCAACGAAACCGGCTCGGGCAACCACACCGGCCCCGGCGCCGGCCCCGCACAGGTGGCCAGATTGGGCGCGGCCACCGGCCCTGACGCCGGGCAGCCCGCCACCACCGCCGACGCCCTCCTCGGCCCGACCGTCAGCACCGACGGCGACCTGATCACCCGCGCCTCGCTGTGGGGCCACAGCGGCCCCGGCACGCTCTACGACCACGTCCGGATGGCCTCCTTCGCCCTCGACACCGACGGCCGCATCGAGCACTGGAGCGACCGCGCCGCCGAACTGTTCGGCGCCAAGGCCGAGGAGGTGCTCGGCCGGGACCCGGTCGCCACCTTCGTCCCCGCCGAGCTGCGCCAGCGCGCCCGCGAACGCGTCGCCGAGGCCCGCGCCGGTGCCGGCTGGATCGGCACCGCCCCCTACCGCGACGCCTCCGGCGCCGAGGGCGTGGCCGAGCTGTACCTGATGCCCGCGCAGAACGCGGCCGGCGACGGCTCGGCCGTCTGCGTCGCCCTGGACGTCACCACGCTGCGCCGGGTGGAGACCGACCTGGTCGCCACCAACGCCCTGTTCGGCCAGGCGCCCATCGGCTTCGCCATCATCGACCCGCAGCTGCGGCTGGTCCGGGTGAACGAGCGCTTCGCCGAGATCACCGGCGTCCCCGCCGCCGCGCACGTCGGCCGCGCCGTGCGCGACCTGCTGGCCCCCTTCGAGGTGGACCGCGTCGAGGTGGCGCTGCGCCAGGTCGCCAAGTCCGGCACCCCGGTGCTGGACATGCCGGTCAGCATGCCGGTCGCCCCCGGCACCGGCCGGGCCGCCGCCCCCGCCGGCATCACCCGCCGCTACGCCGTCTCGCTGTACCGGCTGGACGCCGCCAGCGACCGCCCGATCGGCGTCGCCGCCCTGATCAACGACCTGCCGGGGCGGCAACCCGCCGAACGCGAGGCCGACTCCGCCCGCCGCAACCTCGCCCTGCTCAACGAGGCCGGCCGGCACATCGGCAGCACCCTGGACCTGGAGACCACCGCCCGCGAGCTGCTCGACGTGGCCGTCCCGCAGTTCTGCGACATCGCCGCCGTGGACCTGTACGAGGCCCTGCTGGTCGGCGGCGAGGTGACCGAGGCGGAGCGGGCCGACGGCTCCGCCACGCTGCGCCGCATGGCCGAGGCGTCCGCCCTCGGCCCGATCGGCCACCCCGGCGTGGCCCGCGACGACGACGGCCCGCGCTCGGTGGAGGCCGGAGGCACGCTCTGCTACCCGCCCGGCTCGGCCTTCGGGCGGGCGCTGCGCACCGGCCGCGCCACCCGGCTCTCCTTCGACCACCCCTCGGCCGCCGTCCGCCCGTCCCCGGACCTCGGGTACGCCCCGGACCAGCCACCCGCCGCCCCGGCCGCCGACCCCCTGCTCGCCGGCCGGCTGCCGGCCACCACCCCGGCCCAGGCCACCACCCCGGCCCAGGCCGCCTCCCCCGAGCTGCTCCGCCGGGTCGGCGTCGGCCCCGGCGTGCACTCCACCCTGGTGGTGCCGCTGGTGGCCCGGGAGACCGTGCTCGGCCTCGCGCTGTTCTCCCGGGTGCGCGGCAGCGAGCCGTTCGACGCCCGGGACCGCGCCATGGGCGCGGAGCTCGCCAGCCGCGCCGCGGTCTGCATCGACAACGCCAGGCTGTACCGGCGCGAGCACGAGCGCGCGCTGATCCTCCAGCGCAGCCTGCTGCCGCCGGGCGACGCCGAGCCCTCCGGCCTGGACATCGCCTGCCGCTACCTGCCCGGCAGCGCCTCCAGCGAGGTCGGCGGCGACTGGTTCGACGTGATCCCGCTGCCCGGGCACCGCACCGCGCTGGTGGTCGGCGACGTGGTCGGCCGCGGTCTCCAGGCCGCCGTCACCATGGGGCAGCTGCGCACCGCCGTGCGCACCCTGGCCATGCTGGACATGGAGCCGGCCGAGGTGCTGGGCGCCCTTGACGAGATCACCCGGGGGCTGAGCGGCGCCGACCGCACCGCCACCGCCGGCTCCGGCGACCCCACCGGGGAGATCGGCTGGAGCGAGAAGTACTTCGCCACCTGCGTCTACGCCGTCTACGACCCGGTCACCCGGCAGGCCACCATCGCCAACGCCGGCCACCTGCCGCCGGTGCTGGTGCAGGAGGGCGAGCCGCCGCTGATGCTGGACATCCCCGAGGGGCTGCCGCTCGGCGTCGGCGGCGAGCCGTTCGAGGAGGTCGTGGTGGAGCTGCCGCACGGCGCCCTGCTCGGCATGTACACCGACGGCCTGGTGGAGTCCCGGGAGCACAGCCTGGAGGACGGCCTGGACGCGCTGCGCCGCGTGCTGGCCGACCCGGCGCCCTCCCTGGAGGACGTCTGCGACCACGTGGTCGGCCGGCTCGCCGGGCACCACGGCGAGGACGACATCGCGCTGCTGATGGCCCGGGTGAAGTCGATCGGGGCCGACGGGGTGGGCGACTGGACGCTGCCGCCGGAGCTGACCTCGGTCGCCCGGGCGCGTGAGCTGACCCGCGACCGGCTGCGCGAGTGGGGCCTGGAGGACCTGGTGGACACCGCGGAGCTGCTGGTCAGCGAGGTGGTGACGAACGCCCTGCGGCACGGCGACGGCTCGATCCGGCTGCGTCTGCTGCTCGACCGGACGCTGGTGTGCGAGGTGTGGGACGGCGCGCTGGCCCAGCCGAGGCAGCGTCGCGCCCGCGACACCGACGAGGGCGGGCGGGGCCTGCAGCTGGTCAGCATGCTGGCCGAACGCTGGGGGAGCCGGCGCACCCCGAAGGGGAAGACGGTCTGGTTCGAGCTGGTCCTGCCGGTCGGGCGGTAGGACCAGCGGGCGGAGGGGGGTCAGATCCTGCGGAGGGCGTCCGCGAGGAGTTCCCGCCGGCTTTCGATCTCGGGGAGGATCTCCTTCTGAGCCAGCGCGACCGCTGTCACGATGATGTTGATCTTGAGATCGGCCAGCGGCTTGTGAGCGAGTCGGTCGCGGAGGCGGATCGGGTCCCGGAACGCACGTGTGGTCGTCTCCACCACTTCGGTGTACTGCTTCAGCGCTTCACCGAAGCACAGCATCCGGTATGCGAGTGCGTGGGCCTCCACGCTGCCCGCCGCGATGGTGTGGGTCGTCAGCTGCTGCGCGGCGAAGAGCGCTTCGCGGGCGTTGTCCAGATGCTCCTGGAGTCGGATCTGCAGGAGCCTCCGTTCCGGAGTCATGCCGCCCACCTCTCCGGGCGCAGCCACTCCCGCGGCGTCCAGGTCAGCGGCTCGTCAGCGGTGTACGGCGTGACCTCGACCGCCACGCCGTAGATCTCCTCGATGTCATCCTCGAAGTGGAAGACGTCGAAGTAGCTGCGTCCCTCGGACACGTCGACCTCGGCGACCAGTTCTCCCGGCTCCCGGCCGAGGCCGAAGTTCCGCAGACCGTGGCGAGCGCCGATCTTGGTGAGTATGGCGGCGTTCTCCCGCAGGAAATCGTCGCTAGCTGTAGGTGCCATGTAGCCAAGCGTAGAGCATCTCCGCGGCCCCGTACCATGGGAAACGCCGTGGCTGAGCCGGCCCGGCACGTGGCCGCGTCCGCACGCACCGTAGCGGGGCCACCCCACCACACCGGGAGACTTGACCGCTCGCCATGCCCACGCGCAATGACATCCGCAACGTCGCCATCGTCGCCCACGTCGACCACGGCAAAACCACCCTCGTCGACGCCATGCTCCGCCAGGCGGGCGCCTTCGCCGCGCACCAGCAGGTCGACGAACGGGTCATGGACTCCGGCGACCTGGAGCGCGAGAAGGGCATCACCATCCTCGCGAAGAACACCGCCGTGCAGTACCACCCCAAGGACGGCGGGGCTCCGGTCACCATCAACATCATCGACACCCCCGGCCACGCCGACTTCGGCGGTGAGGTCGAGCGCGGCCTGTCCATGGTGGACGCGGTGGTGCTGCTGGTGGACGCCTCCGAGGGTCCGCTGCCGCAGACCCGGTTCGTGCTGCGCAAGGCGCTGGCGGCCAAGCTGCCGGTGATCCTGTGCATCAACAAGGTGGACCGCCCGGACGCCCGGATCGCCGAGGTGGTGGACGAGACCTACGAGCTGTTCATGGACCTCGACGCCACCGAGGACCAGATCGAGTTCCCGATCGTCTACGCCTGCGCCCGGGACGGCCGGGCCTCCCTGGAGCGTCCGGCGAACGGCGCGGTGCCGGACAGCCCGGACCTGGAGCCGTTCTTCCGCACCCTGCTGGAGACCGTGCCCGCGCCCACCTACGAGGAGGGCGCCCCGCTGCAGGCGCACGTCACCAACCTGGACGCCTCCAACTTCCTCGGCCGGATCGCGCTGTGCCGGGTGCACCAGGGCACCATCCGCAAGGGCCAGCAGGTGGCCTGGTGCCGGCACGACGGCACGATCGAGCGGGTGAAGATCACCGAGCTGCTGATGACCGAGGCGCTGGACCGCAAGCCGGCCGAGCAGGCCGGTCCGGGCGACATCATCGCCATCGCCGGCATCCCGGACATCATGATCGGCGACACCCTGGCGGACCCGGACGACCCGCGTCCGCTCCCGCTGATCACGGTGGACGAGCCGGCGATCTCCATGACGATCGGCACCAACACCTCCCCGCTGGTCGGCCGGGGCAAGCGCGGCACCAAGGTGACCGCCCGCCTGGTCAAGGACCGGTTGGACAAGGAGCTGGTCGGCAACGTCTCGATGCGGGTGCTGCCCACCGACCGGCCGGACGCCTGGGAGGTGCAGGGCCGCGGTGAGCTGGCGCTGGCCATCCTGGTCGAGCAGATGCGCCGGGAGGACTACGAGCTGACCGTCGGCAAGCCGCAGGTGGTCACCAGGGAGATCGACGGCAAGGTGCACGAGCCGGTCGAGCGGCTGACCGTGGACGCCCCCGAGGAGTACCTCGGCGCGATCACCCAGCTGCTGGCGGTGCGCAAGGGCCGCATGGAGACCATGACCAACCACGGCACCGGCTGGATCCGGATGGAGTTCCTGGTGCCCTCGCGCGGCCTGATCGGCTTCAGGACCGAGTTCCTGACCGAGACCCGCGGCACCGGCATCGCCCACCACGTCTTCGAGGGCTACGAGCCGTGGTTCGGCGAGCTGCGCACCCGTCCGAGCGGTTCGCTGGTGGCCGACCGCGCCGGCGCCGTCACCGGCTTCGCCATGATCAACCTCCAGGAGCGCGGCACGCTCTTCGTGGAGCCGGCGACCGAGGTGTACGAGGGCATGATCGTCGGCGAGAACTCCCGCGCCGACGACATGGACGTCAACATCACCAAGGAGAAGAAGCTCACCAACATGCGGTCCTCGACCGCGGACGAGACGGAGAAGATCATCCCGCCGCGCAAGCTCTCGCTGGAGCAGGCGCTGGAGTTCTGTCGCGAGGACGAGTGCGTGGAGGTCACCCCGGACACCGTCCGCATCCGCAAGGTGGTGCTGAACGCCGCCGAGCGCGCCCGCAAGCGGTCGCGCGCCACCAAGGGCTGAACAAGGACCGAACCAAGGGCGGAACCGGCGGGAGTGGTTCCGCCGGTGGTCCACACATCGGCTGACTGATCATCAGTCGGCAGCGGGGCCGTCGCGTCGGGTGACGCGGCGGCCCCGTGGTGTTTCGGGGGTATGAACTCCGATCTTTTTCCGAACCGATCGTCGTACACGCCAGCCCAACGCGCGTAGACTGCCCCATCAAGCGGGAGGTACCGTCCGGTAGGACGCTGTTCGGTGAGTGTCCGCTGAGCGGGGCTAAGTGTCCGCTAGGCGAACACATCGTCCGGTTTGGCGGCGTCTACCCCGGTTGTCAAATGTCCGAAATTTGGACTTTTGGCTATAACGTGTGATCGAAACGAGACGTTTTGGATACTGCGTTGCGGCTGGGGCGGCGGATAGTGGTGCCAACTGTGCTCGGGTCAATGGGTCAGGCGCGCCAGCGTCCCGGCTCACGAGCGGAGGGCTCCCGACACGGACCGCAAGGGGGCGGGACGTGCCGGAAGAACTCATCGTTCAGTCAGTGATGCCCCAAGGAGGCAACCCCATGCGTGGAGCCAAGCGCGCCAAGTGGGTCGTGGGAGCGGTGGCCGTCGCGCTGGCCGCCACGGCCTGCGGCGGTGGTAGCGGTGACGGTGGCGGCGGCGAGGAGCCGGTCAGCATCGGCATCTCCGAGCCGAAGCACCTGATCCCGTCCACCACCACGGAGACCGAGGGCTCCCAGGTCCTCTCGGCGCTCTTCACGCCGCTGGTGGAGTTCGACGAGAACAACGAGCCGTTCGAGGTGGCGGCCGAGTCGATCGAGCCGAACGAGGACAACACCGTCTGGACGGTGAAGCTCAAGCCGGGCATGAAGTTCCACGACGGGACGGACGTCACGTCCGACTCGTACATCAACGCGTGGAACTACGGCGCCTACGGCCCCAACGCCCACGACGGCAACTACTTCTTCAACTTCATCCAGGGCTACGACGCCCTGAACCCGGCCGACCCGGACGGTGAGGGCGAGCAGACCGCCCCCGAGCCCACCACCGACAAGCTGTCCGGCCTGGTGAGGGTGGACGACACCACCTTCGAGATCCACCTGAACGCGCCGTTCTCCGGCTTCAAGTCGGTCCTCGGGTACACCGCCTTCTACCCGCTGCCGGACGCCGCCTTCGAGGACATCGAGGCCTACGAGCAGGCCCCGATCGGCAACGGCCCCTTCAAGATGGTCGGCGAGTGGCAGCACGACCAGCTGATCCAGGTCGAGGCGTTCGAGGACTACACCTACACCGACAAGCCGCTGGTCGACAAGATCGACTTCAAGATCTACCAGTCCGAGGACACCCAGTACAACGACCTCATCGCGGGCGAGCTGGACGTCGTCAAGAAGATCCCGACGACCCAGCTGGCCGCCGCCGAGAGCGAGCTCGGCGACCGCCTGCAGATGTTCGAGGCGTCCGCGTACCAGATGCTGGCCTTCCCCACCTACCAGGAGGAGTACAGCAACGTCGAGGTCCGCCGGGCGATCTCCATGGCGATCGACCGCGACGCGATCTCCGAGACGATCTTCCAGGGCTCCGAGGTTCCCGCCCGCTCCTTCGTCTCCCCGGTCGTCGCCGGCTACCGCGAGAACACCTGCGGCGAGTGGTGCGAGTTCGACCCCGAGCGCGCCCGCGAGATGTACGAGGCGGCCGGCGGCCCGGACACCATCAACATCGGCTACAACGCCGACGGTGGCCACAAGGAGTGGGTGGACGCCACCTGCAACCAGCTGAACACCAACCTCGGCGTGCAGTGCAACGGCACCCCGGTGGCCAAGTTCGCCGAGCTGCTGACCCAGGTCGAGGAGAAGTCCTTCTCCGGCATGTTCCGCATGGGCTGGGTCATGGACTACCCGTCCATGGAGAACTACCTCGGCCCGCTGTACTCGACCAACGGCTCCTCGAACTACTACGGCTACAGCAACCCCGAGTTCGACCAGCTGGTCGAGGAGGGCCGCCAGGCGCCGACCGAGGAAGAGGCCATCGCCAAGTGGCAGCAGGCCGAGGACATCCTGGCGCAGGACCTGCCGGCGATCCCGCTGCGCACCGTCACCAACCCGACGGGCTTCTCGGAGAACGTCACCGGTGTGCACCTGGACCTGTTCGACCGGGTCGACGTGCTGACGATCGACCGGGCCTGACGCGGCACTGACACATCAGCTGGCGTAACGGCGGGGGCAGCCACCACACTGCCCCCGCCGTTTCCCACGAGGAGGACCCATGGGGCGGTACGTCGTCAGGCGTATCCTGCAGATGATCCCGGTGTTCATCGGGGCGACATTCATCGTGTACTGGCTGGTCACCGCCATCGGCGGCGACCCCGTGCAGAACCTGTACGGCGAGCGGCCCGTGCCGGACACCGTCCGGGCCGAGCTCACCGAGCAGTACCACCTCAACGACCCGTTCCTGCTGCAGTACTGGTACTACATCAGCGACCTGGTCAGAGGCGACTTCGGTGAGAGCATCAACGGCGGCCGCCCCATCGCCGACATGATCCTGGAGGCGTGGCCGCACACCCTGCGCCTGGTCGCCGTCGCCGTGATCTTCGAGGTCCTCGTCGGGGTCTCCGCCGGCGTGCTCGCCGGCATCCGCCGCGGCGGCTTCTGGGACAACCTGGTCCTCGTCTCCACGCTGACCGTCGTCTCCATCCCGGTCTTCGTCATCGGCAGCGTCGCCCAGGTCTACCTGGCCCGCGAGTGGGGCTGGTTCCCCACCTCCAGCACCACCGACGGCTTCCGCAGCTACCTGCTGCCCGGCATGGTGCTGGGCGCGCTCTCCCTCGCGTACGTGGCCCGGCTCACCCGCGCCTCCATCGCGGAGAACCTGCGCTCGGACTTCATCCGCACCGCCCGGGCCAAGGGACTGCCGCCCTCCCGGGTCATCGGGGTGCACGTGCTGCGCAACTCGCTCATCCCGGTCGTCACCTTCCTCGGCACCGACGTCGGCTCCTTCATGGGCGGGGCGATCGTCACCGAGGGCATCTTCAACATCCCCGGTGTCGGCTTCAACATCAAAAGGGCCCTGGAGGTCGAGGACGGACCCACCATGGTCGGCTTCGTCAGCCTGATCGTGGTGATCTACCTCGTCACCAGCCTGCTCGTCGACCTGATGTACGCCCTGCTCGACCCGAGGATCCGCTATGAGTGACCTGACCCCCACCGGCCGCGCCACCCGCGCCCCGCACAACGTCGAGGACACCGCCCCCGGCTCGGAGTCGATCGAGGCGGAGGCCGCCACCGCGACGCCGCCGCCCAGCGGCACCCCCACCCCCGGCCGCGACCAGGCCCGCAGCCAGCTCCAGATCGCCCTCGGCGACCTGATCCGCAGCCCGCTGTTCCTGGTCTCGCTGGTCTGCATGGCCTTCCTCGCCGTGGTCGCGGTCTTCCCCGGCCTGTTCACCAACGCCAACCCGGCCGCCTGCGACCTGGGCAACTCCATGGCCGGACCGAGCGACGGCCACCCCTTCGGCTACGACTTCCAGGGCTGCGACCTGTACGCGCGCACCGTCTACGGCGCCCGCAACTCCATCGCGGTCGGCCTGCTGGCCACCCTGCTCTCCGCCATCGTCGGCGGCCTGCTCGGCATCCTCGGCGGCTACTTCGGCGGCTGGCTGGACACCCTGCTCTCCTGGGTCACCAACATCTTCTTCGGGCTGCCGCTGCTGCTCGGCGCCATCGTGATACTGAACTCCCTCGGCCGCCCCGAGGGAGTGTGGGGCGTCACCCTCGCCCTCGGCGCCTTCGGCTGGATGGCCGTGGCCCGCATGATGCGGGCCTCCGTGATGGTGGTGAAGAACCAGGACTACGTGGTGGCCGCGAAGTCCCTCGGCGCCGGCACCGGCCGGATGATGCTCCGGCACGTCCTGCCGAACTCGCTCACCTCGCTGATCGTCTACTCCACGATCCTGCTGGGCGTGACCATCGCGGCCGAGGCCACCCTGAGCTTCCTCGGCGCCGGCATCCAGCCGCCCGCCATCTCCTGGGGCGTGATGATCTCCGAGGCCCAGGCCCGCATCAGCACCGACGCCCGTCCGCTGCTGATCCCCGCCGCCGCGCTGAGCTTCACCGTGCTGACCTTCATCATGCTCGGCGAGGCGGTCCGCGACGCCCTCGACCCCAAGCTCCGCTAAAGAGGCGATCAGTAACATGGCAACCCCGAAGACCACCGCCCCCGGCGGAGCGACCTCCCCGCAGGTCGGCGGACTGCGCCAGGCCGACGGCTGGACCGGCCCGCTGCTGGAGGTCCGCGACCTCCACGTGGAGTTCCACACCCGCGAGGGCGTCGCCAAGGCCGTCAACGGCGTCAACTACAGCGTGGGCGCCGGCGAGACGCTCGCCGTGCTCGGCGAGTCCGGCTCCGGCAAGTCCGTCACCGCCCAGGCCATCATGGGCATCCTCGACATGCCCCCCGGCCGGATCCCGCGCGGCGAGATCCTCTACCGCGGCCAGGACCTGCTCAAGATGAGCGAGGACCAGCGCCGCAAGGTGCGCGGCAGCCGCATCGCCATGATCTTCCAGGACGCGCTGTCCTCCCTCAACCCGGTGCTGAGCGTCGGCTACCAGCTCGGCGAGATGTTCCGGGTGCACCGCGGCATGTCCAAGAAGGACGCCCGCGCCAAGGCCGTCGAGCTGATGGACCGGGTGCGCATCCCGGCCGCCAAGCAGCGGGTTGGCGACTACCCGCACCAGTTCTCCGGCGGCATGCGGCAGCGCATCATGATCGCCATGGCGATGGCCCTGGAGCCCGAGCTGATCATCGCCGACGAGCCCACCACCGCCCTGGACGTCACCGTCCAGGCCCAGGTGATGGACCTGCTCGCCGAGCTCCAGCGCGAGCACAACATGGGCCTGATCCTGATCACCCACGACCTCGGCGTGGTGGCCGACGTCGCCGACAAGATCGCCGTGATGTACGCCGGCCGCATCGTGGAGACCGCCCCGGTCCACGAGCTGTACGCCCGCCCGGCCCACCCCTACACCAGGGGCCTGCTGGACTCCATCCCCCGGCTGGACCGCAAGGGCCAGGAGCTCTACGCCATCTCGGGCCTGCCCCCCAACCTGCTGCGGATCCCCTCCGGCTGCGCCTTCAACCCGCGCTGCACGCAGGCCAGGGACGTCTGCCGCACCGACGTGCCCCGGCTGGAGCCGGTGAGCGGCCCGGACGGGCAGGAGATGCCCGGCCGCCACAGCGCCTGCCACTTCTGGAAGGAGACCCTCGATGGCGCCCACGCCTGAGTCCACGCCCGCGGTCGACGTGACCAAGCCGGGCCGCGGCGAGCCCATCCTCCAGGTGCGCGACCTGGTCAAGCACTTCCCGCTCACCCAGGGCATCCTGTTCCGCCGCCAGGTCGGCGCCGTGCGCGCCGTCGACGGCGTCAGCTTCGACCTGCTGCGCGGCGAGACCCTCGGCATCGTCGGCGAGTCCGGCTGCGGCAAGTCCACCGTGGCCAAGCTGCTGATGAACCTGGAGAAGCCCACCTCCGGCCAGGTGCTCTACAAGGGCCAGGACATCTCCAAGCTGAGCGGCCGGGCCCTCAAGGCCGTCCGCCGCAACATCCAGATGGTGTTCCAGGACCCGTACACCTCGCTCAACCCCCGGATGACGGTCGGCGACATCATCGGCGAGCCCTTCGACATCCACCCGGAGGCCGCACCCAAGGGAGACCGCCGGCGCGCCGTCCAGGACCTGCTGGACACCGTCGGCCTCAACCCGGAGCACATCAACCGCTACCCGCACCAGTTCTCCGGCGGACAGCGCCAGCGCATCGGCATCGCCCGCGGCCTGGCCCTCAAGCCGGAGATCATCATCGCCGACGAGCCGGTCTCCGCGCTCGACGTCTCGGTGCAGGCGCAGGTCGTCAACCTGCTGGAGAAGCTGCAGGACGAGTTCGACCTCTCCTACGTCTTCATCGCCCACGACCTGTCCGTGGTCCGGCACATCTCCGACCGGGTCGGCGTGATGTACCTGGGCAAGATGGCCGAGATCGGCACCGACACCCAGATCTACGACCACCCCACCCACCCCTACACCCAGGCCCTGCTGTCCGCCGTGCCGGTGCCGGACCCGGCGGGCCGCGAGGGCCGGGAGCGGATCATCCTGACCGGCGACGTGCCCTCCCCGGCCAACCCGCCGTCCGGCTGCCGCTTCCGCACCCGCTGCTGGAAGGCCGAGGACCGCTGCGCCACCGAGGTGCCGCTGCTGGCCGTGCCGAGCGGGCTGAAGGGCCCGGCCGCGCACGAGAGCGCCTGCCACTTCGCCTCCGAGCGCGAGGAAGCGACCGCCGGCGCCACGCGCTGACACCCCGGCGCAGGAGGGGCCCGGTTCGTCCGAACCGGGCCCCTCTTGCCGTGCTTGCTCGCTCCGACGAGCGCCTGGCTCAGGCCAGCGCCTTCTTCAGGAAGTCGACCTGGAGCAGCAGCAGGTTCTCCGCCACCTGCTCCTGCGGGGTCATGTGGGTGACGCCGGTGAGCGGCAGCACGGTGTGCGGGCGCCCGGCGGCCAGCAGCGCGCCGGACAGCCGGAGCGAGTGGGCCACCACCACGTTGTCGTCCGCCATGCCGTGGATGATCATCAGCGGGCGCTCCAGCTTCGCCGCGTCGGCCACGATCGAGTTGGCGTCGTACACCTCCGGGTGCTCGTCCGGGTGGCCCAGGTAGCGCTCGGTGTAGTGGGTGTCGTACAGCCGCCAGTCGGTCACCGGCGCCCCGGCGATCCCGGCGGCGAACACGTCCGGCCGGCGCAGCACCGCGAGCGCCGCCAGGTAGCCGCCGTAGGACCAGCCGCGGATGCCCACCCGGGACAGGTCCAGCGGATGGGAGTCGGCCAGCGCCCGCAACGCCTCCACCTGGTCGGCGAGGGTGTGCTCGGCCAGGTGGTGGTGCACCGACTTCTCCCAGGCCGGGCTGTGCCCGGGGGTGCCCCGGCCGTCCGCGACCACCACCGCGAACCCCTGGTCGGCGAACCACTGCGAGACCAGGTGCGGCCCGGAGGCGGCGACCACCCGCTGCCCGTGCGGGCCGCCGTACGGATCCATCAGGACCGGCAGCGGCCCGTCGCGGTCGGGGTCGAACGAGCGCGGCAGCAGCACGGCCGCCGGGACGCGCCGCTCGCCGGCGGCGACCAGGGCCACCCGCGGGCGGAACGGCGCCGGCTCCGCCAGGGAGCGGATCTCGGCGACCGGCACCAGGCCGTCGGCCACCGGCGCCTCCGCCGGCACCGGCCCGGCGTCCCCGCCCGCCTCGCGCAGCACCAGGTGGCGCACCCCGCCGGGGGTGGCGGAGACCAGCACGGTCACCGGCCCGCCGCGCACCGCCGAGTGCACCCCCGGCCCGGTGGTGATCCGGTGCGGGCCCAGCTCGCCCACCCGGTAGACGTGCACCTCGCCGATCTCCCGCTCCGCCGCGGCCACGCCCTGCGCGCCCCGCTCGGCCGGGTGCGGGGCCCCGGCCGAGGCGGTGACCAGCACGTCCCGCTCGCTGACCGCCAGCACGCCGCGCACGTGCAGCTCCGGCCCGGTCAGCACCCGGTCGCCGACCGCCAGCCGCCGCGCCCCGCCCTCGTCGGTGATCCGCACCAGCCGCCCGTCCGGGGTCCAGGCCGGGACGCCCTCGAAGACCTCCAGCCAGACCTCGTCGCTCTCCGCGTGCACCGGCAGGCAGGAGCCGTCCGTGGTGTCCACCGACAGCACCAGCGCGGTGCGCTGGTCCCGGGACTGCACCAGCAGCAGCGGCGGGCCGCCGGCCGACCAGTGCACCACGGCCAGGTAGGGGTACGCCTCGCGGTCCCACACCACGTCGGTGCGGGTTCCGTCCAGGCCGAACAGCGCCAGCCGCACGTCGGCGTTGGGCGTGCCGGCCCTCGGGTAGCCGACCTCGGCCGGCTCGCGGTCCGGGTTGGCGGGGTCCGCGATCCACCAGCGCCGCACCGGGGAGTCGTCGACGTGCGCCGCCAGCAGGGCGTCGCCGTCCGGCGACCACCACATGCCGCGGGTGCGCCCCATCTCCTCGGCGGCGATGAACTCGGCCAGGCCCCAGGTCTCGCCGGGGCCGCCCGGCTCGGCCAGGGTGACGTCGCCCGAGCCGCCGCCGGTCGACGGCACGACGTGCAGCGCGCCGCCGGCCACGTAGGCCACGTGCCGGCCGTCCGGGGACATCCGGGGGTCGATCACCGGGCCGGGCACCCGCAGCTCGCGCACCGCGCTGCCGCCGGTCACCGTCAGCTCGGCCACGAACAGCCGGCTGGACAGCGCGAACGCGGCCCGGGTGACGGCCGCGTCGGTGGTGTAGGAGACGATGCCCGCGGCCGCCTCCCGGGCCCGCTCGCGGCGGGCGCGCTCCTGCGGGGAGAGGTCCTCGTCGGCCCCGGCCAGCAGCGCGGCCGGGTCGGCGACGAGGGTCTCCGCCGTGGAGGGGGCCCCGACGCCGTCGAGGCCGTGGACGGCGAGGACGTACAGCCGGTTCGCCGGGTCGGTGCCGCCGCCGGAGCGCAGGAACGCCACGCGGGAGCCGTCCGGCGCCACGGCGAACGCCCGTGGACGGCCGAGGGTGAAGCGCTGGGTGCGCGCGTGCAGGCGGGGAAACGAGATCTCCGTGGTCATGTCCGGAGCCTAGGTCAACCACCCCGGCGTGTTGCGCGACCTGACGCCCCGCCGCGAGTAGTCTCGTCCACCTCACGCCGTCACCCGTACCGGTGATCATCCCTGCGGCACGGGGGGCCCGCGGGGGCCGTGGGGCCCGCCCCGACGTGGTGGGACGCGCCGTGCGCCGGCTCCGTGCTTCCGTGCTCCCCTCGTGTGCCATCTCACCGATAGTGAAGGTGTCCTTACGATGAGGCTATCCGCTATGCGGTTGACCCACGTCTAGGGATTCAGGGAGGTGAACCCCGGTGGCGCTGTCCATTTCCGTGGTGCTGCTCCTGACGGTGATCACCGTCATTCTCATCAGGCGCTCCGGCCTGAACGTGTGGCACGCGCTGGTCTGCGTGCTCCTCGGCTTCTACTTGGCCGGGTCCTCGATCGCACCGTCGATCTCGACGTTCACCGACAACGTGGCGGGAATGCTCAGCGGCATCGACTTCTGACCCCGCCCGGACGCCGTCCCCGCCTCCCCGCCGGACGGCCGGTGGGCGTCGCCGGTTCCCGGGCCGGCGAAGCCCGCCGTAACGCCGCCGGTCAGCCCGCCCGTCGGCCCGCCGTGTCCGCCCGTCGGCCCGCCCGGCCGGCGCGGCGCAGCGCACGTCGGGCCGCCGCACGGGCCGTTCTACCCTTGTGCCCATGACCAAGGGGCTGCCCGCGCGGCGCGTGCTCTTCGTGCACGCCCACCCGGACGACGAGAGCATCAACAACGGCGCCACCATGGCGAGGTACGTCGCCGAAGGAGCCCACGTCACCGTGGTCACCTGCACCCTCGGCGAGGAGGGCGAGGTCATCCCGGCCGAGCTGGCGCACCTGGCACCCGACCGGGAGGACCGCCTCGGCCCGTACCGGGCGGGCGAGCTGGCCGCGGCGATGGCCGAACTCGGCGTCACCGACAACCGCTTCCTGGGCGGCCAGGGCCGCTACCGCGACTCCGGGATGATGGGCCTGGCCACCAACGACCGGCCCGAGTGCTTCTGGCAGGCCGACCTCGACGAGGCCGCCGCCCACCTGGTGGCGGTGGTGCGGGAGGTCCGGCCGCAGGTCCTGGTGGTCTACGACGCGAACGGCGGGTACGGGCACCCCGACCACGTCCAGGCCCACCGGGTGGGCGTGCGGGCGGCCGAGCTGGCCGCCGACCCCGCCTTCCGCCCCGACCTCGGCCCGGCCCACCGGATCGCCAAGACCTACGCCAACTGCATCCCGCTGGGCGCCGCCCGCCGCGGCGTCGCGGAACTCGCCGGGGCGCTGGCCCGGACCCCCTTCCCGGCGGTCGCCGAGATCGCCGAGCTGCCCGGGGTGGTGCCGGAGGAGCAGGTGGACTGTGTGGTGGACGGCACCGCCCACGCGGAGCGCAAGGCCGCGGCGATGCGCGCCCACGCCACCCAGATCACCGTGGACGGGCCCTACTTCGCGCTCTCCAACGACCGGGCCCAGCCGATCTGGTACCGGGAGTGCTACCGGCTGCTGGCCGGCACGCGCGGGCCGGTCGGCCCGGCCGGCCACGAGGAGGACCTCTTCGCCGGGCTGACCCCCGAGGCGGCCCAACCCGTGGAGGCCGGTCGATGAGCCCCGACGTCTCGCGCCCGCAGACCGGACGGTCCGGTACCGGCAGGCCGGGCGCCGCGGGGTCGGGGGCCGCGCCGGCCGGTCCGCCCGCCCCGCCGGCGACGCCGCCGCTCGCCGTCCGGCTGGTCCTCTACCCGCTGCTGGCGCTGCTCGGCGGCGCGGTCTGCGTGGCCGGCAGCCTGGTGCTGGAGTGGGCGCCGCCCGGCGGCCTGATGCTGGCCCTGCTCGGCACCGTGGGCCTGTTCGCCGCCGGAGGGGCGCTGACCGGCTCGCGCGCCGGCGTCGCCGCGCCCGCCGTCGCCTGGCTGCTCGTGCTGTTCCTGCTGCTCTACGGCCGGCCGGAGGGGGACGCCGCCCTCGCCGGCAGCCTCGGCGCCTTCCTCTACCTGCTGGGCGGCGCCGGCTGCGCCATGGTCATGATGATGATGCCCGCCGGCCTGGTGGGCCGTCGCGGCGCTCCCTGGGCGGGGGCCCCGAGGTGACCCGGCGCCGGCGGCCCGGCCCGGAACCGCGCGGGCGCCCCCGGCGTGACTGGTCATGGGCGGTTGGCCGACCAGGGCAGGTGGCGGTCCGTCCACCCGCGCCACGGGCGTGAGGATGCAACAATTCGGAGGTGCCGCGTGGGCGCTCGCCCGGCGGTGGGCCCCCGGGGGAACGCTCCGGCGGCCGGTGGGACCGGTGGTGCCGATGGGCCCGGTCCGTCGTTGAGTCAGATGTCGTTTCGCGCACACGGGGGCGTGGCGGTGTGCCGCCGTCGGCTCCCGTCCGGGTGGTAGGAGATCGTTTCGATGGCGTCGGACACCGCGGCCAGCGGGGGGACGGACGGCGGGGCCGGGGGCGGGTCGCCGGAGCGGGAGATGCCGCGCACCGAGACCACCGTGACCACCCGCATCTCGATCAAGATCCCCGGTTCGCGCCCGATACCCCCGGTCGTGCTGCGGACCTCGCTGGGCAGCGCGGAGGACGAGGACGGCACGGAGGGCGCGCCCGCCGCCCCGGAGGCCACCGGCGCCTCCGCCACGGCGGATCCGCACGGCCGGCCGGCCGGGCCCGCCGCGAGCCAGGACGCCCCCGCCCCGCAGGACGGGACCGGCAACCCGTGGTTCGCCCCGCACTCCCTCGCCGCGGCGCCCGCCGCCCAGGTGCCCGGCGGCCCAGTGCCCGGCGGCCCACTGCGGGGCGCCCAGGTGCCAGGACCGGAGTCCGCGCCGGGCGGGCCGGACGCGCGGCCGCACCCCGAGCCGGCCGGCCCGCTCGCCGCCACGCTCACCGAACCGGTGCCCGTGCCCGGGCCGCGCGCCGCCGAAGGCGCCTTCCCGCCGCCCGCCGACCCCACCGCCGGGCCGCCGGCCGGCGAGCCCCTCCAGCACGCCGCCGGCCGCCCGCACGGCGGCCCCGTCGGCGAGCCCTTCGCGCAGCCGCACCACGCGCCCCACCCGGGCCCGGCCGCAGAGCCCTTCGGGCACGCCGCCGAGGACCCGCCCACCCGCCAGCTGCGCCGCGTCGACCCGCCCCCGGCCGGCCACCGCCTGGGAGCGGGCGACCAGCCGCCGTTCCCGCCGGCACCGGGGGCCGGCCCCGAGGCCACCGGCGGCGGCGAGTCCGCCGTCCGGGTCACCGGACCGCTCTTCGCCGACGAGCCGGGCCCGGACGGCCTCGGCGACCCGGGCCAGCCGTCGCCGGCCGGGGGGCTGCCCGGACCGCGCGAGCCGGAGCCGTACCACTCCGGCCCCGATCCCTACGGCGCCGACGCCCTCGGCCCCGATGCCTTCGGCCACGACCCCGCCGGCCCCGGTCCCCTCCGCCCCGACCCGGCGGAGCCCGTGCCGGCGGCCACCGCGGCCGGCGAGGACTCCACCACCGGCTACCGCTCCTCCCGGCGCCGCCAGCGCAGCGCCCGCCGCCGGGGCGCCTGGGCGATCGCCGCCGCCGTGGTCGTCGGCGTCGCCGGCGCCCTGTACGGCGTCGGGCTGCTGATCGACGGCGCCGACGTGCCGCGCAACACCACCGTGCTGGGCACCGACATCGGCGGACGCGACCGGGCCGCCGCGGCCGAGGCGCTCGAGGAGGGACTGCGCGAGCGCGCGACGGCCGCCATCCCGGTCCGCGTCGGCGAGGAGGAACTCTCCTTCGACCCGATGGCCGGCGGCCTGTCCGTGGACGTGGAGGCCACCCTCGACCGTGCCGCCGCCCGCAGCTACGCTCCGCAGGACGTCATCGGCTCGCTCTTCGGCGCCGGACGCGAGGTCGCCCCGGTGGTGCGGGCCGACGACAGCGCGCTGAACGCGGAGGTCGCCGCGCTCGCCGCCGAGACCGACGTGCCGCTGCGCGAGGGACGCGTGGTGTTCACCGACGGCGTGACCACCCCGCAGCCCGGCGAGACCGGGCGGATGCTCGACCAGCCGGCCGCCGCCGAACTGATCCGCGACGCCTACCTGACCGGCGCCGCCGACCGGCCCGTGGTGCTGCCGCTGGAGGTGGTGGAGCCGAAGGTCACCGAGGAGGAGATGCTGCGCGCCACCTCCAGCTTCGGCACCACCGCCATGTCCGGCCTGGTCACCCTGGAGGCCGGCGGCATCACCATCGACTTCAGCCCCCGGACGCTCGGCACCTTCCTCACCATGGAGGCCGACGACGAGGGCATCCTGCGCCCCACCATCGACACCGAGAAGCTGGCCGAGACCTACGGCGGCGTCTTCGACTCCATCGGGGACCCGCCGAAGCCCGCCTCCTTCGAGGCGCACGAGGACGGCTCGGTCTCCGTGGTGCCCTCCGAGCCGGGCCGCGGCGTCACCGGGGAGGCCGCGGCCGCCGCGATGCTGCCCGCGCTGACCCGCACCGACGACCGCGTCGGGCACATCGAGCTCGGCGAGAAGCAGCCCGACTTCACCACCGAGGACGCCGAGGCGCTGGGCATCCGGGAGGTCATCTCCTCCGCCACCACCGAGTACCCGTACGCCGAGTACCGGCTCACCAACATCCACCGCGCCGCCGACCTGATCGACGGCTCCATCGTCATGCCGGGCGAGGTGTGGAGCCTCAACGAGACGGTGGGGGAGCGCACCGCCGAGAACGGGTTCGTCAAGGGCACCATCATCAACGGCGGCCGGCTGGCCGAGGACTACGGCGGCGGCGTCTCCCAGGTCGCCACCACGATGTGGACCGCGGTCTTCTACGGCGGCCTGAAGGACGTCCAGCACAAGGCGCACAGCTTCTGGCTGCCGCGCTACGAGCCCGGGCTGGAGGCCACCGTGGCCTGGCCGTCGCTGGACAACCAGTGGGAGAACGACTCCGGTCACCCGGTGTACGTGCAGGCCAGCTACACCGACTCCACCGTCACCATCACCCTGCTGGGCACCCGCAAGTACGACGAGATCCGGGCCGAGTCCTCGCCGCGCACCAACATCGTCGAGCCCGAGAGGCGCTACGACGAGAGCGAGGAGTGCGTGCCGCAGGAGCCCTCCGAGGGCTTCGACATCACCGTCACCCGGGTGTTCGTGCAGGACGGTCGGGAGGTCGCCCGGGAGCCGTTCTTCACCAGCTACGACCCCGCCGACCACATCATCTGCGGCCCCGACCCGGCCAAGCAGGAGGAAGAGCAGGAGACGGCGGAGGGCGAGGAAGAGGGCAGCCAGAGCCCGGCGCCCGAGCAGAGCCCCGCGGGGGATCCCGCCGACGAGTCCGGCGAGTCCGGTGCGGCCGCCGGCGACCCGGCCGGGGAGCCCGCGGACCAGGCCGCCCCGCCGGCCCGGGAGGCCACCGGGTAACGCCCGCGGCCACCGCCGCCGGGCGCGGGGAGTTCGGTCGGGGGCCGCCGGCGGGCTTCCCCGGCCGGCGGCGCCCGGTCTCAGCCGGTCCCCACCGCCCGGCGGTAGTGGTAGCCGTGGTGCCGGCGGAAGCCCAGGCCGGCGTACATCCGCAGGGCCGGGGCGTTGTCCGCCTCGACCTGCAACCAGCCGTGGACCGCGCCCTCGCTCCGGGCGCGGTCGGCCAGCGCGGCCATCACCCGCCGGGCCAGCCCGCGCCGACGACGGTCGGGGCGCACCTCGATGCCGGAGAAACCGGCCCAGGCGCCGTCCACCACGCAGCGCCCGATGGCCTCCGGGCGGCCGTCGGCGCCGGGGACGGTGGCGAACCACACCGACGGGCCGCCGGTCAGCACGGCCAGCGAGGTGGCGTCCAGGGTCCCGGCCCGGTGGTACAGCGCGGCCCAGCCGGCGTCCACCGAACGGGTCAGCAGGACGCCCGCGGGCTCCTCGCCGGAGCCGGAACCGGAAACGGGGCCGGAACCGGGACCCGGGCCGGAACCGGTGAGCGGAGCCAGCGGCCCGGTGTGCAGCTCCGTGGGGGTCTCGGCCACCCACCCCAGCTCCGCCAGCACGGCGTCCAGCCGGGCGTCCTCCGTGCCGCCGCAGACCTGCACGTAGGCCGGCAGGCCGCGCTCGGCGTACCAGGCGCGCAGCGCGTCGGCCGCCGCGCGGAAGTCCGCCGCCGTGGCCGGCGGGGCCGCCGCGCGCGGTGTCCCGCCCGGGCCCAGCCCGCCGATCGGCAGCGCCGAGTTGGCGCGCCGGGTGAAGCCGCCGGCCGCCCGCAGCGTCCAGCCGGGGAGCTCCCGGCCCTCCCACTGCTCCACGGCCGGCCAGCCGCGGTGCGCCAGCACCTGCAGCTCCAGGGCGGTCACCCGGTCGGCCGGGGAACCGGTCGCCGTGCTCATCGCGCCCCGCCCTCCTCGCCCGGCCCGCCGGCCGGTCCCTCGGCCCGCTGATCGGCCTGCTCGCCGGCCCGTTCGGCCGGTCGCCCACCGGCCGGGCCGCGCGGCCGGCGCCGGGGCGGCGGGGGCGGGACGGTCTTCCCGGCGACCAGCGCCGCGTGCGGCACGCGCACCACCTCGCCGTCGGCGCGCCGCACGGTGATGCCCTGGTCGTCCCACGATTCGAGAAGTCCCAGGATGTCCCCGAAGACCGGCCGACCGTCGCGAATTTCCAACACCCGGCGGACGGACACGCGTCTTCCCACGTCGGAGGGGGTGATGCTGGCTCCGACAGGAGCCGGGGAACGCGAGACGCCGTCCACTCAGGGTCCCCTTCTTTGTTCGTGCTTCAGTAGAACCGCGATACTAGACGCGGGCATCGAGACGCCGCGCTGCCGCGTGCCCGACCAGGCCTTATCGAGGGAGGAACCGACGTGACCTACGTCATCGCGCAGCCTTGCGTCGACGTCAAGGACAAGGCGTGCATTGAAGAGTGCCCCGTCGACTGCATCTACGAGGGACAGCGTGCCCTCTACATCCACCCCGACGAGTGCGTGGACTGCGGTGCCTGCGAGCCGGTCTGCCCCGTCGAGGCCATCTTCTACGAGGACGACACCCCGGAGGAGTGGCAGGAGTACTACAAGGCGAACGCCGAGTTCTTCGACGACCTGGGCTCCCCGGGCGGTGCCTCGAAGCTGGGCCTGATCGAGAAGGACCACCCCTTCATCGCCGCTCTGCCGCCGCAGAACGAGAGCTGAGACGGCCGGAACGACCGTGACACCACCGCACAGCACCACGGGTGGCGCCGGCGCGTCGCCGGACCGCGAGGCCGGTCCGGCGACGCGCCGCGTCTCCCGTGTCTCCGCCCTGCTCCCGACCTTCCCCTGGGACCGCCTGGCGCCGTACAAGGCGACCGCGGCGGCGCACCCGGACGGCATCGTCGACCTGTCCGTCGGCACGCCGGTCGACCCGGTGCCGGCCTCCGTGCAGGAGGCCCTGGCGGAGGCCGCGGACAGCCCCGGCTACCCGACCGTGCACGGCCCGCTCGCGCTCCGCGAGGCCGTGGTCGGGTGGCTGACCGGCCGCCTGGGCGTCGGCGGCCTGGACCCGGCGGCGGTGCTGCCCACGGTCGGATCCAAGGAACTGGTCGCCCTGCTGCCCTGGCAGCTCGGCATCGGCCCCGGTGACCAGGTCGCCTTCCCGCGCTGCGCCTACCCGACCTACGAGGTGGGGGCGCGGCTGGCGCACGCCGAGCCGGTCGTCTACGACGTGGAGGAGCTGGCCGCCGACCCGGCCGGGTGCGGGCTGGATCCGTCCCGGCTGCGCCTGCTGTGGCTGAACAGCCCGTCCAACCCGACCGGTCGGGTGCTGGACGCGGCGGAGCTGCGCCGGATCGTCGACTGGGCGCGCGGGCACGGCGTGCTGGTCGTCTCCGACGAGTGCTACGTGGAGCTGGGCTGGGACGCCGACCCCGTCTCGGTGCTCGACACCCGGGTCAGCGGCGGCTCGCACGCCGGGCTGCTGGCGGTGCACTCGCTGTCCAAGCGGTCCAACCTCGCCGGCTACCGGGCGGCCTTCGCCGCCGGCGACCCGGAGGTCGTGGCGGAGCTGCTGGCGGTGCGCAAGCACTCCGGGCTGATGGTGCCCCGCCCGGTGCAGGCGGCGCTGGCGGCGGCGCTCGCCGACCAGCGGCACGTCACCGAGCAGCGTGCCCGGTACGCGGCGCGGCGGGCGGCGCTGCGGGAGGTGCTGACCGCCTCCGGCTTCCGCATCGACCACTCGCAGGCCGGGCTGTACCTGTGGGCCACCCGCGGCGAGCCGTGCTGGGAGAGCGTGGCGGCGCTGGCGGAGCACGGTGTGCTGGTGGCCCCGGGCGAGTTCTACGGCGAGGCGGGCGCCCGGCACGTCCGGGTCGCGGTGACCGCCACCGACGAACGCGTCGCGGCGGCCGTCAAGCGCCTGGGCTAGCGCCCGGAGCGGGCGCGCGGCGCCGGCCCGCGGCACACGGCGGTGCCGGAACGCACAGCGGCGCGGGGCCGGATCCACGGATCCGGCCCCGCGCCGTCGCGCACCGGGCCGTCGGGCCGGTCGGCCGATCAGCCGGCCGAGAGCTGGCCACCGCCGATGTGCCCGACCGGGACGGCGTCGATCAGGCGGCCGTCGACCGGGGCGCCGGCCTGCGTGGTGACGTGCTCGACGGTGTTGCCGAGCAGGTAGCCGCGGTCGTCCTCCTGGCTCTGGCCGCCGTCGCGCTGCTCGGCCGCCGCCTGCTGGGCGTCCGCGGCCATCTGCACCCCGCCGAGGGCGCTGCCGCCGATGGCGCCCACCGCGAACGGGGCGGTGCCGAGGGCGGTCTCCTGGGTGGTCTGCACCGCCTGGGTGGTGAGGGGCTGGGCCCGGGCGACCGAGTCCTGGGCGGTGCCGGCGAGCTCGCCGGCGGTCGACAGGGTGTTCGCCGAGGCGGTGCCCGCCGCGGCGACGGTACCGGCCGCGGCCAGGACCGCGACCTGGGCGACCCGGCGGGTCAGGGAGTTGGACATCGTGCTCCTCGCGGTTGTGACTCGGTGTCGGTGGCGGGGGAGGGCGGACGGTGGAGTCCGCGTCCGCCGGGCGGACACCGTGCCAACCGCGTGCCGCCCGATGAGGTTGCGGGAGCGCGAGGTAAAGATTTGGTAAAGTGCCGGTCCGGGGCCGGCCGGACCGTTCCGGCCGCCAGGGGCCGACCCCCGGGCCGGCCGCCCGGTCACTGCCCTATGACGTCCAGGTGCACGTGGTCGCGGTGCATCAGGATGTCGCGGTCGCCGGGCGCGTCCGGCGAGACCTGGTAGTCCCGCCAGCCCTGCGCGGAGCGCAGCTGCGTCCAGATCTTGCCGTCGTAGATCACCGTGGCGATGTCCAGCTCCTCCGCGTGCGCCATGGCCCACTGGGCCACCGCCCAGCCGTGGCGCTGGTTCTCGTCGTCGATGGGCCGGAAGAAGACGTCGATCGCCCGGCCGTCGTAGTGCGCCGAGTCGCTGCCGTGGCCGTAGTTCACCCCGCCCGGCTCGAACCCGCCGAGCGGCAGCTCGCCGAAGTCCCGGGCCAGCGCCTCGCGGACCCGCTCGGCGCGCGGCTGCAGGCCGACCTCGTTCAGCTCCCCCTCGGGCAGGCTGCGCGGGCCGCTCAGGGTGCAGGTCAGGCCGCCCTCCACCCGCCCGGTCAGCGCCGCCGCCATCACCGCGGAGGCCGTCTCGTGCTTGGCGTACGCCTGCGGGTAGCCGCTGCGCTGCACCTCCTGGGCGGCCTCGGTCAGCGGCAGCCGGGTGTAGCCGTCGATCTCCACCAGCGCGTCGTAGAACTTGTTGGTGGCGTAGACCGGGTCGGTGATCTGCTCCGGCGTGCCCCAGCCCTGGGAGGGGCGCTGCTGGAACAGGCCGAGCGAGTCGCGGTCGCCGTGGTCGATGTTGCGCAGCTGCGACTCCTGCCAGGCCGTGGCCAGGGCTATGGTCACGGCCCGCTCGGGGAGCTGGCGCCGGATGCCCACGGCCGCGATGGTGGCCGCGTTGGCCGCCTGCTCCTGGTCCAACGTCACCTCGGAGCCCTCGGCGCGCACCACGCAGCCCCCGGCCCACGGCATCGGGATCCCGATCTGGCGTGCGACCAAGTACGCGGCGAGCAGCACCAGGACCAGGCCCGAGGCGAGGAAGAGCAGGACACGGCGGCGCACGGGTGACTCCATCCGGGACGTCGGCGAGCGAACAACGGCGGGAACGGGCGGGGATCGTGTGAGGGGCGTGAACGGGCGGTGTCGGACAGTGGCGACCGCTCACGCTACTGGCTGAAACGCGCGTGCGGGCACGGCGGGTTCCCGCCCCCGGAGCACCGGGATCCGCGACATCGCCACATATCGGACACATCCGTGCGGGCTCTAAGCTGACGCCGACCCGAAGGGCCCCCCGCCCCGGGACGCCGCCCCACCGCAGCCAAGGAAGTGCGCACATGACCACCCCGCAGCTCGACCTGTCCGCCGACGCCGTCGCGCTCACCGCCCAGCTCGTGGACATCCCCTCGGTCAGCGGCTCGGAGCGGGTCCTCGCCGACGCGGTGGAGGCGGCCCTGCGCGCCCTGCCCCACCTGACCGTGGAGCGCGACGGCAACGCGGTGGTCGCCCGCACCGAACTCGGACGCGCCGAACGCGTCGTGCTGGCCGGGCACCTGGACACCGTGCCGATCGCCGACAACCTGCCCTCCCGGCTGGAGGACGGCCTGCTCTACGGCTGCGGCACCTCGGACATGAAGTCCGGGGTGGCCGTGCAGCTGCGGACCGCCGCCACCGTGCCGGAGCCCAACCGGGACGTGACCTTCGTCTTCTACGACTGCGAGGAGGTCGAGGCGGCCCGCAACGGGCTCGGCCGGCTGGTCCGGACCCACCCCGACTGGCTCGCCGGCGACTTCGCCGTCGTCCTGGAGGGCACCAGCGGCCTGGTGGAGGGCGGCTGCCAGGGCACGGCCCGGGTGCGGGTCACGGTGCGCGGGCAGCGCGCCCACTCGGCGCGCTCCTGGCTCGGCCAGAACGCGATCCACGGCGTCGCGCCGATCCTCGCCAAGCTGGCCGCCCACCAGCCCCGGCGGGTGGTCATCGACGGCCTGGAGTACCGGGAGGGCCTGAACGCGGTGGGCATCGAGGGCGGCGTCGCCGGCAACGTGATCCCGGACGAGTGCGCCGTCACCGTGAACTTCCGCTACGCCCCGGACCGCTCGGAGCAGGAGGCGCTGGACTACCTGCGGGAGTTCTTCGGGCAGTGGGAGGTGGAGGTCACCGACTCCTCCCCGGGCGCCCTGCCCGGCCTCGGCCACCCGGCCGCCGCGGCGTTCGTCGCCGCCACCGGGGGCGAGGTGCGGGCCAAGTACGGCTGGACGGACGTGGCCCGGTTCTCCGCACTCGGCGTGCCGGCGGTCAACTACGGCCCCGGTGACCCGAACCTCGCGCACACCCGGGAGGAGCACGTGGTCTGCGCGGCCGTGCTGGAGTGCGAGGAGCGCATCCGGCACTGGCTCACCGCCTGAGCCCCGCCGGCCGCCCCGCCGCCCGCGGCCCCGCTCGCCGTGCGCCGCCCGGGCTGGCCGTGCGCCGCCCGGGGAGGTGACCGCGCGGTGAACCCTGGTGGAAGAGGCCCCGGCCCGGCCGAGGAGCCGCCCGGCGCGGTCCTCGGAGTCGTAGGCTCCACTCATGGCTGACGAGGTGAACGACGTGAAGGTGCCGGACGGCCCCGCGCAGCGCAACGAGGCCCGGCTCGCCCAGCGGTTGAGGCTGCCCGAGCGGCAGCGCGGCCCGGTCCTGATGCGGCGGGGCCAGATCCAGGACGAGACCACCGACCAGCGGCTGCTGGACAGCCGGGGCCCGACGGACTGGGTGCACTCGGACCCGTGGCGGGTGCTGCGGATCCAGTCGGAGTTCGTCGAGGGCTTCGGCGCGCTCGCCGAGCTCGGCCCCGCGATCAGCGTCTTCGGCTCGGCGCGCACCCCCGAGGGCAGCACGGAGTACGTGGCCGGGGTGAAGATCGGCTCGGCGCTGGCGAACGCCGGCTACGCGGTGATCACCGGCGGCGGCCCGGGGGCCATGGAGGCGGCCAACCGCGGGGCCGTCGAGGCCGGCGGCGTCTCGGTGGGACTCGGCATCGAGCTGCCGTTCGAGCAGGGCCTGAACGAGTACGTCGACATCGGCATCAACTTCCGCTACTTCTTCGTGCGCAAGACGATGTTCGTCAAGTACTCGCAGGGCTTCGTGGTGCTCCCGGGCGGCTTCGGCACGCTGGACGAGCTCTTCGAGGCGCTCACCCTGGTGCAGACCCGCAAGGTGACCCGCTTCCCGGTGATCCTCTTCGGCAGCGACTACTGGCGCGGCCTGCTCGACTGGGTGACCCACACGCTGGTCGCCGACGGCAAGGCGTCCAAGGCGGACCTGGAGCTGATCCACCTGACCGACGACGTCGACGAGGTGATGGAGCTGCTCCGCACCGCGACCGCGACCCGCGTCATCCCGGAGCGGCCCGAGTAGGACCGGCCGGCCGCTCCGCCGGGTCGGTTCGGGCCTGGTCGGTTCGGGCCTGGTCGGTTCCGGCCGGGGCGGCTCAGGCCAGGCCCCGGCGGGCCACGCTCGGCTCCCGCGTCCCGCGGATCGCCGCCACCATGTCCAGGACCTGCCGGGTCTCGGCGACCTGGTGGGCGCGGTAGACGCGGGCGCCGAGCCAGGCGGAGACGGCGGTGGCGGCCAGGGTGCCGAGCAGCCGCTCGTCCACCGGCAGGTCCAGCGTCTCGCCGACGAAGTCCTTGTTCGAGAGCGAGACCAGCACCGGCCAGTCGGTGGCGGTCATCTCGCCGAGCCGGCGGGTGGCCTCCAGCGAGTGGCGGGTGTTCTTGCCGAAGTCGTGCCCGGGGTCGATGAGGATCGACTCGCGCGGCACGCCGAGGGCCGCCGCGCGCTCGGCGAGGCCGACGACCACCTCGAGGATGTCCGCCATGACGTCGTCGTAGCCGACGCGGTGCGGGCGGGTGCGCGGCCGGACCGGGCGGTGGCCGGCGTGGGTGCACACCAGGCCGGCGCGGTGGCGGGCGGCCACCTCGGCGAGCCCCGGGTCGACGCCGCCCCAGGCGTCGTTGAGCACGTCGGCGCCGGCCCGGCAGACGGCGTCGCCGACCTCGGCGCGCCAGGTGTCCACGCTCACCACCACGTGCGGGAAGCTCGCCCGGACCTCGGCGACGAACGGCACGGTGCGGGCCGCCTCCTCCTCGGCCGTGACCTCGGCGCCGGGACCGGCCTTGACCCCGCCGATGTCGACTATCGCGGCGCCGGCCGCGACGGCCCGTTCGACCGCCGCCATCGCGGCCTGGTCGGTGAAGTTGGCGCCGCGGTCGAAGAAGGAGTCGGGGGTGCGGTTGATGATCGCCATGACCACCAGTTCCTCGGGGGAGAACTCCCGCCGCCCCAGCACCAACGGCCTGCCGTTCACGTGTCCACCTCGTTGTTCGCTCTGCGTTCGCACGGCACAGTCAACCAGCCGTCGCCCGCGGGCGCAGGGTCCGGGCGCGTGGGGGCGGGTAGGCTCCGGACACGCACTGGGCGGCAAGGCGGCAAGCGGACAACGGTGGGAGTGAGCTGGCGTGTTGTGGTTCATGGTCGCGGCGCTGGCCGTGGTGGTGGCCGCGGTCGCGGTGGTGGTGCTGGGCGCGGGCGGCTCGCTGCCGGACGCCGAGGTCGACCACGCCCGCCCGCAGCCGCCGTCCGGCCGACTGCTGTCGCCGCAGGACGTGGACGGCGTGCGGTTCACGGTGGCGCCGCGCGGCTACCGGATGGACGAGGTGGACGCGCTGCTGGACCGGCTGGCCGGCGAGCTGGCGCTGCGCGAGGCGCGGATCGCCGACCTGGAGGAGGCGGTCACCGCCGCCGGCCGGTCGGAGGCCGGGACGGCCGGGTCCGCGACCGGCGCCGGCCACCCGACCGGGGGGAACGGCGTGACCGGCGGGGAGGGTGCGACGGGCGGGGAGGGCGTCGCGACCTCGCAGGACGCCTCCGGGGCGGAGCGGGACCGGCGTGCGGCGGCCGAGCAGGGGATCGAACAGGAGTGACCGTCCGGTCGCTTCCGGCCGGGTGACCCCGGCGACGCTCGGTGGCGCCTGATGTGTTCTACGCTTCCAAAGCCTGTCCGATTCATCCGCGTTTGAGGTGTTATTGCAGGTCAGTTCGGTGGTTCGCGAGCATCGCGTTGTTCACCGACCTCCCGGATGCGGGATAATGGCAACCGTTCAATGCGTTCGATGTTGGCGGATTTGTGTCCGCCGGCGCGTCGATGAGCAGGTTGCAGGAAGGGGAACAGGCATGGCGGCCATGAAGCCGCGGACGGGCGACGGCCCGCTCGAGGTGACCAAGGAAGGGCGGGGCATCGTCATGCGAGTTCCGCTCGAGGGCGGCGGCCGGCTGGTCGTGGAGCTGTCCACGGACGAGGCGGATGCCCTCGGCGAGGCACTGCGCAACGCCTGCGGCTGACGGGCGGCCAGTCCGTCCCGCTCGCTGCTCACTCAACCGACGACTCCGACGCCCGCGCGGGCCCGCCTGTGTGGTGGGCGCGACCACTCCGCGCGCGTCGGTCGAGGACTCGCACCGCGGCCCCGGCGGCCGGTGGCGGGAGACACCAACCGTCTCTCCACCGGTTACCGGGGCCGCGGTGCGCTCGCACGCCCCCGCTCCCGTCGCCGGGACGCGTCCCGCGCCCTCTCCGCCCCGCGGCGGGCGGGCCCTCTCCGGCCGTTCCCGCCCCCCGTCCCGCCCCCCGCTGAGGCCCCGAAAGCGGACCCGCTTCGTGTGCGGGGAGTGTGTGATCGGACACACTGGGCGCTCCCCACCCTCCGCCCGCTCCGCTCCGCTCGCCTCCCGCACCCGCCCTGACCTGCGATTTCGCTCACCGGCCGGCGAACGGGCCGAGGCCGCCGCGACCGGCCCCGGGCCGGTGTGATGCGGAATTCTCGCGCTGTTCACGCCGTTGTGGCGAGTGCCAGGCACTCTGGGGAGTGATGAGGCGATTGTCCGTATCTGAGCGATCGGGTCCCGTGGACCGGATCGTCCTCACGGGCGGACCGTCGCCGCTGCTCCCGCGGCCACCGGGGTCGGGGGACGGGCGACAGGCAGGAGGTATGGGACGTGTTCGCGGCATGCACCACGCGGGGGGCCTCGATCCAGCTGGACGCCCCGCTGGTCTCTGACACGTCGCTGGCGCAGGTGACCCGGGCCGTCCGGTCCTTCCAGGACGACGGCAGCCTGCCCTCGACGGTGTACCTGATCTTCATCGACGGCAGCGACCAGTCCGTCCTCGCCCGGTGGCGACTGGACGGCAAGGGGTTCTGGGGGCCGGTACGGCCACCGGAACTCGCCCTCGGGGGTCTCTCGCTGGCTTCCTAGGACGGGACGGACCACGCGGTGGTCCGTCCCGTCCTCCCGTTTGCGGGACCTACACCCCACGGGACGTCCCGGGGCCACGGCCCCACACCGAGGCCCCCGGCATGGGCGCGCCTCGGGGTGGTCCCCCAGAAAACCCTGACCCCCACCCCCTCCCACCGACCGATCAACCCCCGCTGACCTGCGAAGACGCCTCTCGGGGGGCCGGCGGGCGGGGGATCCGCCTTATGTCGTGCTGATGGGGCCGCCGGATATGGTAGGGACCCCGCTGGAGCACCAGACCGAACGAGGAGGTGTGGCTATGGGTGGTCACCGCGAAAGGCGCCTGTTCGGCCGCGACGCCGCCCGTACGCCGAAGCACGTGAAGAACTCCCCCCCTGCCGCCCGGGAAGCCGCCGGTTCCGACCGGTGGGACGCCGCCGCCACCACGCTCGCGCCCGCCGAGCGGCCCACGGCCGAGCCGGCCGCGGCAGCCGCCTCCGACGGCCGTGCGGGCCGGCAGGCCCAGCAGCGCCGGGTGACAGCAGGGTTCTCCACGGACTCGGCGGCGGAGAGCTGGACGCCGCCGTCGTGGGAGTCGATCGTCAGTACCCACAGCGCTCGGGTGTACCGCCTCGCCTACCGCCTGACCGGCAACCAGCACGACGCCGAGGACCTCACCCAGGAGGTCTTCGTCCGGGTGTTCCGCTCGCTGTCGACCTACACCCCCGGCACCTTCGAGGGCTGGCTGCACCGGATCACCACCAACCTGTTCCTCGACATGGCCCGCCGCCGCCAGCGCATCCGCTTCGACGCGCTGGCCGACGACGCCGCCGAACGCCTGCCCAGCCGGGAGGCCGGGCCGGCCCAGGCCTACCACGACAGCCACTTCGACGCCGACGTCCAGGAGGCCCTGGACACCCTGGCCCCGGAGTTCCGTGCGGCCGTGGTGCTGTGCGACATCGAGGGGCTGTCCTACGAGGAGATCGCCGCCACGCTCGGGGTGAAGCTCGGCACCGTCCGCAGCCGCATCCACCGTGGCCGCTCCCACCTGCGCAAGATGCTCCAGCACCGTTCCCCGGACGCCCGCCAGAGCGCCGACGAGGCCGCCCTGGCGATGGCCGGCGTCGGGGTGGGCGGCGGGGCCGCCGACGGCGGCCTGGTGGCCTGGCCGGCGGTCGGCTCCGGCGGCACCGCCCACACCGCGACGGCCGGACTGCCCGGCCCGGCGCCCGGTGAGTCCGCACTGCCCGCCGCTGGGCGAGGAGGGCGAGTCCACGGGGCGGAGGGGACCAGGTGAGCCGCTGGGCGGAGGAGGCGCTGGGGGCCGACGACGCTCGGCATCCCTCCGGCTCCGCCCCCACCGCCGCGCGCCCAGCGGGCGTGCCGGCGGGTGCCGAGGTGCGCCAGTGCGCGGTGGACGTCACGGTCCAGGTGGCCGGGATGTCCTCCAACGGACACCTCGGTGACCGGCTCTCCGCCTTCGTGGACGGCGAGCTCCAGCACGGTGCTCGGGAACGCGTGCTCGCCCACCTGGCCGGCTGCGAGGCCTGCCGCGCGGAGGCGGACGGCCTGCGCCGCACCAAGGCCGCGCTCGACGCCCTGGTGCCCGAGCTCCCCTCCGACAGCCTGATGGAACGCCTGCTGGGGCTCGCCGGGCCCGGCGGCGGGCGCCCGCTCGGCGGCGGCCCCACCGCGCCGCTGGGCGTCGCCGACCAGCAGCCCGACGACCACCACCCCGGCCCGGCGGACCGCTCGGACCCGGCCGGCGGCGGAGCGCCGTCGGACGCCGACCGGGAAGGCGCCCGACGCCGCCCCGACGGCCCGGCGGGCACCGACCGCACGGAGGCCCTCGACCAGTCCGACCGGCCCGACCGGCGGTTCGGCAGGGACGGGTCGGAGCGGCCCGGAGGCCCAGGGCGCGCCGAGCGCGGTCGCGGGCAGTCCGGCGGGGCGACGGTGCTGCCGTTCCCCCCGCTGCGTCCGCGCCCCGCCGCGGCCGCCGCCGCACGCGGCCACCGCCTGGCGATGGCGGCCGCCGGAGCCGTCTCGGCCGCGGCCGTCGCCATCGGCGGCCTGACCACCGGGATGCTGCCGAGCGTGGCGCTGGAACGGCCGCTGTCCGACCAGGGCGGCGCCACGGCCAGGACCGGCGGGAACGCGTTGACCGGCGGATCGGGCACGGGCTTCGGCGGGACGCCCCCGCTGCTGCCGAGCGCCTCGATCGCGGGGCAGTCCGACTCGGGAAGCACCACCAGCCAGCTGTCCGGCTACGGGAGCTACCTGTCCGGCGGGGCGTACGGGTACCGCACACTGCCCGCCCTCGCCGAGCGGACGGCCGCACTCTCCGGCGCCGCGGACGGCTTCGTGGACGTCTCGGAACGGGTCAAGCGCTCGCTCAACGGCTGGGCACCCCTCGGCCTCGGTGCGGAGACCGTCCCGGAGCTGGGCGGGCCCGGGCTGGAGTAGCGGTCCCGGGCTGAGGTGGCGGCCCTGGCTGGTACAGCGGCCTGGGCGAACGGGAGTCGAGAAGGGACGGGAGAACGGCGGAGGGACCGGCCGCGGCAACACGCACGGACGGTCCCTCCACCGGGCTCCCGTCCTTTTGCGTGGGCGTGGGCCCGGCCCCGTCCACTCTCAAGTGCTCAGCCCTTGCCCATTCCCGAGTGCCGGCCCCTGTCTGTTTTCAGTCCCGTCCTGCCTGTCCTCCAGTGGCTGCTCCGCCTGTTCTCAAGTGCCCGCCCCTGCCCGTTTTCAAGTGGCGCCCCGCCCGTTCTCAAGTGGCCAGGCTGTCCCCGGAGGGCGTTCGCCAGTGCCCCCAGGCCCTGCCCACCCGTTCCGCAGTGCCCAGGCCCTGCCCACCCGTTCCGGCAGCGCCCCAGGCCCTGCCCGCCCGTTCCCCACTGCCCAGGCTCCGCCCGCCCGTTCCGCAGTGCCGGAGCCTGCCCAATTCCGCCCAATTCCCAGTCATGATGTGTTCATGACGTATTTCTCCCCGTACTACCCCCTTGGGGGGAAATGGGCCCCCGGGTTCAGGATCCCAGGCGATGGACATGCGGCGCAGCCCCGTCGAACGATCTGTGGACAACTCCGGGCATGCCCATGGCAGAGAGGACGCCTGCGCCAGGGAATCAAGCACGCATGCACTGGACAACGGGATCGGGAAGCTGCCCGGACTTCCCGGGCTGAGGAGGTAGCGAATCTGGAACCAGACAGGTGGCCACCAGCGTCGGGGCAGGGTGGGTGAGGCTTGTGAGGGCAGGGGCGTCACCGACGGGTTCCGCGCCATGGGCGGGCGTCGCTTGTGCACCATCAGCCCCAGGAGCAACAGCATCCCCGATGGCAACACCTGTAGGGGGCCCGAAGGGGGACCCCCTTCTTTCAACGATGGCATGGGGTGGGGGGCCTTCGCAGCCCCCCAGATTCCGCCTGTGGATAACTTCCGCCCCGCGCGGCGGCTGGGGTGGGGGCGATGGTGGCCGGCCGGTCGAGGGCGGCCCGCGGGGCGGGCCCGCCGGGGTGGGATGTTGGGCGTTCGGGCACGCGGGGGTGGCTTTCCGCAGTCTCGTACGCTGTGCCGTACGCGTGCACGATTTCCGTGGTTCGCGGTGAGTCACTGCCCTCACCGCCCCTCGGCCCGCGGCGGCCGGGTGGATCAGCGGGCAGGGAACCAGAACGGCGACGGCCGGGGGAGATAGGGACGGACATGGCCCAGGAAGAGCGCGGCGCCGGTCGCTGGTGGAACCGTCGCAAGGGCACGGAGACCCCGCAGGACGCGGTGCCGACCGGCGGACTGCCGACCGGCGGCCTCCCCACGGGGCCGGCGACGCCGGTGGGCCCGCACGCCGGGCACTCCGGCGGCGCGGCACCCGGTGGCGCGCCGGATCCGCGCTGGACGCCGGCCACCCACGGGCCGGCGCGGAGCGAGGGCGCCACGGCCCCGTCGCAGCAGCCCTCCGCACCCGCCGCACAGGAGCCCGTCGCCCCGCCGTCGGCCGCCCCGTCGTCCGCCGCGCGGCCGGGGCATGACGACACCGCGCAGACGGCCGCTCCCAACCCCGTGGACCCCGCCTCCGCCCCGGCCTCCTCCTCCGCCGCCCCAGCCCCCTCCGGGCCGGACGCGGCGGCCGAGCCGCGCGAAGCCGTGGAGGGGACCTCCGCCGGCTCGTCCTCCGCCGGTGCGGACGACCCCACCGCCCAGGACCCCTGGGCGCACACCCGGCACCACGCCTCGACGACCACCACGGGCGCCTGGGCCACTCCCGGGGCGCGCCGCCCGCTGCCGCTCGGCGGCTCCAAGGACACCCCGCCGTACGGCCTGCCGGCCACCCCCGAGGCCCCCGGCGGCAACCAGGCGTTCCCCCCGCCCGGGGGCTACGGCGGCGCCCCGGGCGCCGCGCCCGCCCCCTACGGTCCGCCGGCCGCCGGGCCCGGACCCGCGCCGCAGGGCGCGCCGGGGCCGCACGGCGCCCCGCCCGCGGGCCACGGCGCCCCGCACCCCGGCCACAACGGACCCCACCCGGGCCACAGCGGCCCGCACCCCCTGCCGGCCCGCCCGGCCCCCTACCCGTACCCCCCGGCGGCCCCGGGCGGGCCCGGAGGGCCGGGAGGCCCGCACCCGATGCCGGGCCCGGCGGGCCGCCCCTACCACCCCCTGGACGCCGCCCTCGCCGTGCCGTACGCCGCGCCCACCCCGCGCGGCGGCGGTCAGGTCTCCCGCCGTTCCGCGGTCGTCATCGCGCTGGCGCTCTCCCTGGTCACCGGCCTGGCGGGGGGCTTCGCCGGCGCGACGATGGCCGGTGACGACGCGCCGCCGGTGCACCTGGCCCAGCAGGGCTCCGGCGCCGGCGAGGAGCGCGCCGCTGACTCGGTGGGCGGGATAGCCCAGCGCGTGCTGCCCGGCGTGGTCTACATCTCGGTGCGGGACTCCCAGGGCGAGGGCAGCGGCACCGGCTTCGTGCTGGACACCGAGGGCCACATCCTCACCAACAACCACGTGGTCGGCGGGGCGGCCTCCGGTGGCGAGATCTCGGTCACCTTCGACGGCGGCCAGACCGTCGAGGCGGAGGTGGTCGGCGCGGACGCGGGCTACGACCTCGCGGTGATCCGGGTCTCCAACGTGCACGGCCTCACCCCGCTGCCGCTCGGCGACTCCGAGGAGGTGGCGGTCGGCGACCCGGTGATCGCCATCGGCGCGCCCTTCGGCCTCCAGGGCACCGTCACGTCCGGCATCATCAGCGCCGTCGACCGTCCGGTGACCGCCGGTGGGGAGACCGACCCGTCCGACGTGTCCTACGTCAACGCGCTGCAGACCGACGCCCCGATCAACCCCGGCAACTCCGGCGGGCCGCTGGTCAACGCGGCGGGCCAGGTCGTGGGCATCAACACCGCCATCCGCTCCGCCGGCGGCGGCCTGGATCCGTACGGCAACAGCGAGGCCGGCTCGATCGGCCTGGGCTTCGCGATCCCGGTCAACGAGGCCCGGAGGGTCGCCGAGCAGCTGATCAACGACGGCCACGCGGTGCACCCGGTGATCGGCGTGGTGCTCGACATGGGCTACACCGGAAACGGCGCGCGGATCCTGGACGGCACCTCCTCCGAGGGCGGCGAGCCGATCACCCCCGGCGGCCCCGGCGACCAGGCCGGCCTGCAGCCGGGCGACGTGATCACGGCGGTGGCGGGTGAGGCGGTCGCCTCGGGCGACGAGCTGATCGTCCGCATCCGCAGCCACGAACCGGGGGACGTGGTGGAGTTCACGGTCCAGCGCGACGGGGAGGAGCTGCGGCTGCCCGTCACCCTGGGTTCCAGCTCCTGACGGCCGTGCGTCACCCGGGCGCCGTCCGCCGTCCGCCCGGCCGGTGTGGCATGCGTCCCACCGGGCCGACGGGTGCCTCGGGGGCCCGTCGCCGGCCCGGCGGGCGGGCCGGCGACGGACTGATCGGGGCAGGACATGTTCCATGTGCCATGCCGCGGTTTACGCTGAGGCGAGTACAACCGTCCGGCCCGCGCCCGCCCGGATACGCCGCACCCAGGGAGCTGACGTGCTCGACATCGGTCTGCTAGAGATGGTCGCGCTCGGCGTGCTGGCCATCGTCATCTTCGGGCCCGAACGGCTGCCCAAGGTGATATCGGAGGTCGCCCGCTTCATCCGCCGGGTGCGGGCCTTCTCCGACAGCGCCCGCGAGGACATCCGCCGGGAGCTGGGCCCGGAGTTCAAGGACTTCGAGTTCGAGGACCTCAACCCGCGCACGTTCGTCCGCAAGAACCTGCTGGAGCCCGCCGACGTGGACCTGCGGGAGATCCGCGAGCTGGGCAGCTCGCTGCGCGACGACATCGAGGAGAGCGTCACCGGTGTCGCCAAGGCGAGCCCGACGACGTCCGCGGCCGGCGGCGGGAAGACCGTGCTGACCAAGGGCGGCGGCGCCACCGGTGCGGCCGGCTCGGCCGGCGCCGGCTCGGGCGAGGTCAGCCTGGTCAAGCCCGGCGAGCGCCCGCCGTTCGACGTCGACGCCACCTGACGGCCGTCCGTACCCGACGGCCGTCCGTCGGGCGGCCGTACCCCCATCTCCTACCGGACCGCCTCCCCGGCCGCATGCCGAGCCGCCGGTAACGAGTAATAAAAGGGGCAAAGAGCACCATATTTCCGCCATCCCCGCGCCGAGCCGTCGCCGGTGCGCCAGGATGTTCTCCGAAGGCGAGAGTTACCGGTCCTGGCCGCCGTGCGGCACGAGGGGGGACCGGCAATCGACAAGGAGGCGCCGCGGATGGACACCACGAGTCGTGCGGAGGCGGCCTCGGCCGCATCGGCGACCGCGGGCCGGATCGACACGTTCCTGAGTGCGGACTTCCCCTGGTACGGGCTGGACGAGGGGTGGACCGGCGCGCGCTGGCTCGGCCCCCTCGGCGTCATCAGCGGCGGCACCGTCGAGCACGGCACCCTCGGCCACGGCGACCGCCCCTCCCGCCTCCTGGAGGAGCAGCACAGCCGCCGCTTCGTGTGCGTGGTGACCCTGGCGCGCCGCCCGCTGCGCCGCACCACCGACGGCACCGGCACCCTGGAGGCCACCTCCGTCGGCTCCGCCGCCTGGCTGGCCGGCTCCGGCCTGCTGTCGTGCACCTGGCCGGGCCAGCTGGACCGCTCGCTGCGCCAGGACTGGCTGGACCAGCAGAGCACCCTCGCCTGGGAGCTCTCCGACGACCTCACCGGCCCCGCCTGGTCGACGCTGACCCTTCCGGTGGGGGGCGTGCCGCAGCCCTTCCACTACCGGGAGTCGGACTACGGCTGGGTGCTGGCCGGCGAGGGGCCGGGGGTGCACCTCGGGGCCTACGGCCGCGGGGTGAGCGCCTACGGCCTCGGCTTCGCCGTCCGGGGCGACCTTTCCGAATACCGCGAGCAGGGCCCCGCCACGGCGTGACGAGGCCCTGCTGGGAGCGGGGGAACGGGGCGGCCGCGGCCGCCCGAGGGGGCTGCCCGGGGCCTGACGGCGCCGGGGGCCCCGCGGGCTTCCGGGGCGGGCCCCGGAAGCTTCAGCTGGCGCTCCGGAGCGCCCTCAGAACTTGTTCCGGGGGGTCAGCCCCAGCGACATCCCGGACAGCCCGCGGGAGCGCCGGGTGAGCTTGCCGGCCATGCCGCGCAGCACCGAGCCGGCCGGGGAGGACGGGTCGGACAGCACCACCGGGGTGCCGTCGTCACCCCCCTCGCGCAGCCGCACGTCGATCGGCACCTGGCCCAGCACCGGGACCCGGGTGCCGGTGGTGCGGGTCAGCGCGTCGGCGACGGTCTGGCCGCCGCCGGTGCCGAAGACGTCCACCATCTCCCCGCAGTGCGGGCAGGGCATCCCCGACATGTTCTCGATCACGCCGACGATCTGCTGGTTGGTCTGGGTGGCGATGGTGCCGGCCCGCTCGGCCACCTCGGCGGCCGCCTGCTGCGGCGTGGTCACGATCAGGATCTCGGCGTTGGGGACCAGCTGGGCCACCGAGATCGCCACGTCGCCGGTGCCGGGCGGCAGGTCCAGCAGCAGCACGTCCAGGTCGCCCCAGTAGACGTCGGCCAGGAACTGCTGGAGCGCCCGGTGCAGCATCGGCCCGCGCCACACCACCGGGGAGTTGCCCGGGGTGAACATGCCGATGGAGATCACCTTCACGCCCCGCGCGGTCGGCGGCATGATCATGTTCTCGACCTGGGTGGGGCTGTCGGTCACGCCCAGCATCCGGGGCACCGAGTGCCCGTAGATGTCGGCGTCCACCACGCCCACCTTCAGGCCGTCCGCCGCCATCGCGGCGGCCAGGTTCACCGTGACGGACGACTTGCCGACGCCGCCCTTGCCGGAGGCCACGGCGTAGACGCGGGTCAGCGAGCCCGGCCGGGCGAACGGGATCTCCCGCTCGGCCTGCCCGCCGCGCAGCGACGCGGCCAGCTCGCGGCGCTGCTCGTCGCTCATCACGTCCAGCTCCACCCCGACCGAGGCCACCCCGGGGACCCGGCCCACGGCCTCGCGGACCCGGCTGGTGATCGTCTCGCGCATCGGGCAGCCGGCGACGGTGAGGTAGACGGCGACCCGTACGGCGCCGTCCTCGTCGATCTCCACCGACTTGACCATGCCGAGGTCGGTGATCGGGCGGTGGATCTCCGGATCCTGCACCGTGGCGAGGGCGGACTGGACCGCCCGCGGGTCGACCGGTGCGGTGCCCACACCGGCGGAGGGAGTCTCGGAAGCCATATTGGCCATGCTACGGCGCGCCCGACGGTTTCCTACCGCCCGGTTCGTCCTCCGCGCGTCCGGCCGTCCCCGCCCCCGAGCCCTCCGCCCGCTCGCGGTCGGCCCGCTCGTCCAGCTCCCGCAGCAGCGCGTGCAGCTCAGCCCGCAGGAAGTCCCGGGTCGCCACCTCGCCGACGGCGATCCGCAGGGTGGCCATCTCCCGGGTGAGGTACTCGGTGTCGGCGATGCTGCGCTCGTTCTGCGCCCGGTCCTGCTCCAGGTTGACCCGGTCCCGGTCGGCCTGCCGGTTCTGCGCCAGCAGGATCAGCGGCGCCGCGTAGGACGCCTGGAGCGAGAGCATCAGGGTGAGGAAGATGAACGGGTACTCGTCGAACCGCAGGGGCCGCGGGGCGAACGCGTTCCAGGTCAGCCAGGCGACGATGACCACCGTCATCCACACCAGGAACCGGCCGGTGCCCAGGAAGCGGGCGATGCGCTCCGCCAGCTGGCCGAAGGCGTCCGGGGCGGGCGTGATGAGCAGCCGCCGCCGGCCGGGGCGCTGGCCGCGCGGCACGTCCAGCCGGGGCGCCTCCAGGCGGGCCCGGCTCGGCTCGCGGTCGTCAGGCACGGCGCCGCACCCCCCGGCCCGCGCCGCCGCCCGCGCGGCCCGGGGCGCCCGCGCCGCCCGCGCCGCCCGTCCGGCCGCGGAGCGCCGTCGTCGCGCCCGGGCCGGCCGCGGAACCGCCCGCGGGCTGCTCCTCGTGCGGCAGCGACTCGCGCCAGTCCTCCGGCAGCAGGTGGTCCAGCACGTCGTCCACGGTGACCGCGCCGAGCAGGTGGTCGTCCTCGTCCACCACCGGCGCCGCCACCATGTTGTAGGTGGCCAGGTGGCTGGTCACCAGCTGCAGGCCCGCCTGCGGGGGCAGCGGGCGCAGGTCGGCGTCCACGATCGACCCCAGCAGCGTGTACGGCGGATCGCGCAGCAGCCGCTGGAAGTGGATCAGCCCCAGGTAGGTGCCGGTGGGCGTCTGCGTCGGCGGCCGGCACACGTACACCTGGCTGGCCAGCGCGGGCGACAGGTCGGGCTGGCGGACCCGGGCCAGCGCCTCCGCGACCGTGGCGTCCGGCTCCAGCACGATCGGCTCCGAGGTCATCAACCCGCCCGCGGTCTTCTCCGGGTACCGCAGCAGCCGGCGCAGCGGCGCCGCGTCGGTCGGCCGCATCAGCGCCAGCAGGCGTTCGGTGTCCTGCGCGGGCAGTTCGGAGAGCAGGTCCGCGGCGTCGTCCGGATCCATCTCCTCCAGCACGTTCGCGGCCCGTTCCTCGGCCAGCTTGCCCAGGATCTCCACCTGGTCGTCGTCCGGCAGCTCGCCGAGCACGTCGGCCAGCCGCTCGTCGTCGAGGGCCGCGGCCACCTCCGCGCGGCGCTTGGCGGACAGGTGGTGCAGCACCCCGGCGAGGTCGGCCGGGCGCAGCTGCTCGAACGTGGCCAGCAGGGTGGCCGCGCCCTGCTGCTCCTCGGCGAGCGCGAAACCGGTGACGGCCCGCCAGTCCACGGTCAGCGTCTCGCCGCCGCGCCGGCGCAGCCGCCCGCCGCCGCCCTTGCGGACGAACACCTTCTCCAACTGCCACTCCCGGCCGCGGCGGTTCACCATCGCCACGTCCAGGACGGTGACCTCCTCGCCGGTCTCCACCAGCGCCACCCGGCGGTCCAGCAGCTCGCCCAGCACCAGCGTCTCGCCCGGGCGCTGCTCGAAGCGGCGCAGGTTGACCACCCCCGTGGTGATCACCTGGCCGGACTCCAGGCCGGTGACCCGGGTGATCGGCAGGAAGATGCGGCGCCGGCTGACCACCTCCACCACCAGGCCGAGGACGATCGGCGGGCGGTCGTCCAGGCGCAGCGAGGCGACGACGTCGCGCACCCGTCCGACGTTGTCGCCGTCCAGGTCGAAGACGCCCATGCCGGACAGGTTGGAGACGAAGATGCGTGTCGTGGATCCGGGCACGTGGTCACCTCCCGCCTGTGAGCGGCCCGGCCCGTCCGCCCGACCCCGGAGGGGAGAGGTTCCTCGTGGCGCCACCCAGGGGAGCAACTCGGGCGAATGCGGTCGAACCGTTCACCAGACTAGGCGAGTTCCGGTCAGCCGTCCCGTAGGGCGTCCCCCGCGCGCGGCGGCGCCGGCGGGCGCCCCGGCCCGGTGGGGGACGGCGCCCCGGGATGCGGCAGGATGTCAGGGTCCGTGAACCGCCCCGTGATCACCCGCCGGTGATCCCCGCCCATCGCCGCCCGGCCCGAGCGCCGATCGCCCGGCCGGCACCTCCGGGAGGTACCGCCCGACATGCCCGCAGCCGCCGACGCCGTCGCCGCCCGGCCGCGCCCCTCGCTGCGCCCCGCTCCGCTGGCCCTGCTGGCCGTGCTGACCGCCCTGCTGGTGCTCACCGGGTGCACGGCGGCCGCCAGCGACCCGGGCTCCAACCTGATCGGCGACGACACCCCCGACCGGGCCCTGCAACGCGCCCGGGAGGCGGCCGCCGCGGCCGAGAGCGTGCACCTGGCCGGAACGGTGGTCAGCGCGGATCGCGAGTACGAGCTGGACATGCGGCTCGGTGCGGACGGGGCGATCGGGCGGATCACCACCGACGGGCGCACCTTCGAGCTGCTGCGGGTGGGCGAGGACCTCTACCTCAAGGGCGGCGAGGACTTCTACGCCGGCCCCCGGGAGTCGTCCGAAGGCGCCACGCCCTCGCCGAGCGGTTCGGCGAGCGGCCAGGCGCAGGACGCCGGGGGGGACGGGGAGGAGCAGCAGGACGGCGGCGCGGAGGGCGAGGAGTCCGAGGAGTCTGGGGACGGGGACGAGGAGGAGGCCGAGGCGGATCCGACCGCCGCGGCCAGCGCCTCCGCGCTGGAGCTGCTCGGCCAGAAGTACCTGAAGGTCCCGGCCGGCGACCCGGTCTACCAGCAGTTCTCGGTGTTCACCGACAAGGACGCGCTGCTGGCCGACCTGTTCGTGCTGAACGGCGCGCTGACCCAGGACGGCGACGCCGTCCTCGACGGCACCCGGGTCCTGCGGCTGGTCGCCGACGGCGGGGCCGGCGGGGCTATCGAGATCGCCATGGACGGCGAGCCCTACCCGCTGCGCTACCAGCGCGCCGCCGGGACCGGTGAGCTGCTGCTGTCCGAGTTCGGCGAGCCGGTGGAGGTGGCCGCCCCGGAGCAGGAGCAGGTGGTGGACTACGGCGACGAGCTGGAGCCGTCCGCGACGGAGTCCGCCGGCACGGAGGAGTAGCGCGCGCGGAGGGGAAGCGCGCGGACGGGGAGCGCCCGCGGGCGGGCCGGGCGGACCGGCCCGCCGGGCGCGTCCTCACAGCCAGCTGGGGCCCGTCCTCACAGCCAGCCGTTGCGGCGGAATCCCCGGTGCACCAGGAAACAGGCGACCAGGATCGCGCCCAGCACCACCGGGTAGCCGTAGCGCCAGCCCAGCTCCGGCATGTGCTCGAAGTTCATCCCGTAGATGCCCGCGACCATGGTGGGGATGGCGAAGATCGCCGCCCACGAGGTGATCTTGCGCATGTCCTCGTTCTGGGCCACCGTCACCTGCGCCAGGTTGGCCTGGAGGATCGAGGTCAGCAGCTCGTCGAACGCGCTGACCTGCTCGGTGACCCGCGCCAGGTGGTCGGCCACGTCCCGGAAGTAGTTCTGGATGTCCGGGTCCACCAGGCGCATCGGCCGCTCGGAGAGCAGCTGGAGCGGCCGGGCCAGCGGCGCCGTGGCCCGCTTCAGCTCCAGCAGTTCGCGCTTGAGCTGGTACACCCGCCCCGCGTCGTGTGACGGCCGGCCGCCCGCGCGGCGCCGCCCGCCGCGGCCGGCGCGCGGTTCGGCCGCGGCGAAGACCGCGTACTCCACCTCGTCGATGTCGTCCTGCACGGCGTCGGTCACCGCGAGGTAGTCGTCCACCGTCTGGTCGGCGATCGCGTGCAGCACCGCGGACGGCCCCTTCGCCAGCAGCTCCGGGTCCGACTCCAGCCGGTGCCGCAGCGCCCGCAGCGCCCCGTGCCCGTGCCGGACGGTGATCACGAAGTCGGCGCCGACGAACACCATGACCTCGCCGGTGTCCACCACCTCGCTGGTCGGCGTCAGCTCGTCGTGCTCCACGTAGCGCACCGTCTTGAACACCGTGAACAGCATGTCGTCGTACCGCTCCAGCTTCGGGCGCTGGTGGGCGTGGACGGCGTCCTCCACGGCCAGGGGGTGCAGGCCGAACAGCGAGGCGATGCCGGACAGCTCCCGCTCGTCCGGCTCGTACAGCGCCAGCCACACGAACCCCTCGCCGGTCGAGCGCACCTGCTCGACCGCTTCCTCCGGGGTCAGCCGGCGCACCCCACGCCGTCCGTCGCGGTACACGGCGCAGTCCACCACCGCGCTGGAGGGGGCCGGCGGCTGCTCGGGGGCGCCGGGGCGGCGGCGGACCGGGCGGACGGCTGCGCGGAGGTCACGGATCATCGACATGGTGCGGCTCCTTCACGGCCGTGCGCGTCGTGGCGCACGGCGGCCGGGGCGCGTAGCCGACCGGCGGCGGCGTGGGTGAGGGGCCCGGGACCGTCTCCGGGGATCGGGACCGGAACGGGCCGGATGGGCCGTGATCGCGCATTGACGGGACTGACAGCGCTGCCGAACGGGACCGACCGCGCTGTCGGAGCTGTCAGAACGTCACCCGCCGCCACCGTCGGACCGGGCAGACGCCGACGGGCAGCCACCCGGAGCCGCGGGGGCGGTCCGGGCGGTGGGAACTTGGCTGGTGCTGCGGGGGGCAGTCGTTGCCCCGGTGTGCCGGTGCTCACCCGAGGGATCGTCTGGATCGTCGAGCCGGTGCCGGCGCGGAGGTGGCGGGCGGTCGATGCGGACCGCTGGGTCTGCCACCGGCGGCGAGGTCTGGCCGCGACGTCAGCCGCTATGGGAGACGGGCGAGCTGCCGGTACTGCAAGGTCGGCTGGTATCCACCCGCAGCCACCTCCCTCGGCCGGTCCCCTGAGGGGAGAGTCTCGTCCGTGTGTGTGGTGGAACGCGCCCCGCGTGCGGGCATGCGCGTCCTGACCAGGACGTCACCTTAGCAGGTTTGGGTGACGATCCGGCGGGGTAACGGGCGGCACCGTTCCGCGGCGAGTCCCCGCGCCGGTTCCGGCGCGCCGATCCCTCAGGGGAACTTCTGCCCGGATGGAGCACCGGACAGTCCTTGACTGCTGATGGCCCCGGGAGGAGCGTGAGGAGCTATGAAGGGCGAGCCGAGGTGTCCCAGATGCGGAGGGCCGCTCCGCCGGCCCGGACTGTACGCGGACGACTGGCAGTGCGACGCGCACGGCGGCGTGCCGCCGCTGCACCCCGCCGCGGCGCCGAGCGCCGCCGCCCTCGGCGCCGTCGTGGAGCGGGCGGGCGTCCCGGTGTGGCTGCCCTGGCCGCTGCCCCGCGGCTGGCTGCACACGGGAGCCCACTACGCCGGGGACGGCCGCTCCGGCGCCCCGGCCGTGGCCGTCGCCTGCTCCGGACCGGGCCCGCTGGGCGGGCTGGGGGAGATGGTGCTGGTCTCCGAGGAACTCGGCGTCGGGCTCGGCGCCCACTACGCCGGGCTGCCCGGCTACGACCCGGGCCCGGCGCTCGCCGAGACGCCCTCCGACGCCAAGGTCACGGCCGCCGGCCGGCCCACCCCGCTGTGGTCGCTGCGCGACGCTCCCGCGGACCGCGCGGTCTTCGTCGGGGAGGCGATGGGGATGTGGCTGTGGGCCGTGCTGTGGCCCAACGCCGCGGGCGTGCTGATGTACGACGACCTGGCCCTCAGTGACCTGCGGGACGACACCGGGCCGGAGCTGGAGGCGCTGCCCTGCGGGGCGCTGTCACCGCGCCTGGGGTGACCCCGCGGCGGATGGCGTGGGGCGGGCCCGGACGGACGGGCGTGGTCCGCCCACGGTGGGCCGATTGGGGCCGGCGGGCACTTCGCGCGAGAATGGAGGGGTACCCGAGGACGACCGGAGCCCCATGCGTATCGACCTGCACGCCCACACCACCGCCTCAGACGGCACCGACAGCCCCGCCGAGTTGGTGCGCGGCGCCGTCGCAGCCGGCCTGGACGTGTTGGCCATCACCGACCACGACACCGTGGGGGGCTGGGAGCGCGCGGCGGAGGCCGTGGCGGAGCTGCCCGCCGGCACCTCCTTCACCCTCATCCCCGGCGCCGAGATCTCCTGCCGGCTCGGCGGGGTGAGCCTGCACCTCCTCGGCTACCTCTTCGACCCGGTGGAGCCGCGCTTCGCCGAGGTCCGCCGCAAGGTGCGGGCCTCCCGGGTGCACCGGGCCGAGCTGATCGTGGAACGCTGCCGGGAACTCGGCGCGCCGATCACCTGGGAGCAGGTCCGCCGGATCGCCGGCACCGGCGCGGTCGGCCGCCCGCACGTGGCGTCGGCCCTGGTCGAGGCCGGCGTGGTGCCGGACGTCTCCGCGGCGTTCACCGCCGAGTGGCTGGCCGACGGCGGGCGGGCCCACGTCGAGAAGCTGGAGCTGGACCCGGCGCAGGCCATCGCGCTGATCCGGGGCGCCGGCGGCGTCGCCGTCTTCGCCCACCCGGGCGCGGTGGGGCGCGGCCGGACGGTCACCGACGAGGCGATCGCCGAGCTGGCCGCGCAGGGGCTGGCCGGCGTCGAGGTCGACCACATGGACCACGACGAGGAGACCCGCAAGCGGCTGCGCGCCCTCGCCGGGGAGCTGGGCCTGCTGGTCACCGGCTCCAGCGACTACCACGGAACCCGCAAGACGGTCCGGCTCGGCGACTACCTCACCGAGGAGGGCGAGTACCGGCAGCTGGTGGAGCGCGCCGGGGGCACCTCCCCGGTGACCCGCTGAGCCGGTGACCCGGTGAGCGACCGAACCGGTGAGCCACTGAGCCGGTGAGCGACCGAGCCGGTGAGCCACTGAGCCGGTGACCTCGCCCCGCCGGACATCCACCACCCGAAACCGTCAGCGGCCGGCCCGCAGGGGCCGGCCGCCGGCGTTCCGCGCCCGGACCCGTCCGCGCCCGGCACCCCCGTAGCACCCGTACCGCCCGTACCGCCCGAGCACCACCAGGCACCACCCGAGAGCACCACCCATGGACCTGTTCGACGTCACCCTGTTCGGCTCGATCTTCCTGACCCTCTTCGTGATCATGGATCCGCCGGGCACCACCCCGATCTTCCTCAGCCTGACCGCCGGCCGACCGGTCCGGATCCAGCGCCGGATGGCCTGGCAGGCCGCCGCCGTCGCGTTCGGCGTCATCGCCCTGTTCGCCCTCTTCGGCCACCAGATCCTGAACTACCTGCACGTCTCCATCCCCGCACTGCGGGTCTCCGGTGGCGTGCTGCTGCTCCTGATCGCCCTGGACCTGCTGACCGGGAAGATGGACGAGCCGCAGCAGACCAAGGAGGTGAACGCGGCCCTGGTGCCGCTGGGCACGCCGCTGCTGGCCGGGCCGGGCGCCATCGTCACGGCGATGCTGGGCGTGGAGAGGGCCGGCGGCCTCGGCGGCCAGCTCGCGGTGTGGTCGGCGATCGTGGCGATGTGCCTGGTGATGTGGCTCACCATGCGGTTCTCGCTGGTCATCGTGCGGCTGCTGCGGGAGGGCGGGATCGTGCTGGTGACCAGGCTGTCCGGTCTGCTGCTGTCGGCGATCGCCGTCCAGCAGATCGCCGACGGCGTGATGGCCTTCGTCTCCGGCGCCTGAAGTGCCGGGCACCGCGTCGGCCTGCGGCCGGGGCGGGCCGGGCCGGGGCGGGCCGGGGCGGAGCAGGGGCGGGGGCGGCGGCGGGCGGCGGGCGGGAACGCGGAAGCGCCCCGCGCGGGGCGGGGCGCTTCCTGCGGCTGTCGCTTCGCTTCTTCTTCGTCTTCTTCGCTGGTACCGCTCGTTCTGCTTGCTTCTCGTCGTTCCCCGCCGGTGCGACCGCGTGGACGCCGGTCCACCACGGGGCCACCACGTCCGTCGCTCCGGGACCGCGGCGTCAGGCGGCGGAAGTCGAGTAGGGGCGGATGTAGAGGCGGTCGCCGGTCACCGCGGCGTTGTCGACCAGCTCCTGCGCCGTGGCGGCGTCGACGATGGTCCGCTCCTCGGTGGCGCCGCTCAGCGGGTTGAAGCGCGTGACTTCGAACTTCAAGGGTTCTCCTTCCGGGTCGTGGTGGCACGGTGGAGTCGCCGCCGTTCCTCGTTCCGCCGCGCCCCTGCCGTTGTTGCCGCTCGGCTCCGCATGCCACGAGGGCACGGGGGGCCAAACCGGCGAGCCTGTCGGCCCCCGGCGAGGGGTGCCGCGCGGTCCGCGGACGGTGGACGTGTGGTGCGGCCCCGGCGCTGGCGCCGGGCGTGCGGGAGCGCGCTGGACCGTGTCGAGGGGCCGGAGCGGCCGTCCTCCCCCAGGACTCGACCACGGCATGCGTCCGATCGCTCTCCCCGTGCTCTCTCAACACGAGGGATACCGCGAACATTCCCGCCACGGGAACTTTACCGGTTCCAACGAATTCATGCCGGTTCGGTGATCCCTCCGCTCCATGACGTGATCGGCCCCGGATCCGCCGGCGGCACGCCGGGGCCGACCGTACGGCCGGGGTGTTCCCGGCAGGGGGTGGCGCCCGGTCGGCGTGCCACGATGGGGACGGAACGGAAAGCCCGTTCCATCAGGACCCGGGAGAACCCAGTGACCAGCGAGGACGACGTTCGGCCGATCGAGGTGCAGGCGGGGGCGCGACCGGCGCCGCCCGTGGCGGCCCCGACGCCGGACGCCGGCCCGGGGTCGCAGACCGCGCCCGCCCCCGCCCCGGCCTCGGCCCCAGTCCCGGCCCTCGTGCCGGCCGGAGGGCTGGAGGCGCTGCGGGCCGAGGTGGCCTCGCTGGGGCAGCGTCTGGACGAGACCAACTCGCTGCTGCGGAGGGTCCTCGCCGAGGTGGCCACCACCCCCTCCACCCACGCCATCTTCGTCGACGTCGGCTACGTCTACGCCGCGGCCGGACGACTGATCGTCGGCACCGAGGACCGCAAGGCGTTCCTGGTCGACGCCGAGGCGCTGATCGAGGCCTTCATCGAGGAGGCGCGCACCATCTTCCGGGACTCCCGGCTGCTGCGCGTCTACTGGTACGACGGCGCCCGGCAGCGGGTGCCCACCGTGGAGCAGCGTCAGATCGCCGAACTACCCGACGTCAAGGTGCGGCTCGGCAACCTCAACGCGCACAACCAGCAGAAGGGCGTGGACTCGCTGATCCGGGGCGACCTGGAGTCGCTGGCGCGCCACCGGGCGATCAGCGACGCGGTGCTGATCAGCGGGGACGAGGACCTGGTCTCGGTGGTCGAGGCGGCGCAGAACTACGGCACCCGCGTGCACCTGTGGGGCGTTCAGGCGGACTACGGCAAGAACCAGGCGGACCCGCTGCTGTGGGAGGTGGACAGCCAACGGACCTTCGACCGGGCCTTCTGCCTGCCGCACATCACCCGGCGCGCGGCGCGGGTGGCCGCCGCCGGCGTGACCGGGGGACCCGGTCCGGCGGCCGGTCAGGTCGGCGACGAGGGGCCGGTGCCCAGCCGGGATGACGTGCGGTTCGTCGGGGCGCGGGTGGCGGCGCAGTGGCTCGCCACCCGCGGCCGGGACAACGTGGCCGACCTGCTGCCCGGATACCCGATGCTGCCGGGCACGATCGACCAGGAACTGCTGGTGGAGGCGGAGGGGATGCTGCAGCACTCCCTGCGGGGCCACGGCGACCTGCGGCGGGTGCTGCGTGACGGCTTCTGGGAGCACCTGCAGCAGCAGCTGTGAACCACCGGCCGTCCCGGCGGTGGTGGGGGTGCCGGGTTCCGTCCTGGTGCCGGGCTCCGTTCTCGTGTCGGGCCCGGTACTAGCCCTGGTCCCGGTCTCGCCCCACCTCGTGCCAGAACGCCGTGAGGTGGCCGGCGGTCTCGGTGGGGCGCTCGGTGTTGGGCGAGTGGCCGGCGCCGTCGACCACCACCCGGCGGGCGCCGAGCCGTCGCGCCATGTCGTCCTGCCAGGGCACCGGCCAGGCCCAGTCGGTGGAGCCGGAGAGGACCAGCTTGGGCAGCGGCAACGTCGCCAGGGCGGCGACCCGGTCCGGCTCCTGGACGAGCTGCTCGCCGCCGGCGATCAGGGCCTCCGGGACGGTGCCCAGCCAGCGGCGGCGCAGGAACTCGCCGATGGCGGCGTCGGCGGGCGGGTTGGGGTTGACCGACGGCCACAGCACGTCGAGCGGCAGCGTGCGGACGCCGTCGACCAGCAGTTTGGTGCGGGCCACCTCGGAGTCCTGGAGCGCGGCGGGGCCCGAGGACATCGCCGTCCAGGAGGCGAAGCGGGTGGAGGAGGACGCGGGGGTGGTGGGCGCGTCGTCGGTGATCTCCGGGTCCGTGCCGAGGCCGGAGTCCAGGAGGAGGGCGGCGCGGCCGATCAGGCCGCCCCAGGAGTGGCCGAGCAGGTGCACCGGCCGGCCGTCCGCCCCGATCAGCGCGTCCGCCATGGCCAGGACGTCCGCGGCCAGTTCGGGCAGTGCGTAGACCGCCTCGTCGCGCGGGCCCCCGGTGCCGTGCTGACCGCGCAGGTCGACGGCGACGACCCGGTGACCGGCGGCGGTGAGGGGGGCGAGGAGGGCGATGAAGTCCTCCTTGCTGCCGGTGTAGCCGGGGAGGAGCAGGGCGGTCCCGCCGGCGGGGGAGGGGCCGGAGGCCGGCTCGGTGTCCAGCGTCGCGAAGTCCCCGCGGGCGGTGCGCAGGGGGCGGGCGACGGCGCCGGCGGGCAGGTCCAGGAAGGGCGGTGTACTCACGGGCGAGCAGCTTAGATCGTGAACGACCGGGTGCCCGCCATGCGGCGTGGGTTGGAGGTGCGTGCGGGCGGGTGAACGGGGCGGCGGTCGGGGGACGGGCTGGAGAAGCGGGCTTTGGGGCTGGGCGGGAGGGGCCGGGCGCGGAGTTATCCACAGGTGGGAATTGGGGGGCTGCGGTGGGTGGTCGCCGGGTGGGATTCTGGAATCAGGGGGTCCCCCTTCGGGCCCCCTACGGGTGTTGCCTGGCTGCTTGGTGAGTCGGCAGTGGGCTCTGAGGCGTATGTGAGGGGGATCCTCGCGTGCCGGGCAGCCGGGCAGCCGGGGTGCCCGACCGCCTGGCGCATGTGGGTGGCGGATGCTGGCTTGTGGAGGATCCGGGCTTCCCGGGCGCCTGCGAGGGGTTTGCGCCTGTCCGGCGCCTGCGAGGGTTTCCACCTGCCGGGTGCGCGTCGGAGAGCTTTCACCTGTCCGGTGCGCGCCGGAGGGGGTGCGGGTGCCCACCGGTCTGGGGCGGGTGAGGCGGTTCCCGGGGAATCCGTCGGCCGGCCTGCGAGAAAAACGCCGCGGGGCCGTCCGGACGTTGTCCGGACGGCCCCGCGGCCTGGTGGTGGGGGAGCGGCTGAAGCCCGCGTCCGCCTACCCCGGGTTCGCCTTACTCGTCGCCGCCGCCGGTGGTCGGCTCGGCGGACTCACCGCCGGAGCGGCGGGTGCGGCGCCGGCGGCGCGGCGCGGGCAGGCCCTCGGCGTCGGCGACCGCCGTGGCGGACTTGGCGCGCGAGCCACCCCGCGCGGGAGCCTCGGCGGCTTCGGCGGCCGGGGCGGCGGCGCCGGCCTCGGCCGTGCCGGGCGCGTCGGAGTCGCTCGCGCCGCCGTCCGCCGCGCCGTCCTGCGCCGGGGTGTCGGCGCCCGCGGTGCGGCCGGCGCGGGTGCGGGTGCGGGCCCGGCGGCGCGGGGCCGGAGTGGTGGGGCTCTCCGCCGTGCCACCGGCCTCGGCCGGCGCCGTGCCGGCCGCCTCCGTGGTGGCGGTGGCGGCGCCCTCGGCCTCGCGGACGGTGTCGAGGGCGCGGCCGGCGGCCTCGTCCGACGCGGGCGCCGCGCTCTGCGTGCCGTCCGCGGTGGCCGCCTCCAGGGGCTGACCGGCGCGGGTGCGGCGGCGGCCGCCGCGCGGGCGGCGCTGCCGCGGCTGCTCCTCCTCGCCGGCGGCGGCCTCGGTGCCCTCGTCGGGCCCGGTGCTCCTGCCGCCCTCGGCTCCGGAGCGGCCACCGCTCCGCGAGCCGGCGCGGGTGCCGGAGCGGCCACGGCCGCCGGAGCGGGTGCGGCCGCCCGTCTCGCCGAGGTCCTCGATCTCCTCCGCGCCCAGGCCGGCGCGGGTGCGCTCGGCGCGGGGCAGCACGCCGGTGGCGTCCTCGGGGATGTCCAGGTCGGCGAAGAGGTGCGCGGAGGTGGAGTAGGTCTCCGGCGGGTCGTTGAAGTCCAGGCCGAGCGCCTTGTTCACCAGCTGCCAGCGCGGGACGTCGTCCCAGTCCACCAGCGTGATGGCGATGCCGGAGGCGCCGGCGCGGCCGGTGCGGCCGATGCGGTGCAGGTAGGTCTTCTCGTCCTCGGGGCACTGGTAGTTCACCACGTGGGTGACGCCCTCGACGTCGATGCCGCGCGCGGCCACGTCGGTGGCCACCAGCACGTCGACCTTGCCGCCGCGGAAGGCGCGCAGCGCCTGCTCGCGCGCGCCCTGGCCGAGGTCGCCGTGCACGGCGGCGGCGGCGAAGCCGCGGCGGGTGAGCTGGTCGGCGAGGTCGGCCGCGGTGCGCTTGGTGCGGCAGAAGATCATGGTCAGGCCGCGTCCGCGGGCCTGGAGGACCCGCGACAGCAGCTCGGGCTTGTCCAGCGAGTGCGCGCGGTAGACGTGCTGCTTGACGGCGGCCACCGTCGCCCCGGTGTCGTCCGGCGCCGTGGCGCGGATGTGGGTGGGGCGGTCCATGTAGCGGCGGGCGAGGCTGATCACCTGGCCGGGCATGGTGGCGGAGAAGAGCATGGTCTGCCGGCGGGCCGGGAGCTGCGCGATGATCTTCTCGACGTCCGGCAGGAAGCCCAGGTCGAGCATCTCGTCGGCCTCGTCCAGCACCAGCATGCGCACGGCGCTGAGGTCCAGCTTGCGCTGCCGGGCCAGGTCCAGCAGGCGGCCGGGGGTGCCGACGACGATGTCGACGCCGCGCGCCAGCGCCTCGACCTGCGGTTCGTAGGCGCGGCCGCCGTAGATGGCGAGCACGCGCACGCCGCGCACCTTGCCGGCGGTCTCCAGGTCGTTGGTGACCTGCACGCACAGCTCGCGGGTGGGGACGACGACCAGGCCCTGCGGGGCGGTGGTGAGCTGGTCCGCGCCGGCCCGGCCGGCGTCGACGTCGGCGGCCACGGTGATCCGCTCCAGCATCGGCAGTCCGAAGCCGAAGGTCTTGCCGGTGCCGGTCTTGGCCTGGCCGATGATGTCCTTGCCGGCCATGGCGACCGGAAGGGTCATCTCCTGGATGGGGAACGGCTGGATGATGCCGACGGCTTCGAGTGCCTCGGCGGTCTCCGGGAGGAGGCCCAGATCTCGGAACGTGGTGGACAGGATGCTGCCTCATTTCCAGTGAAGGGCTCGACGGCGGCATCGGGCACCGGTCGCCTGGGACCGGTGCCGGCGTCGTTCGCATCGTCGACCGCGGTCGGTTCGCGCCGGCGGGTTGCCGCCGAGGCCGTGGCGGGTGTGACCACGGGGACGAACCGGTCCTTCTGCGGGACGTGAGCCGGTCGCGTTGCGGCCGGTCGAGCCACGGAAAGCGGTGGTCGGAGCCGATCGGCCTTCCGACCGGGCATCCGCGTACGGGTACGCCGTTCGAGGGCGTACCGATCTCCACTGTACCCGCCGGTGGGGGGATGTATACGTGACGAGCGTGACAGCCTGGGCGGGCCCGGTCGGCCCGGCGCGGGGCCCGGTCGGCCCGGCACACGGGGGCGCGGGCGGTCCGCCGCCGCGGGGGCGGCGTCGCGCCGGTCAGCGCAGCGCCGAGCTGCCCGCGGGGCGGATCCGGTGCGCGGTCGCCGGACCGGCGTGCGGTGGGCGCCGGACCGCCGGCCGGCTGGGGGCCGGCCGCGCCGGGAGGCGGTCCCGGTCGGCGGCGCGGGACGGGCGGGCCGCCCGCGCGGGGAGCGGGGCCGGTGGGCGTGACGGCCGGGCGAGGACGGCGACCAGCAGGGCCGCCGTGCAGGCCCCGGGCAGCAGCAGCGCCGGCGGGCTGGTGGTGCCCAGCACGAAGGCGGCGACGGCGGCGCCGGTGAACGCGCCGACCGCGCCGGTGCCGGCGGTCAGGTACGGGTTCGGGAAGCGGCGGCGGGCCAGCAGATGGGCGGCGGCGCCCAGGAGCGCGCCGAGAACCAGCGAGCCAGTGATCGCCAACACCACGTCGAACACCTCCGCGCGCCGCCGGGTCGGTGGCCCGGGCCGGGGCCACCGGTACGGGAGCCGTCGCCGCTGATCGGTCCGCCTGCGGCGGTGGTCGGCGGCGTAACGGTTCCGCGGTGGGCATACCCGCTCCGCGTCCGTGCTATGCGGCGGGGCGGCGCCGCTCGGCCGGCGTGACGACGCCCCGCCACTCGAACGAGCGACGGGGCGTCGTGGCCGCCCGGCACCGCCGGGCGACGGCGGACGAGCGGTGGTGCCGTTTCAGAGAGTGCCGAAACCGACCTTGCGCGCGCTGGGCTCGCCGATCTCCACGTAGGCGAGGCGGTCGGAGGGCACCAGGATGCGGCGCCCGTGCTCGTCGACCAGGACAAGGAGCTTCGAGGTGCCGGTGAGCGCCTCGGTCACCGCCTTCTCGACCTCGTCGGCGGACTGCCGGCTCTCCAGCACGATCTCGCGGGCGGCGTTCTGCACGCCGATCTTGACCTCCACTGTTTGGCGTCCCTCCGGTGGTTGCCCTGGTGTGCGGACCGGATGATCCACACGCTACGTCGTCAGCTTATATGGGGCTCGGTTCGCCTCCGGGGCTTGTGACCGGTGTCCCCGTCGGCTCGCTCGCGGTTGCCTGGAAGCGTTGCCTGGAAGCCCGGGGCGGCCGCGGACGGCCGTGGCGCTCAGACGTGCGGGAAGCCGGCGATGCCGCGCCAGGCGAGCGAGGAGATCAGCCGCGCGGCCGCCTCCCGGGAGACGCCCTGGGGCGAGGTGAGCCAGTACCGCGCGGTGATCTGCGCGATCCCGCCCAGGCCGACGGCCAGCAGCTTGGCCTCCTCCTCCGGCAGGTCGGTGTCCTCGGCGATCACCTTGGAGATGGCGTCCGCGCACCGGTCGGAGGTGCGGTCCACCCGCTCGCGCACGGCCGGCTCGTTGGTCAGGTCGGACTCGAAGACCAGCCGGAAGGCGCCGCCCTCGTCGTCCACGAAGGCGAAGTAGGCGTCGATCGTCGCCGCCACCCGCTGCTTGTTGTCGGTGGTGGACTCCAGGGCCTTCTCCACCGCGTCGACCAGCGCGTCGCAGTGCTGGTCCAGCAGCGCCAGGTACAGCTCCAGCTTCCCGGGGAAGTGCTGGTAGAGGACCGGCTTGCTGACGCCCGCCCGCTCGGCGATGTCGTCCATCGCCGCCGCGTGGTACCCCTGGGCGACGAACACGTCCTGGGCGGCCGACAGCAGCTGGGCACGCCTGGCGATACGGGGCAGTCGCGTCCCGCGCGGGCGCGCCTGCGCGTCCTGGTCCTGGATGGCCGACACGGCACTCCTCATGTCACGGGTCGATGGTGGCAGATCGGGCTGCGCCCTTGCTCGCCCGGACGGCTCCCCACCTGACCATCTCCGGTCGCGGACCCGGGCGGGCCGCGGCGGTCGCCGGTGCGGTCGGCGACCCGCCGTGCCGGGGCGCCCTTGACACACCCTGGGGGCCGGCGTGCGCGCGGCCCCCACCCGGACCGTGGGAGGTCCCCATCCTACGGGCGAGTACCCCCGACGTGGCCAGACGAGGGCGCCACCGGGACGTCCGCCGGCCACGGGCCGGGCGCCCCGGCGGGCCCGGCGGGGCGCCGGCCGGGGCGCGCGCCGGGCGCCGGGAGGGGGCGTCGGGGGGTGGGGGCGGCGCCGGTCGGCTAGCGGTAGTCGTCCTCGTCCTGCTCGACGATGCGGGCCTGTTCGGCGGCGTCCGCGGGGTTCGCCTCGTAGCCGGCGGAGGGGCTCGGCGGCACGGAGCCGGGCCCGGCGGACAGCTCCCGGTGCTGCTCGGCGGCGTCGGCGCGGGGTGCTTCGAGGGTCTCGCCGACCGCCGCCTCCTCCTCGCGCCGCCACTCCTCCAACTCGTCGGGCGACTCCAGGACCGGGTCCTTCTCCACGGAGCCTTCGGGCAGGCCGGTCCGGTGCGCGGGTCGGGTCATGGCCTCCTCCTCACGGACGGGCTGCCGTGGCAGCCGGCGGATCGTTTCCTCCCGTCCCGGTCCGCGACTGGCCGGTACCGGCCGTCGCCCGGGAGGGCGGGTGAGCGGGTGGGGCCCGTGCGCTCCGCGGGAACGCCGGGGGCTCTTCGGGCACCTTCCCCGTCCGGTGCGGGTCCACTCGGAATGCGCGCGTCCGGACCACCCCCGGGGCGGCCGGGCCGTCCCACCCGTCCCGACGTCCCCTTTCGCGGCGCCGGGGCGGCCGGCGGCGGGGCTGGCCCCCCGGGTGGCCGGTCGAGGGGCCCGAGGCGGTGCCCGCCGCTACACCGGTTCGTTACCATCGGCGGGACGGGACGCCGCCGCGCGTCCGGTCGGAACGGTCCGTTCGGGGAGCGTTCCCGCAACGCGCCGCCGACCGGAATGAGCTGAGGGCTTACAGCGTGGGACGCCACAGCGCAGGGCCGCACCGCCCGCCGCGGGTCGTCGTGGAGACGCCCGCCGGGGCGACCGCGACTGGCCGGGGCGCGCGGCGCCGGGCCAGGCGGCGCCGGGCGGGCGGCTCCCTGGCCGCCGCCGTGGTGACCGTGTTGGCGCTGAGCGTCGCCGCCGAGGCCGGCGGGCTGCTGCCGCAGGACGCCCTGCCGGAGGGCGCGCGGCCGGCCTCCGCCGCCGGCCCGCAGGCCGAGGACGGTGCGGACCGGCCGGCCGGGGAGGTGGCCGGGGACCCGCAGGACGCCGGCGAGGCCGGCGGGGAGGCGGGCCGGCCGCAGGGCAAGGACGACGCCGGCGCGGAGCCCGCCGAGCCGGCCGAGCCGGCCGTGCCGGAGCGGATGCCCTACGCGGAGTGGGTCGCCAGCACGGTGCCGGACGTGGCCCGCGACCTCCATCTGAGTGGCCGGTTCGTCACGGTGCCCGGCCACCAGGCGGCGTCCGGCCCGGGCGAGGTGCTGCGGTACCGGGTGCAGATCGAGGAGGGGCTCCCCTTCGACGCCGAGTACGTGGGCCGCCTGGTGCACGAGACGCTGACCGACCCGCGCGGCTGGCAGCACGAGGGCGAACTGGCCTTCGAGCGGGTGGACACCGACGACGCGGACTTCACCGTCACCATCGCCAGCAGCGGGACCACCGACGAGTGGTGCGCCCGGGCGGGCCTGGACACCTCGGTGGACGTGGTCTCCTGCGACGCCTACGGCACCGAGCGGGTGATGCTGAACGCCTGGCGCTGGGCGCTGGGCTCGCCGACCTTCGGGGACGACATCGCCGGGTACCGGCGGATGCTGATCAACCACGAGGTCGGGCACCGCATCGGCCTGGACCACGAGTACTGCACGGTGGACGGCGCGCTGGCGCCGGTGATGATGCAGCAGACCAAGACGCTCACCAGCGACGGGCTGACCTGCCTGCCGAACTCCTGGCCGTTCCCGGACCAGGGCTGAGCGGGCCCGGCGCCCCCGCTGCCGCCTTCCCTCCGCTCGCGGCCCCGGCTGATCGATCGACTCTTCCCCGCTGATCGATCGACGCCGCCCCGTGTCGGAACGGGCGCGTGGACCGCCGTGCCTTGACCGATTCTGGTCGCTCCGATGCGCGAACGGAGCAGCGCATACATTTCCTCATACTTATCCGGGGTTGGTCGGGCGTAATTCGATGCGCCTGACGGGTGAAAAGGTCGCACCCCTGTATGTCCCGCGTTGACCTGGTCGCGCCGGCAAGTTCCAATTCTTCCGGTAAGAGCACTTGAGCACCAGGTCAGCGACGATCGCGAAACGTCGAATTCCGACGCTTCGGCGGTCGCGCAGAGAGGTAGCGCGCCGCGTGAGGATCTCGGTAGCCCTTCCCGGTGAACTCGGCGAGACCGAACTGGCCGCATGGCGCTCGATCCAGCGCGACGACCCGGCGCTGGCCAACCCCTTCCTGTCACCGGAGTTCACCCTCGCCGTCGGCGCCTGCCGCGCCGACGCCCGGGTGGCCGTGCTGTTCGACGGCGCCCGGCCGGTCGGCTTCTTCCCCCACCAGCGGCGCCCGTTCGGCGTCGGCGTCCCCATCGGCGCCGGCCTGTCCGACTGCCAGGGCGCCGTCGTGGAGCCCGGCGTCCACGTCGACGCCGGCACGCTGCTGCGCGCCTGCCGGCTGTCGGTGTGGGAGTTCGACCACCTCGCCGCCGGCCAGAAGCTCTTCGAGGGCGCCGTCACCGCCACCGCCCCCTCCCCGGCCATCGACGTGACCGCCGGATATCCGGCCCTGCTGGAACGTCTCCGCGCCTCCTCGCCGAAATTCCTGCGGACCACCCTGGCGAAGGAACGGAAACTCGCCGCCAGATGCGGCGAACTCTCATTCGAATATGCCAGCGGGGACCGCTCGACTTTTCACACCCTCATTTCCTGGAAATCCGCCCAGTACCGCCGCACCGGCCGCTCCGACCGATTCGCCCACCCCTGGATCGTCGAACTCCTGGAACGCCTGCACGCCGTCTCCGGCCCCGACTTCGCCGGCCGGCTCTCCGTGCTGCGCGCCGGCGGACGCGTCGCCGCCGCCCACTTCGGACTCGCCTCCCGACACGTGCTCGCCTGCTGGTTCCCCACCTACGACACCGAACTCGCCCGGTTCTCGCCCGGCCTCGTCCTGCACCTGCGGATGGCCGAGGCGGCCGCCGCCGAGGGCCTGTGGCACCTGGACATGGGGCGCGGCGAGATGGCCTACAAGGAATCCCTCAAGACCCACGACCTGACCGTCGCCGAGGGCAGCCTGACCCGCCCCACCCCGGTGACCGCCGCCCACTGGCTGCTGCGTTCCCCACCGCGCCGGCTGCGCGCCGCCGTGCTCGCCGACCCCCGGTTGCGCCGCGCCGCCGACCGCACCCTCAAGGGCATCGGCCGGCTGCGCACCGCCACCCGGAGCGCCGGCCACTGAGGACGGCGCTCCGCCCCCACCACCCCCGGGCGGCCCCGGGCCACGGCCCGGGGCCGCCGCTGAGACCCGCCTCACGCGCCCCGCCCGACGCACGACCGGCCGCCCCCACCACCCCACGAACGCCGGAAGGGCCCCGAGCATGTTCGGACGACCGACGCCCCCCGACCGACGCCCACCCGGCGCCAGCACCTTCGAGGACGACATCCACCTGCGCATGTGCGCGCGCAACGGCCAGGAGGGCCTGCTGCTGCCGTCCGGGCGCCTCGCCCTGTTCCTGGCCCTGGTCCACTGGTGCCGCCCCGGCGGCCGGGTGCTGATGGCGCCGGTCAACGACGACGTCATCCTCTTCGTCGTGCTCGCGGCCGGGCTGCGCCCCGTGTTCGCCCCGGTCGACCCGCGGCGCGGCTCGATGCTGCCGGACGCCGTCCCCGAGGAGACCTGGCGCACCCTCGGCGGCGTCATCACCACCAACCTGTACGGCGTCCCGGACCCCGCGCCCGAGCTGCGGGAACGCTGCCTCCGCGGCGGCATCCCGCTGATCGAGGACGCCGCGCACGCCCTGCAGTCCACCGTCGGCGGACGCCCCGTCGGCTGCCACGGGGACGCCGCCGCGTTCAGCCTGTCCAAGCACGCCGGGGCCCGTTCCGGCGGCTACCTCGCGGTGCGCGACACCGCCCACCTGCCCGCGCTGCGGCGCGCGGCCGAGACCCTGCTGCTGCCGCCCCGCGCGCACCGCCAGGCGCTGCTCGCCGCCCTGCCGGTGGCCCGCGACCTGGTCGTGAGGGCCCGCCTGGTCCGCCAGGCGTGGCAGGCGAAGATCAGCCTCGGCCTCGACCCGCGGGGCAGCGCCTACCGGATGCCGCCGCGCCCGGACGAGCTGCGCGCCGCGCTCGCCGCCATCTCCGCCGCCCACGCCTGCGCCCACGCCGCCGTCGGGCCGGGGAACGCCGCCGCGCAGGGGGGCGCCGGCCGGGGCGGCGCAGAGCTCCGGGCGGCCGTCGCCCGGGAGGCGCTGGCGGCCATGGACCCGTGGACCCGGGTCGACCTCGCCGACTACCGGATGCGCCACGGCACCCTGGTGCGGCGCGGCCTGAGCCGTCGGCTGGCCGGTGCCGAGGCCGCGCGCTCCCGCCGTCTCGACGGGGTGCGCCGGCTGCTGGACCACCCCGCGGTCGCCCCCGGGCTGCGCGACCACCCGCCGCAGCCGCTGTTCCGCGTCCCCCTGCTGGTGCGGGACCGCGACCGGCTGGTCTCCGGCCTGCTGAAGGCCGGCATCGCCACCGGCTACCTCTACGACCCGCCGCTGGACGACTACGCCGGGCCCGAGTTCGTCGACCCCTCACCCGCGCCGGAGGCGGCCCGTTGGTTCGCCCGGCACGTCCTCCCGGTGGACCCGCTGGAGGCCGCCCGCGCCCTGGCCGTCCTGGACCGGCTCGGCGCCCAGCCCGCCGCACCGCCGACCGACGCCGCACCGCCGATCGGCGCCGGGCAGCCGACCGGCGCCGTACCGCCGACCGGGACACCCGTCGACACCGCCGTCGGCACACCGGACACGGCCCGCCCGCGCCCCGCCGCCGCGGTGCCCGCCCCGGTCGCCCCCCACCCCGAGCCGACGGTCCGCACCGAGCCGACGGTCGCCTCCGGTGGCTGACCCCGAGCCCACCGCGAGCGCCTGACCCGGACCGCCCTTCCCCCACGGCAGCCCCGCGCCCCCGGCAGACCCGACCCGACCCCCACCGACCGACGCGCAAGCCCGTCACGGACCCCCGGCCCACCGCGCCGCGGCGTCCACGCGCCACAGCCCAAGGAACAGCCCGATGAACGAGCCGATCGCCTCGCCCCGCACCGTCACCGCGCTGGACGGCCCCGAGGCCGCGGGCCGCCCACCGCACCCGGCCGCCACCACGACCGGCGGCACGGCGAGCACCACCCGGTCGCCCCGCCCGGCCGCCCGCGCCACCGAGGCCGGCGGCGTGCCACGGACCAGACGGCCCCGGTTCCGCCCCGTCTCGCCGGACCTCGCCATCTCCCCGCGGGTCAGCGTCGTCGTCCCGGCCATGAACGAGGCCGACAACCTGCCGCACGTCTTCGCCACCCTGCCCGAGTGGGTCCACGAGATCGTGCTGGTCGACGGCAACTCCACCGACGACACCGTGGCCGTCGCCCGCCGCCTGCGGCCCGACGTGCGGGTCGTCACCCAGCGCGGACGCGGCAAGGGGGACGCCCTGCGCGCCGGCTTCGCCGCCTGCAGCGGCGACATCATCGTCATGATCGACGCGGACGGCTCGGCCGACGGTGGCGAGATCATCGCCTTCGTCGGCGCCCTGGTCGCCGGGGCGGACTTCGCCAAGGGCTCACGGTTCGCCAACGGAGGCGGCAGCGAGGACATCACCCCGTTGCGCCGGCTCGGCAACCGCCTGCTGGGCTTCATGGTCAACCGGATGTACGGCACCCGCTACACCGACCTGTGCTACGGCTACAACGCCTTCTGGGCCCGGCACCTGGACCGGCTCGGCATCGACTGCACCGGCTTCGAGGTCGAGACGCTGATGAACATCCGTGCCGCCAAGGCCGGACTGCGCATCCACGAGGTGCCCAGCTACGAGCGCACCCGCATCCACGGCGCCAGCAACCTGCACGCCCTGCGCGACGGACTGCGGGTGCTGCGGGTGATCCTCGCCGAGCGTCCGCGGGGCCGGGCCCGGGTCCGCCCGGCGGCCCCGGACGCCAGCCGCCCCCGCCGCTCCGCCGTGCCGGTGCCCGGCGGCGACCCGGGGCTGCCGCGCAGCCGTGGGCAGGCGCCCGCCACCGTCCTGCGGGAGGGCGCGTGACCGAGCGACCCGCGCCCACCCCGCCCCTCGGCCCGCGCCCCGGTCAGGGCACCCCGCGAACACCCGGAACACCCGGAACGCCGGGAGCCCCGGGAACCGGCGACGTGCCGCCGACCGCCGGGGAGGTCTCCGTCGTCATCTGCGCCTACACCGAGCAGCGCTGGGAGGACATCCTCGCCGCCGTCGGCTCCCTCCGGGCCCAGCGGCGCCCCCCGCTGGAGACGCTGCTGGTGGTCGACCACAACGCCCGGCTGCACGACCGGCTGGCCGAGCACTTCGCCGGCGACGACACCGTCCGCCTGCTGGAGAACGAGCAGGCCCGGGGCCTGTCCGGCGGCAAGAACACCGGGGCCGCGCACGCCCGGGGCCGCGTCGTCGCCTACCTCGACGACGACGCCGTCGCGGACCGGGACTGGGTCGGCGCCCTGGCGGACGGCTACGCCGATCCGGCGGTCGTCGCCGTGGGCGGCCACACCCTGCCCAGCTGGGACATCCGCCGACCGCTGTGGTTCCCGCCCGAGTTCGACTGGGTGGTGGGCTGCAGCTACCGCGGACTGCCCGCCCACCGCGCCCCGGTGCGCAACCTCTCCGGCGGCAACGCCTCCTTCCGCCGCGAGGTCTTCGAACGCGTCGGCGGCTTCCGCACCGACCTCGGCCGCTCGCGCGGCGGACGCCCGATGGGCTGCGAGGAGACCGAGTTCTGCATCCGGCTCAGCCGGCTCCTGCCGGGCAGCGTGCTGCTCTACGAGCCGGCCGCGCTGATCCACCACCGGGTCCCCGAGGCGCGCACCCGCTTCGGCTACTTCCAGTCCCGCTGCTACGCCGAAGGGCTCTCCAAGGCCCAGGTGGCGCGGCTCGCCGGGCGCGGCGCGGCGCTGGCCAGCGAGCGGCGGCACGCCGCGGTCGCCCTGCCGCGCGGCGTGGTCCGAGGGCTCACCGACGCCCTGCGCGGCCGGCCCCGTGGCCTCGGCCAGGCCGGCGCCATCGTGACCGGGACGGCGGCGGCCGCCTGGGGGCTGCTGCGCGGAACGGTCGGCGGCTCCGGGGCCGCCGCCCCCGTGCCGCCCACCGCACCACCCGCCCCGGCCGCCGGGCCCGCCGGGGCCCTCGGGGCCGCCGGGGCCGGCGGCGCCACGCGGGTCGGCGGCGCGACCAGGATCGGCGGCCCCGCCCGGGCGTCCGCCGTGGCAGCCGCGTCGTCCGCGACCGCGTCGTCCACGACGGGGCCGTCCACGCCCGGGCCGTCCCCGACCGCGTCGACCACGCCCGGGCCGTCCGCTACCAGCGCGCCGACGCAGCGCCGCGCGCCCGCCCGCGACGGCTCCGGCGCCCGGGCCGTCGCGACCGGGAGCACGCCGCTGTCGGCGGCCGGCCCGGACGGCCCGCCGCGCACCCGGGGCGGGCACCGGAGGGGAGCCCGATGACGGAGGCCGCACGACACGAGGCGGTGGCCCGCACCGGCCCGGCGCCCAGCCACACCGGGGGCGGCACCGCCGCCCCGTCGGCGCCGGGACACCACCCGGCCGAGCAGCCACCGGCGCGCCGACGAACCGGGGCCACGGCACCCGGTCCGTGCCCGGAGACCCGCCCCGACGGCGGCCTCCACGACGGCCCGGCCGCCCACTCCGGCCACCCCGGCCCGGAACCCGGGCGCGGCCGGGGGCCCGGACGCGTGCCGATCCTGATGTACCACTCGGTGTCCGCCAACCCGACCCCCGCGACCCGGAGCCTGTCCGTCACCCCCGCCGCGTTCGCCCGGCAGCTCGCCCAGCTCGCCGAGGACGGCTTCACCACGACCACCATCTCCGGCCTGCTGGCCGCCCGGCAGGCGCAGCCGGGGGCCGGCGAGCAGGCCCGCCGGCTCGTCGCCCTCACCTTCGACGACGGCTACGCCGACGCGCACTCCACCGTGCTGCCGCTGCTGCGCCGGCACGGCTTCACCGCCACGGTGTTCGTCACCACCGGATGGATCCGCGACGCCGGGCGCGGCGTGGACGTGGGCGGCCGGCTGGCGCCGATGCTCCGCTGGGGCCAGATCGCCGAACTGCACCAGGAGGGCATCGAGATCGGCGCCCACACCTGCACCCACCCCCAACTGGACCAGCTCCCCACCCGCACGCTCCGCCACGAACTGGAGCACTCCCGGGCCGTCCTGGAGGACCGGCTGGGCGCGCCGGTCAGCACCCTCGCCTACCCCTACGGCTACCACAGCGCCCGGGTCCGCGACGCCGTCCGCGAGGCCGGCTACCTGGCCAGCTGCGCCGTGCGGGGCGCGGTGAGCCGGCCCGGCGAGGACCCCTTCGCGCTGCCCCGGCTGACCGTCCGGCGGGACACCGGGCCGGAGCTCTTCCGGCGCCTGGTGACCGCCCGGCGCCTGCCGGCCGCCGTCTGGCGCGACCGGGCGGTCACCGCCGGATACCTGGTGGTCCGCAGGGGCCGATCCGTGTGGGGACGTGTCTGCGACCAGTGACCCACCAGCCGACCCGGCGGCGTCCGACGGACCCGCTGCTGCGCAACGCCTACGCGCTGATGGCGAACACCGGCGCCACCGCCGTGCTCGGCCTGGCCTACTGGATCCTGGCCGCCCACTACTACGCGCCGGAGGACGTCGGCCTGGGCTCCGCGCTGATCGCCGCCCTGAAGCTGCTCGCCGGCCTGGCCGCGCTCAACCTCAGCGGCTTCCTGAACCGCTTCGTGCCGCGCGCCGGCCGCCACACCCGGCGGTTCATCGCCCGCACCTACCTCGCCAGCGGCACCGCCGGCCTGGGCGTCACGGTGGTCTTCCTGGCCACCGCGGAACACTGGGGGCCCGGCTACGCCGGCCTGCGGGAGTGGGGCGCCGGCGTCTGGTTCGCCGCCTCGGTGGTGGCCTGGTGCCTGTTCACCCTCCAGGACGGCGTGTTCACGGCGCTGCGCAGCGCCGTGTGGGTGCCCATCGACAACGCCGTGTACGGCGTGGCCAAGCTGGTGCTGCTGGTGCTGCTGGCCTCGGCGCTGCCCGGGGCCGGGGTGTTCGCCTCCTGGGTGCTGCCGGTGGCGCTGTCCATCGGGGTGTGCGGGGCGCTGGTCTTCGGCCGGCTGGCGCCCCGCCAGGAGCGGGCCGCCGAGGCGGACGGCCGGCGGGACGGTCGGCCGCCGCCGACCGCGCGCGAGATCCGGCGCTTCCTGCTCGGCGACTACACCGGGGCGCTGTGCCTGCTGGCGGTGACCTACCTGCTGCCGGTGCTGGTGGCCGCCCGGTTCGAGCCGAGCGTCAACGCCTACTTCTACGTCGCCTGGATGGTGGGCGGGACGGTGGACCTGCTCGGGCTCAACATGGCGGCCTCGCTCACCGTGGAGAGCTCCTACGACAGCCGGCGACTGGCCGTCAACGCCCGGGCGGCGCTCGCCCGCATGCTGCGGATCCTGGTGCCGCTCACCGTGGTGCTGGTGGTCGCGGCGCCGTGGATCCTCTCCGTCTTCGGCCCCGGGTACGCGGCCAGCGGCAGCGGCCTGCTGCGCGTCCTGGCGCTGGCGGCGCTGCCCAGGGCGCTGATCGAGCTGTACCTGGGGGTGCTGCGGTCGCTGAGCCGCACCGGGCGGGTCGCCGCGGTGCAGGCGGCGGTGTGCGCGCTGGTGCTGGGGGGCTCCGTTCCGCTGGGGGCGTGGTTCGGGATCGTGGGGGTGGGGCTGGCGGTGCTCGCCGGGCAGACGGTGGTGATGCTGGCGACGCTGCCGGGCCTGGCGCGGGTGCTGGCCGAGGCGGAGGCCGGCGCCCGGTCGGAGGGCGGACCGCCGCAGGGCGTTCGGGGGGAGGGCGTGCACGCGGAGGGCGTGCGGGCGGAGGCGGGGCCCCCGACCGGCCCGGCGGCTCCGATACGGCCCACCCGGGCGGTGCTCGGTGTGGTCGCGGGCGCGGTCGCCGGAGCGCGCACCGAGGTGGCACGGCGGCCGCCGGCCGGACCGGAGGGCTTGTCGGGGGGAGCGGGCGGGCGCGCCGACGGCACGGGGCCGCCCCCGCCCGGGCGCCGGCTGGTCCCGCCCCGCCGGGGCGGGCAGGGCCCCGGAGCCGCCGGAACCGGCGGCGACGCCGCCGATGGCCGTCGTGGCGGGTACGGCGACGGCGGGTACGGAACCGGCCGGTACCGGGGCGACGCCGAGCGCGGGACGGCCGGGCCCCGCCGGCGCGCCGCCGCCCGAACGGCCGAGTGGGGCGGTGACCGCCGACCGCCCGGAGCCGTTGGTCCGCCCGGAAGCACGGCGGACCACGGCGAGCGAGAGACGGGACAACCCACGTGAGCGTCCAGGTGTCAGGACCGGGTCGGCGCGACGCGGACGTGGCGCCCCCACCCGACCCGACCGCCCCTGCGGGCACCTGCGCGGGCACCTCCGCGAGCGCACCGGCGAGCGCCCCCGCGGGCACCCCACCGAGCGACCCCGAGGTGGCGGGTCCGGCAGCCGGCTCCGCCCGCCCAGCCGCCGTCCGGGCACGGCCGCGCGGCGGCGTGGCGGCCTGGGGGGCGACGGCGCTGCTGCCCGCCGCCGCGGCGCTGTACTGGCTGCCGCTGCGCGGGACCGACCTGGCCGCGGTCGGCGCGTTCGGCCTGGTGCAGGCCCTGCCGGTGGCCACCCTGGTGGGCCTCGCGCTGCTGGCCGTCGGCTTCGCGCTCGCCCTCGCGGCCCCGTCCGGCACCCGCGCCACCCGGGCGCTGCGCGCCGCCTGGCTGCTGCTCACGGTGTTCTCCCTGCACGGCCTGCCGGCCGTCCTGGAACCCGAACCGCGCTTCCCGACCGCCTGGCAGCACGGCGGCTTCGTCGACTTCGTGCAGCGCACCGGGGAGACCGCCACCGCCCTGGACGCCCGGTGGAGTTGGCCGCTGTTCTTCCAGGCCGCGGCCGCCGCCATGGACCTGTTCCGCGCCGGCGACCTGACGCCCGTGCTGCGCTGGGCCCCGGTCGTCACCCAGGCCCTGTACCTGGTGCCGCTGGCCGTGCTCTACCGCCGGTTCGACGTGCCCGACCGGGCGGTCTGGCTGGGGCTGTGGCTGTTCACCTCGGTCAACTGGGTGGGCCAGGACTACTTCTCCCCGCAGTCCGCCAACCTGCTGCTGCACCTGGCCTTCCTCGCCCTGCTGCTCCGGCACTTCGCCGGGCCGACGCCGTCCGGCGGCGCCCGTCCCCGGCTCCTGGCCGGCCCACGCCGTTCCGCCCCGCGCCCTTCGGACGCTCGTGGTGCGGACCCGCGCCGTTCGGGCCCGCGTCCCCGCCCGCGGCCGGGCGTCCGTCCGGCGCGGGCGACGGCCCCGTGGGGCCGGCTGGCGGTCCTGGCGACCCTCCTGCTGCTGTTCGCCGCCTCCACGGCCAGCCACCAGCTCACCCCCTTCGTCACCCTGGCGACCTGCGCGGCACTGGTGGTGCTGCGCCGCTGCTCGGCCGTCCGGCTGCCGCTGGCCATGGCGGTCATGGTGGTGGGCTGGCTGAGCTACGCCGGGGCGCCCTACTGGTCCGGGCACATGGCGGAGATGTTCGGCGACCTCGGCCGGGTGGGCGCGAACGTGACCACCTCGCTGACCGGCCGGCTGCGCGGCGGCACGCCGGAGCACGAGGCCGTGCAGTACGCGCGCGGCACGTTCACCGCCGCCGTGCTGCTGCTGGCCGCCGTCGGGGCGGTGCGGCGGCGGCGCGCCGGCTTCGGCGACCGCACGCTGCTCGCCCTGCTGCTGGTGCCGTTCGGCGCGCTGGCCGCGCAGAGCTACGGCGGCGAGATGGCCATGCGGGTGTACCTCTTCGCCCTCCCGGCGGCCTGCCTGCTCGCCGCCTGCGCCCTCTGGCCCGGCACCGCCGCCACCACCGCCCCAGCCAGCGACCCGACGTCCGACGGACCGCTGACCGCACCCGGTGGCCGCCCGGAGCGGCCCGGACCGGGGGACGGAGCAGGACCGGCGGCCGTGGTCGCGGTGGGGCTGTGCGGGGCGCTGGTGCTGGGCGCCTTCCTGGTGGCCCGGTTCGGGAACGAGGCGTACGAGCGGGTGCGGCCCGGCGAGGTGGCCGCGATGGAGGCCGTCTACCGGGCCGCCGAGGACGTGGCGGCGGCGGGGGACGGCACCGTGCGGCTGGTCTGGCTGACGCCCGCCCCGGCGACCGACCTCACCCCCAACATGCCCTGGGGCTACCGGGCCCACGAGCGGATCGGCTACGTCGCCGCCCCGGCGCCGGAGGATCCCACCGACCTGGCCGCCCTGCTCGACCTGGTGCGCGACCTCGGGCCGGAGACCTACCTGATCAGCAACGTCGCGCAGGACCAGCACATCCACCTGGACTACGGCTACCCGCCGGACTGGGGCCGGCGGCTGCGCGCGGCCCTGGCCGCCGAGGAGGGCGTGCGCACCGTCGTCGCCGGACCGGACGCCGCGGTCTTCACGCTGGCGGAGGACGAGTGGGGGCCCGACCGCACGGTGCCCCCGCTGCCGGAGCTGACCGCCCGGGTCGGCACCACGCCGCACACCCCCACGGGCCTGCGCGTCTTCGGGCTGCTGCTGGGGCTGCTGGCCGCCGTCGAGGTCCGGGAGGCCCTCGGCCGCCACCGCCCGCGCTCCCGCGCGGCCGTCTGGACCACCCGAGCGCTGCTGGCCGGACTGCTGCTGGTCTTCGCCGCCGTCGTCGCGGAACGCTTCTGGCTCCTGGCCTGAGGCCCGGTCCGGGGCCTGGGGTGAGGCCCTCTCAGGTCGCCGGTCCCCGCCGCTGCCGTTCCTCCTCCTCGCGGAGGATGTCCCGGCCCTCCGCGTAGCCGGCCAGGATCTCCTCCATGCGTTCGGAGATGTCGGACCGTCCGCTGCCCCCGATTCCCATGGCGTGGAACACCCGCCGGCCGGCGGGTGGCGGCGGGGATGCCGGCAGGTACGCCGCGATCCGCTCGCGGACCCAGGCGGCCGCGCTCATCCCGCGCCGCCGTGCCTCCTCCTGGACGCGGACGTGGACCGCGTCGTCCAGCGTGAAGGTGATGCGACCCATGGCGGCAGCGTAGTGCGGCCGCGTCGTGCTGCGCGCTGCCCCATCACCCGGGGGAGTGTCCGCGAGCGCGCGTCCACTTGGCGTCCTACCCCTCCTCGCCGTCCTGGTCGCGGCGGGACGGGACGGGGACGGCGGGCGGGGGCGAGGGGGCGGTGCCGGGGGCGGTCAGGCTGCTCGGGGTCGCGGCGGCGGTCGGCGACGGGGCGGGCGCGGCCAGCGGGGGGCAGGCGTCGGGCTGCTGGCCGCAGATGTTCTGGCCGCGCACCTCGTAGGGCTGGAGGGTCACCGTCACGTCGCCGATCCGCACCACGGCCTGCCGGTCGCTGGTGTTCACCAGCACCACCTGGTGCCGCTGCGCCAGCATGGCGACCTCGCCGCCGATCCCGCCGGAGACCCGCACCTCGTGCAGCGGGGTGCCGGCCGGGAAGGCGCGGGCGAAGCCCTGGAGCACGTCCAGCATGGGCATGACCTGGCCGCCGCCGGGCTGGTCGGTGGGGCTCCACAGGCAGCCGGGGCAGGGGCCGCCGGTCGTCTGCGGGTTCCAGTACAGCGAGACGTCCACGCCGCCGCGCACCATCTCCATCATGGCCACCGCCTGCACGGCCGTGCGGCGGCGTTCGTCCAGCGAGACCGGGACGCCGTGGTCGCCGGCGCGCCACTCCGGCGGGGCCGGGGCGGGCGGCAGCGAGGCCGGGTGCTGCGGTGTCGGGGCGGGGACGGTGGGGGGCGGTGCCGAGGGCACGATGCCGTCCTCGTAGCCGGGGAAGCCGCCGTCCTCCCAGCCGGAGGCCGCGGCCGCCGGCTCGCCCGCTCCGACCGGGGGCGTTCCCGTCGGGGGTGGGTCGGCCGGGGGCGTTCCCGTCGGCGCGGGGGTTCCGGCCGGGGAGGGCGGAGGGGAGGCGGTGCGGTCCATCGGCCAGCGGCCGAACAGCCCGCCGGTGTCGGTCCACTGTTCGGTGCCGATCTGCGACTCGACGTACCACTCGGCCCACCACAGCGGCAGGTCGGTCCGGGACTTCACCCAGCGGCTGATGTCGGCGAAGTACTCGGTCGCCGTGAACTCGTCGGTCACCAGGCCCTGGTCCCGGGTGGTCATGGAACCGTCCACGACCACGAAATCCGCGCCGTGCTTGTGCGCCAGCCAGTAGTCGAAGGCCTCCACCACCCGTTTGTCCAGAACTCCCCATTCGCCGGCGACGTCGGAATGCTGGGTGGTGTCCTGGTGGGACCACGCCTCCATGGAGAGGTACGGGCCGCCGACCCGGATGTCGGGATCCACCGCCTTCAGGGTGTCGTACACCCGGTTGTACATCTCGGTGTAGCCCTCGTAGTCCCAGCGGTTCTCGCTGTCGTTCCAGAATCCCTTGAATTCGTTCCACACGATGAAGTCGCGGACCTCGGGATAGCGCCGCGCGACGGTCGCGGCCAGTTCCGCGAAGTCGTCGAAGTGCTCCGGCGCCACGGCGACCTCGATGAGGTCCCAGTCGGTGCTGCCCGGCTCGCCGCCCTTCATCCAGTCGGGGGCGCAGCACAGCGTGATCACCGGGTGTCCGCCGGTGGCGCGGACGATCTCCATGCGGGCGTCCAGCGCCGCGAAGTCGTGGACCCCGGGGGAGGGCTCCGGGTTCATCGCGCCCCAGCCCATGATGTGCTGGTTCTGCACCAGCGTTTCACCCGCGAGGAGTTCCCGGGCGTCGTCGACCGCGGCTTCGTCGCCGAACTCCGCGGAATACTGCGTGTGGGTGATTCCCCAGCGCGGCGGGTTTCGCGGCTCCTCGGCCGCGGGTTTCGGCTCGCCCTCCCTTCCGGGGGCGCGGGAGGCGACGACGGGAACCAGCAGGAGCAGGGCGGCGATGGCGCTGGCTGCCGCCACGATCGGGTGTTTGACCAGTGAGTGGGCTGCGCGTCGGTGCCAGGTGAGCAGCATTTATCAAACCTATGCGGAGTGCGGAGCGCGTGTCAGGGATATGGCCGGCGGCACGGAAAGGATTTCATCGTAGGGCGGTGAATGGCCGGATCGTGGGATTTACCTATCGCGCTGTTCGCCGGCGTGGGATCCACCGCGGTGCCGGCGCCGGTGCCGGCCCTGCCCGCTCGACGCCCCCGGGCCCCCGCCCGCCCCGACGGTCGGGGCCCGGCCCCACCCGTGGATCGCGCGCACCTAACGCTCGAAGGGGCGTTTGGTTACGCCGCTTCACCCGATCCGGTGGCGCCGACGCTTTGTCGCCCGTCCGTCCACCGGATCGTCATACGTTCGTCCCCGCGCTGCCGAACAGGCGTTGGAGGTCTCCGCCGGGCACGCGCTCGATCGCGGCGAGGGCCGGGTCCGACGCACGGGACCACCGCAACCGCCGCGTCCGCGCCAGGGAGGGCGACGAAACACCGATGAACCACCATGATCATCCGTCCGGGCCACCCCGCGCCGCCGCCACGGGAGGGCGCGCGCCGGGGACGCCGCGCGGCCGGCACCGGCGGCGCCGCGCGCTCCGGGGCGCCGCCGGCGGGCTCGCCGCCCTGCTGGCCACCGCGGCGGTGACCCAGCTGACCCAGTCGGACCTGGCCTCGGCGTTACCCGGGAGGCTGGTCCCGCCCGGGGGCCCAGCCTCGTCCTCCCCGCCGCCGTCCCCCGCGACCTCCGGGGCGCCCGTCGCCGGCACCCCGGTCGCCGCCCCGCGGATCGAGCTGCGCGTGCTGCTGCTCAGCGACGGCGCCGCCCCCGTGGAGGCGCTGGCCACCCAGCTCGACCGCGAGGGCGTCCCGTACACCCGCGTCGACCTGACCGCGGCCGACCGCCCGCGGATCACCACCAGCTTCCTCACCGGCGGCCCCCGGCACGGCCGCTACCAGGCCGTCATCGTCCCCGGCCCGGACCCGCTGCCCGCCGGCTCCGCCGAGGCCGCCGCCCTGGAGGAGTACGAACGCACCTTCGGCGTCCGCCGGGTGATCGCCTACGCCTGGGCCGGCGCGCGCGTCGGCCTCCAGCAGGCCCACTACGCCGGACCGCTGGACGGGCTCACCGCCACCGTCGACCCCACCGCGGCCGGCGGCGCCTTCGGCTACCTCGACGGACCCCTGCCGTTCGAGGACGTCGCCCCGGACGTCTCCGAGAGCTACGGCTACCTCGCCCGCCCCCTCCTCCCCGCGCCGACGGACGGCGCGCCGGGGGAGAGCTTCGAACCGGTGGTCACCGCGCAGGCGCCGGACGGCTCCGGCACCGGCGTGCTCGCCGGCGTGCACCGCGCCGGCGGCCGTGAGGAACTCGTCCTCGGCTTCTCCGGCAACGCCCACCAGCGGCAGGTCGGCCTGCTCGGCCACGCCGTCGTCAGCTGGGCCACCCGCGGCGTGCACCTCGGCCAGAATCGTTACTTCTTCGCCGTGCACGTCGACGACGTGCTCAGCCCCGACGACCGCTGGCACACCGCCGCCAACTGCACCCCCGGCGACGTGGACTGCGCCCCGCCGGCCGGCGGCGGCCCCGCGCCCAGCACCGAGCCGATCCTGATGACCGCCGAGGACGCCGCCCACGCCCGCCGGTGGCAGCGCGAGAACGACTTCACCCTCGACCTCGTCTACAACGCCGGCCCGGCCCAGCGGCGCATCGAGGAGGCCGGCGGCGACCCGCTCACCGAGCGGCTGCTCGCCGACCGCCGGGAGTACCGCTGGATCAACCACACCTGGGACCACCCCTACCTCGGATGCGTCCAGGACACCAGCGTCGTCCCGTGGCGGTGCGCCACCGACGCCTCCGGCGCGGTGCGCTGGGTGGACCGCGCCGAGATCGAACGGCAGATCAGGCTCGGCGCCGACTGGGGAATCGCGCACGGCCTGCCACTGGACCGCGGCGAACTCGTCACCGGGGAACACTCCGGGCTGGTGACGCTGCCCCAGCAGAGCACCGACAACCCCAACCTCGGCCCGGCCCTGGCCGCCACCGGCGTGGAATGGCTCGCCGCGGACAACTCCCGGGAGACCACCCAGCGGCAGCTCGCCGGCTCCCGCGCCACCACCCTCCCGCGGCACCCGATGAACATCTTCTACAACGTCGGCACCACCGCCGAGCTGGTCGACGAGTACAACTGGATCTACACCTCGCGCGCCGACGGCGGCAGCGGCATCTGCGAGGACAACCCCGCCACCACCACCTGCATCGAGCCGCTGGACGTGGCCACCGGGTTCACCGGCCACATCCTCCCCCTGGAGACCCGCACCGCGCTCGGCCACGTGCTGGCCGGCGACCCGCGCCCGCACTACATCCACCAGTCGAACCTGGCCGAGGACCGCCTGGCCTACGCCCTGATCGGCTCGGTGCTCGACGCCTTCCGCTCCGCCGTCGACGACACCGCCCCGCTGGTGGGCGCCCCGCAGCGCGCCCTCGGCGAGGAACTCGCCCGGCAGGACGCCTGGCGGGCCGCGCTCCGCGCCGGCGGGGTCACCGCCTGGGTCGAGGGCGACCGCGTCACCGTCCGGGCCCCGGCCGGCACGCCCGTGCCGCTGACCGTGCCGGAGGAGACCCGCCGGGCCGGCGGGGCCCGCTTCGGCGAGCCCTACGCCGGGGAACGCTCCGCCTACACCACCGCGACCGGCGCGGACCTGGTCTGGCGCCTCCCCGCCGCCCCGCACCCCGGCACCGCCGCGTCCGGCCCGTCCGGTTCCGGCGCGGCGTCCGGTCCCGGCGCGGCGTCCGGTCCCGGCACGGCGTTCGGGCCGGCCCGGCCGCTCACCCAGCCGGCGCCGCTCGACCCCCTGCCCGAGGCGCCCGCCGCCCACGCCGACGGCGTCCCCCTCCCGGTCAGCCCGCCCGTGCTCCCCGCCGGACCGGCCACCGAGCCGCCCGACCACCCCGGCGCGGCACGGCCCGGCGCCACCGGCGAGCGGCCGAGGTGAGCCGGATGCGCGTCGCCATGCTCACCGAGGGCACCTATCCGCACGCCCACGGCGGGGTCAGCGTCTGGTGCGACCAACTCGTCCGCGGGCTCCCCGAGCACGACTTCCACCTGCACGCCCTCACCGCCAGCGGCCACGAGCAACTCGCCTGGACCCTGCCGGAGCACGTCCGCGCCGTGCGCACCCAGCCGCTGTGGGCCGCCGCCGCGCCCGGCGGCCGCCCACCGGCCGGCCGCCGGCGCCGCCGCTACCTGCACCACTACGAGGCACTGCTCGCCGCCCTGCTCGACCCGGCGGCCGAGGACGGCTTCGCCGAGTCCCTCTACCGGCTCGCCGAACTCGCCCGGGACGGCGGCCTGCCCGCCCTGCTGCGCTCCGAGGACGCCCTGCGCGTGCTGGACCGCCTCTGGGCGGCACGCGCCCACGCCGGCGGCCCCGGCGCGTCCGGCGGCCCCCACCCGGACGGCACCCCGTACCCGGAGGGCGGCCCCGACGCCCCGCCGGTCACCGTCCGTGACCTGCTGGCCGCCACCGACCTGCTGGAACACAGCCTGCGGCCGCTCACCGCCCCCTGGTACGCGCCCGGCGCGACACCCGGCGAGGAACCCTCCCTCGCCTCCGCGGACCTCGGCCACGCGGTGAGCGGCGGCCTGGCCGCACTGCCCGGTCTGCTGGCGAAGCGGTTCTTCGGCACCCCGCTGCTGCTCACCGAGCACGGCGTCTACCTGCGCGAACGCTACCTCGGCTACCGCGACGCACCGTTCACCCGACCGGTCCGGGCGCTGCTGCTGGCCTTCTTCCGGCTGCTCACCGTCGAGACCTACCGCGCCGCCGACGCCATCACCCCCGGCAACGCCTACAACCGGCGCTGGGAGGAACGCTGCGGCGCCGACCCGGCGCGCATCCGCACCGTCTACAACGGGGTGGACCCCGCCGACTTCCCACCCGCCGGGCCCGAACCGGCCGTCCCCACCCTCAGCTGGGCCGGCCGCATCGACCCGATCAAGGACCTGGTCACCCTGCTCCAGGCCTTCGCCCTGGTGCGGGAGGGCGTGCCCGGGGCCCGGCTGCGCCTGTTCGGCCCCACCCCGCCGGGCAACGAGCCGTACCGGGACCGCCTGGTCGCGCTGGTCCGCGACCTCGACCTGGGCGGGGCCGTCACCTTCGAGGGGCGGGTGCCCCGGATCACCGACGCCTACGCCGCCGGCGGGGTGGTCGTGCTCTCCAGCGTCTCCGAGGGCTTCCCGTACACCCTCATCGAGGCGATGGCCTGCGGCCGCCCGACCGTGGCCACCGACGTCGGCGGGGTCCGGGAGGCGGTCGGGGACACCGGCCTGGTGGTGCCGCCGCGCAGCCCGCGCGCGCTGGCCGACGCCTGCACCGTGCTGCTCCGGGACGCCGGCCTGCGCGGCCGACTGGGGGCGGCGGCCCGCCACCGGGCGGTGGGGATGTTCACCGTGGAGCGCGCGGTGACGGCCTTCCGGGAGATCTACCGCGACCTCGCCCGGCCCACCGCCGACCACGCCGACCGCTCCGGTCCGCTCACCCACGCCGACCGCTCCCGTCCGCTCACCCACGCCGACGGCCCCGGCCACGGCGCCGCACCCGACCGCGCCCCCGGACGGGAGGCCGCGGCCGACCCGGAGGGAGGGCGGAACGCGCCCCGTGCCCTCGCGCTGCCCCCGGCCCGGCCCCGCCCCGCCCGGCCGGTGGCGGCGGACCGGCCGGAGCAGCCCGGCCGCCCACCGCGCACGCTGCGCACCCCGCGGTTCCTCTCCGGAGTGCGCGCCGGGCGGGCCAGCCGGGTCCACGACGAACGCGGCGGCCTGGAGCGGGAAGGCGGGAGTCCCGAGTGAGCGCCCCGACCCTGCTGCTTCCGCCGTACCACCCACCTCATCCGCCCCGTCCGGCCGACGGACCGCGAACGGCGCCCCGGCCGGCCGACCCGCCCCCCGGGCCGTCCGGCGGCGTCCCCACCCCGGCCCCCGCCGCCGACCCGGCCACCGCCACCGACCCGGTCGGAGCGCTGCTGGAGCGGCACGCCGAACTGTGCGCCGCCGCCACCCACCCGCTGGAGATCGCGGCCGGCCTGGAGGCGGCCGGTGTCGGCGACCGCGCCGCCGCCGTCTACCGGCACCCCGACCTGTTCTCGCTGGCCGAGGAGCTCCACGCCCGCGCCGCCCGCCTGCCCCGGCACGACGCCCGGCCGGGGGACCGCGCCACCCCGGTGGACGACCGCGGCCCCTGGCACGGGGGCGGCGTCCGCTCCCTGCTGCACGGGCTGCTCTACGCGGCCCCCGGCCCCGGCTACGCCGCCGTCGCCGACCGGCTCGCCGGCGGCCCGGCCGGACCGTTCGGCCTCCCCGCCGGCACCGTGACCGCCCTGGCCGTGCTGCTGCTCGGCATGGCGTTCGGTCAGGGGCTGGCCTACCGCGGCCACCTGCTGCTGGGCACCACCGGCCGGGCGGCGGCGGCCCGCGCCCTGGGGCGCGGCATGGTGGCCGGCGCGCTCGCCGGCACGGTCCTGGCCGGGCTGCTCGCCGCGGTGCTGGGCGCCGGACCGGGGGCGGCCGTGGTCGGCGCGGGGGGCGTCTGCTACCTGACGGCCGCCACCACACTGCTGGTGCTCGGTCGGGAACGGGCCCTCGGCCTGGCCCTGCTGCCCGCGCTGGCGGCCGGCGTGCTGACGCTGTCCAGCCACCTGCCGGGGGTCTTCGCGCCGGCCGCCCGGTTGGCGCTGGGGCCGGTGGCGTCGCTGCTGGCCGGTGTCGCCGTGGCGGTGGCGCTCGGGCTGGCGGCGCTGGCCGTCCGCCGGGAACGGCGGACCGCCGGCGACCCGCGACGGCCCGCCGATGCGGCCGATGCCGTCGGAGGCCGGAAGCCGGCGGCCGGCGCCCCGGCGTCCCGCGCCGCGCGGATCACCGCCGCCCGGCTCACCACCGCGCGGATCACCGCGGCCCGGTCCCTCGTGGCCCGGTCCCTCGTGGCCCGGACCCTCGCCACCCGGTTGCGCCCGGGCCGCCGCCCGCCCGGCCTCCCACGCGCCCTGACGCTGCCCCCCACCCTGGCGCACGCCCTGCACGGCGCCGGGACCGGCTGGCTGATCACCCTCGCGGTCTTCGGCGAACGCCTCCTCCCCGCGCCGGCAGCCGCCGCGGGCCCCGGCCCGGACCTGCCCGCCGCCCCCGCCGTCCCGCTGGTCGCCGCGCTCTCCCTCTCCATGGGCCTGGCCGAGTGGTGCGTCCGCCGCTACCGGAACGCCGGATGGCGGGGCCTCGCCAGCAGCGGGAACCTGCGCGACTTCTCCCGCGCCATGCGCCCCGCCCTCACCGGCTGGCTCGCCGTCTACCTGGTCGGCCTGCTCGCGCTGGCCGTGGCGCTCACCACCGCGCACCGCCTGCTGACCGGGGCGGCGACCGGACCTGGCCTCCTGCCGTACGCCGCGCTGCTGGCGCTCGGCACGCTCGTGCTGCTGCAGCTCCTGCTGCTCTCCTGCGGCGCGACGCTCGCCGCCGTCGCCTCCTCGCTGCTCGCCGCCGGCGCGCAGACCGGCCTGCTGCTCGCCGCCGGGGCGGTGGCCGGCGGGGCCGGACACCCCCTCGCGGGCCTGCCGGGCGGCGCCGGAGCCGCCACGGTCGTCGCCGCCACCCAGCTGGCCGGTTGCGGCGGCGTCGCCCTGGCCCTGCTGCCGCACGCCCGGGCCGTCCTCGTCCGCGCCAGCAGACACCGCTGACGCCACGCGGAAATCCCCGCACCGGCCGTGTCCCCCGGTGGGCGGAACCGGTTAACCAACGGTGCCCCGCCCACCCCGCCGGCCCCCCGTCCCCCGCCCACCCCCGCTCGTCCCCACCGACCCGGAACCCGGACAGGAACCACACGACATGGACACCAGCACCGTCGCCGTCACCGGCGCCGAGGGCTTCATCGGCTCCCACCTCGTCGAGGCCCTGGTGGCCCGCGGCCACCGCGTCCGCGCCATGGTGCAGTACAACTCGCTCGCCTCCCACGGCTGGCTGGACACCCTCCCCGCCGACGTGCTGGACGCGGTGGAGGTCCAGCTCGGCGACGTCCGCGACCCCGCCTGCTGCCAGGAGCTGCTGCACCGCGCCGGGACCGTCTACCACCTGGCCGCGCTCATCGCGATCCCCTACTCCTACCGCGCCCCCCGCTCCTACGTGGAGACCAACGTCCTGGGCACCGTCAACGTCCTCGACGCCGCCCGCCAGCACGGCGTGGAGCGCGTGGTGCACACCTCCACCAGCGAGACCTACGGCACCGCCCGCACCGTCCCGATCAGCGAGGATCACCCCACCCAGGCGCAGTCCCCGTACGCGGCCAGCAAGGCCGCCGCCGACCGGATCGCCGAGTCCTACCACCACAGCTTCGGCCTCCCCGTGGTCACGCTGCGCCCGTTCAACACCTACGGCCCCCGGCAGTCCACCCGGGCCGTCATCCCCACCGTGATCGCCCAGCTCGCCGCCGGCGCCGAGGAGATCGTGCTCGGCGACCTGCGCCCCACCCGCGACTTCACCCACGTCACCGACACCGCGCGGGCCTTCGTGGCCGTGGGCACCGCCCCGGCCGAACGGGTCGTCGGCCAGGTCCTCAACGCCGGCAGCGGCGTCGAGGTGTCCGTCGGCGAACTGGTCACCCGCATCGGCGACGTGATGGGGCGGCAGCCCGTCGTCCGCCAGGACCCGGAACGGCTGCGGCCCGACGGCTCCGAGGTGATGCGGCTGCTCTGCGACAGCCGCCGGCTGCGCGCGGCCACCGGCTGGAGCCCGCTGTACGACCTGGAGTCCGGCCTGAAGGAGACCGCCGCCTGGTTCACCGAACCGGCCAACCTGGCCCGCTACCGGCCCTTCGAGTACCAGCTCTAGCCGGCGACCGACGCCCGCGACCCGACGTCCACGTCCACACCCGCGACCACGTCCACGACCACGTCCACGACCCGGCGCGAGGACGCCGGCGGCCCTCCCGGCCCCCCGTCCCCGCCCCCGGTCACCCGACCCACCAAGGACCGAACACCGTGCACGCAGTGATCCTGGCCGGCGGCAAAGGGGTGCGGCTGCGCCCCTACACCACCGCCCTGCCCAAGCCGCTCGTCCCGATCGGCGACGAACACTCCATCCTGGAGATCGTGATGCGGCAGCTCGCCGACCGCGGCTTCCGCTCGGCCACGCTCGCCATCAACCACCTCGGCCACCTGATCCGCTCCTACGTCGGGGACGGCAGCCAGTGGGGCCTGCGGGTGGACTACGCCACCGAGGACGCCCCGCTGGGCACCATCGGCCCGCTGGTGCAGCAGCGCGACCGCCTGCCGGAGCACTTCCTGGTGATGAACGGCGACGTCCTCACCGACCTCGACTTCGGCGACCTGCTCACCCGGCACGCCTCCTGCGGCGCCCCGCTGACCATCGCCACCTCCCCCCGTCAGGTGCGCATCGACTTCGGCGTGCTCACCACCCGGGCCGGCCGGATCACCGGCTTCACGGAGAAACCGGCCATGGACTACCGGGTCAGCATGGGCGTCTACGGGGTCACCCGCCGGGTCCTCGACGCCTACCCCCCGGGCCGGCCGCTGGGCTTCGACGAACTCGTGCTGGACCTGCTGGAGCGGGGCGAGGCACCCGCCGAGTACGCCTTCGACGGCTACTGGCTCGACATAGGCCGCCCCGACGACTACGACCGGGCGAACGCCGAGTTCGACGCCCACCGCGCGCACCTGCTGCCCGACCCGGACACCGCCCGCGCCCGCGGCCTGGACGCGAGCCGAGCCGCCTACGGCCCGGCCGGCTACGGTCCCGCCGCCTACCGCCCCGCCTACGGACACGCCCACTCCCTGGGCGACGACGTCGACCAGCTCACGATGGGAGCCTGACCATGCGAATCCTGCTCATCGGCGCCGACGGCTTCCTGGGCCGCCACGTCACCGACCGCCTGCTCGCTGACCCCGAGGTCTCGCTGACCGTGCTCGGCCGGCGGGAGGGCGCCGACATCCGCTTCGACCTCGCGGAGGGCCAGCCCGGGGTGCTGGCCCGCTTCATCGACGCCGTCGCCCCCCGCGCGGTGATCAACTGCGCCGGGGCGACCCGCGGCGGAGCCCGCGACCTCACCCTGGGCAACACGGTGGCGGTGGCCACCCTGTGCGAGGCGATGCGCCGCAGCCGGCACCGGGCCCGGCTGGTGCACCTCGGCTCCGCCGCCGAGTACGGCGCGGTGCCGCCCGGGGTGGTGATCGACGAGGCGACGCCGCCGCAGCCGGTGGGCGGCTACGGCTTCAGCAAGCTGGCCGGCACCGAACTCGTCACCTCCTCCGGACTGGACGCCGTGGTGCTGCGGGTGTTCAACCCGATCGGCCCCGGCACCCCCGGTGGGACGGTGATGGGCCGGCTGGCCACCGCGCTGCGGGAGGCCATGGAGAACGGCACCAACGTGGCGCGGGTCGGCGACCTGTCGGCCTTCCGGGACTTCGTGGACGTGCGGGACGTGGCGCGGGCGGTGCACGCGGCGACCGTCTCCGGCGCCCAGGGCGTGATCAACATCGGCAGCGGGGTGCCCACCCGGGTGCGCGAGGCCGCCCGGATGCTGGTCCGGGCCGCCGGGTTCGTCGGCCGCGTCGAGGAGGAGGGCGTCGGCTCCGAGCGCTCCGCCGACGTGCTGTGGCAGCAGGCCGACGTGCGGGCCGCCAAGGAGCGCCTGGGCTGGCGGTACCGCATCCCGTTGGACGAGTCGCTGGCGGACGTCTGGATGGAGGCGGCGTGCAAGGTGTGACCGCCGGCGGCGGCCCCCGGCCGGAGGGGCCCGACGGCCTGCCGGAGGCGCCCGGCGACCGGCCCGGGGTGGCGGCCGGCGTGCCGGCGTACGTGCACCCGCTGCTGGCCCCGGACGACTGGGACCGGCTGGCCCGGCCGGGCGCCCCGCTGGACTGGGTGGTCCTCAACGTCGCCGACGGCCCGGGCACCCGGGTCGACCGCGCCTACGTCGAGACGGTCGCGGCGCTGCGCGCCGCCGGGGTCACCGTGCTCGGCTACCTCGACACCGGCTACGGCACCCGCCCGTCCGAGGAGCTGATCTCCGACGCCGCCCGGCACCTGAGCTGGTACCGGGTGGACGGCTTCTTCCTCGACCAGGTCTCCTCCGGTCCGGAGCGGTTGAACCGGTACCGGGGCAGCGCCGGCGCGCTGCGCGCCCTGGGCGCGCGCGAGCTGGTGCTCAACCCGGGCGTGCACCCGCACCCCGGCTACCTCCAGGTGGCCGACCAGGTGGTCACCTTCGAGGGGCCGTGGTCCGCCTACCGGTGGCTCCAGGCCCCGGACTGGGTGGCCGACCACCCCCCGGAGCGCTTCTGCCACCTGGTGTACGGCGTGCCGCACCGGTACCTGGACGCGGCGCTGCGGATGTGCCAGTGGCACGGCGCCGGCACGGCGCTGGTGACCGACCGCGCCGGGACCAATCCCTGGGAGGGCCTGCCGGGCTACTGGGACGCCGAGGAGCGGCTGCTGGCCGCCGCGCCGCGCCCGCGCGAGCACGCGATCTGACGTGCCGACGGGCCGACGTGCCGACGTGTCATCGCGCCGACGTGCTGTCGTGCCGTCGTGCCGTCGCCGGCCGGTGGACGGCGGGACGGTGGGGGCCTCCCGCGCGGCCGGCGCCGGGGAGGTGGCAGACTGCCCGCCGTGCGGACAGCAGCGTCCAGGACGCGGAACGCGGCGGGCGGGCCGGCGGCGGGTGGCCCCCGTCGGCCCGTCGCCCCACGGACTCCCGCCGGCATCGGCCTCCTCGTCGGCCCCCTGATCGCCCTGGCGCTCCTGGCGGCCTGCACCGGCGGCTCCCCGGAGCCGCCGGAGGCCGGCCGGTCACCGGGGGCCGGCGAGTCGTCGGGGGCCGGCCGGCCGTCGGAGGGATGGTGGCGGCCGACCGCCGGGCTGAGCTGGCAGTGGCAGCTCAGCGGCGAACTGGACCTCTCCGTGGAGGCGGACGTCTACGACGTCGACCTGCACGAGACCAGCGCCGAGCAGGTGGCCGCCCTGCACGGGCGGGGCCGCCGGGTGATCGCCTACCTCAACGCCGGGGCCTGGGAGGAGTTCCGCCCGGACGCGGACGCCTTCCCGGCGGAGGTGCTGGGCGAGCCGAACGGCTGGCCGGGGGAGCGCTGGCTGGACATCCGGCGCGTGGACGTGCTGGAGCCGATCATGGCCGCGCGGATGGACCTGGCGGTGGCCAAGGGCTTCGACGCGGTGGAGCCGGACCTGCTGGAGGGCTACACCGAGCACACCGGCTTCCCGCTGACGGCGGAGGACCAGCTGGCCTACAACCGGCTGATCGCCCGGCTGGCCCACGAGCGGGGCCTGGCGGTCGGGCTGAAGAACGACCTGCCGCAGGTGCCGGAGCTGGTGGGGGAGTTCGACTTCGCGGTCAACGAGGAGTGCGCCGAGTTCGCCGAGTGCGACCTGCTGCGGCCGTTCCTGGACGCCGGCAAGCCGGTCTTCCACGCCGAGTACGCCGTCCCCGCGGCCGAGTTCTGCGCCACCTCCCGCCGGCTGGGACTGTCGTCCCTCCACAAACGCCTGGAGCTCGACGCCTGGCGCGAGACCTGCTCGGGGCCACCGCTGTCAGGGGACGAGCTCGAATGAATGAACGTGTTGTGGCCGAACCGCTCTGAAGTGGCGGTGGTCCAGGGTGGCGACCGAGCGGGTCCCGAAGTGTTCCGCCGTCACCACCACCGCCGCATCGGCGGCACCGAGCGGGAAGTCCTGGTACTTCTCCACCAGGTCGGCCATGCGGAGGAGCTGTTCCCGCCCGGGGCGTAGAGCCTCAGCAGCTCCGACCCGCCCACGTCACGTAGGAACGCGGCTTCGACTCGCGGCCCGCCCTCCCGTTCGAGCAGCTGGCACACCTCGGTGAGAACCGGGACGGGTACGACTAAGCGGCGCCGCTCCCGTGCCACGCGGGTCAGCCATTCCAGGCACCGCAGATGGTCCTTGTCGTCCGCGTGGGCGAGGGCTACGAGTGGTCCGGTGTCGACCACCGTGCAACGTTCCAGCGCCGTCACTCCACCGGTTCCTCGTGGCCGCGTACCAGCTGCTTCGAACGGGCCGCCAGGTCGGCCGGGCCGCCGTGCAGTATCCCGACGAAGCCCGGCAGCGGGAAGCCGGGCAGCTCGGGGGGCGCCGCGTTCAGCGGCACGAGCCTGCGGCGGGCGCGGGCGCGCACACGTTCCCGCGCTGAAGCGAGCCTGGCGATTCGCGGGGGCCTGGGGCGACGGCCCGGCGCTTCGCCGTTCGTCGTACGGCACCCGGCGGATACGGAACGGGTCATACGTTCAGCCTAGCCGCGCGCGCGTCGGCCGGGCGGCCGGTGAGCATCACCCGTTCGGCTGAGATCGGCCTCGTCCGGATACCTCTCCGCTCCGCCGGATACGCCTCGTCCGGGTACGCCTCGTCCGGGTACGCCTCGCCCGGGTACGCCTCGTCCGGTGGCCGCCCGACGAGGGGGGCGACGGCGGCCACCGGACGAGAGTCTTCCCGCCGCTCAGGCGTTGGGCGGCAGGTCGGTTCCGGCGCCGCGCTGCCGGACGGCGACCAGGTCGAGGCGGGCCGCGCCGGCCGGGACGGTCACCCCGCCGGTCGGCGCCGCGCCCGGACCGCCGGCGGCGCCGCAGGGGCGGCCGGCGGGGGTGGCGGCCGTGGTGGCGGCGTCGGCGGAGGGGCCGGGGACGGCGCGGGGGGTGCGGTCGGGCACCCCGGCGCGGTGCTCCGGCAGGGTCGTCCGGTCGGCGCCCTCCACGGTGAACCCGGCGTCGGCGATCATCTCCAGGTCGGCGCGGGCCTGCTGGCCCTCGCTGGTGAGGTAGTCGCCGAGGAAGATCGAGTTGGCCAGGTGCAGGGCCAGCGGCTGGAGGGTGCGCAGGTGGATCTCCCGCCCGCCGGCCAGGCGGACCTCGACGTCCGGGCAGACGAAGCGGGTCATGGCCAGGATGCGCAGGCAGCGCTGCGGGGTGAGCTCCCAGCGGCCGGCCATCGGGGTGCCCTCGAAGGGGATGAGGAAGTTCACCGGGACGGAGTCCGGGTCCAGGGTGCGCAGCGCGAAGACGGCGTCCACCAGGTCGGCGTCGCTCTCGCCCATGCCCGCGATCAGCCCGGAGCAGGGGGACAGGCCGGCGGAGCGGGCCTGGTTGACCGTCTCCACCCGGTCCTCGAAGCCGTGGGTGGTGCAGATGTCGGCGTAGCGGTCCGGGGCGGTGTTGAGGTTGTGGTTGTAGGCGTCGGCGCCGGCCTCCCGCAGCCGTTCGGCCTGGCCGGCGGAGAGCAGGCCGAGGCAGGCGCACACCTCCACCTCGGGTTCGTCCCGCTTGATCGCCGCGATGGTGTCGGCGACGCGCTCGACGTCGCGGTCGGTCGGCCCGCGTCCGCTGGCGACCAGGCAGACCCGCTTGGCGCCGCCGGCCACTCCGGCGGCGGCCTGCTCGGCGGCCTGCTCGGGGCGCAGCCAGGTGTACTTGAGGACGCCGGCCTCGGAGCCGAGGCGCTGCGAGCAGTAGCCGCAGTCCTCGGGGCAGAGCCCGCTCTTGAGGTTGACCAGGTAGTTGAGCTTGACCCGGTCGCCGAACCAGTGGCGGCGGACCCGGCCGGCGGCGGCGACCACGTCGAGGAGGTCGGCGTCGGAGCTGGCGAGCACGGCGAGGGCCTCGTCGCGGGTGGGGGTCTCGGCGCGCAGGCCCTTGGCCACCAGGGAGGCGAGCAGACCGCTCAGTCCGGCGGCGTCGGCGGCCGTGCCGTCGGCGGCGGCGGGGCCGTCGTCGGTGGCGTCGGGGCGGGCGAGGTCGGAAGCGGTGTCGGCCATGGCTCGATCATGCTGGTGGGCGGGTGCCGGGCCATATGGAGGAACCGGACAGGAACCGTCCGACGGCGCGGTGGGGGTCGGCAAAATACCGTTTCAGCGGATCGGCGCCCGGCGGGGTGTGTTCCGTGGGCACAGCCCATCCCGCATGGTGAGACGGCAGCTCGGTCTCACTGGGGGCGTAACGGGAGGAATCGGACGTTTCCGTCCCGAGAAGTGGACCCGGCATCGGGGAATGCCCGGGTGCGTGGCAGGGTTGAGCACGAAGACCCGTTCCATCGACCACCGGAGTTCCCGTGTCGCTGCCACCCCTGGTCGAGCCGGCTGCCGAGCTCACCGTCGATGAGGTACGCCGATACTCCCGCCACCTGATCATCCCGGACGTCGGGATGGACGGCCAGAAGCGGCTGAAGAACGCCAAGGTGCTGGCCGTCGGCGCCGGTGGCCTCGGTTCGCCCGCGCTGCTCTACCTGGCCGCCGCCGGAGTCGGCACCCTCGGCATCGTCGAGTTCGACGAGGTCGACGAGTCGAACCTGCAGCGCCAGATCATCCACGGCCAGTCCGACATCGGCCGGCCGAAGGCGGAGAGCGCGCGCGACTCGATCCTGGAGGCGAACCCGTACGTCAACGTGGTGCTCCACACCGAGCGCCTGGACTCCTCCAACGTGATGGAGATCTTCAGCCAGTACGACCTGATCGTCGACGGCACGGACAACTTCGCCACCCGCTACCTCGTCAACGACGCCTGCGTGCTGCTGGGCAAGCCCTACGTCTGGGGCTCGATCTACCGCTTCGACGGCCAGGCCAGCGTGTTCTGGTCCGAGTACGGCCCCTGCTACCGCTGCCTCTACCCGGAGCCCCCGCCGCCCGGCATGGTGCCCTCCTGCGCCGAGGGCGGCGTGCTCGGCGTGCTGTGCGCCTCCATCGGCTCCATCCAGGTGACCGAGGCCATCAAGCTGCTGGCCGGCGTCGGGGAGCCGCTGGTCGGCCGGCTGATGATCTACGACGCCCTGGAGATGACCTACCGCCAGGTCAAGGTCCGCAAGGACCCGGAGTGCGCGGTCTGCGGCAAGAACCCGACGGTCACCGAGCTGATCGACTACGAGGCGTTCTGCGGCGTCGTCTCCGAGGAGGCCGAGGCGGCCGCGGCGGACTCGACCATCACCCCGAAGCAGCTCAAGCAGTGGATCGACGAGGGCCGCGACATCTTCGTGGTCGACGTGCGCGAGCCCAACGAGTACGAGATCGTCTCGATCCCGGGCGCCACGCTGATCCCGAAGAACGAGTTCCTGATGGGCGACGCGCTGAGCCGGCTGCCGCAGGACAAGCAGGTCGTCCTGCACTGCAAGACGGGCGTCCGCTCCGCGGAGGTGCTGGCCCAGGTCAAGGCCGCGGGCTTCGCCAACGCGGTGCATGTCGGCGGCGGCGTCGTCGGCTGGGTCAACCAGATCGAGCCGCACAAGCCGGTCTACTGACCGCCGCTCACACCATCCGGCGACGCCCACCGGGCCCCCGAGCGGGGGCGCGGTGGGCGTCGCCGCGTCGTCCCCGACCGCGCCCTCTCCCGCGTGGTGCCGGCGTCGTCCTTCCTGCGGGGCGCCGCCCCCCGGCGTTGCCCCGGCAACTCACCGGCGCACGGCCGCCACCGCCTGCTCGGCCGCCCGCCGACCGGACAGCACCGCTCCGTGCACCGTCTGGTGGCAGGTGGTGTGGGTGGCCTCGCCGGCGAAGAACAGCCGGCCGCCCACCGGGCGGGCCAGGGCTTCCCGGTCCGCCGGGCCGGCCCCGGCGGGCGTGTAGGAGTACGAGCCGAACGCGTACGGGTCCGTCTCCCAGCGGCTGTTCTGGATCCCGATGGGCTCCGGCACCCGCGGGCCGAAGCACTTGCGCAGCACCGCCGTCGCCGCGGCGGCGATCTCGCGGTCGGTGTGCCGCTCGATCTCCCGGCCGGCCATGCCGCCGTTGAGGCCGAGCAGCACCGGCTCGCCGAGCACGGAGGAGAAGCTGTACCAGTCCGACCACACGTGGTCGGCGGTGCCGAGGTACCCGTGGTTCAGCACCCCCTCGTCCCAGAACGCCCGGGGGAACCGCAGCCAGGTCTTGGAGAGCGTGCCCATCTCCAGGCGCTCGATCGCGTCGAGCTTCTCCCGCGGCAGCCGGGGCGTGAACAGGACGCCGCCGCGCTTGAGCACACCGAGCGGCAGGGTGACGATCACGTCGTCGCCCTCGATGGAGCCGCGCGAGGTGTGCACGGTGACGCCGTCGCCGCGCCCGTACTCGATCTCCTCCACCACGTGGCCCAGCCGGGGCTCCAGGTCGGCCGCCATGGCCTGGAAGACCGCGCCGAAGCCGTCCGGGAACACCTCCTGGAGGCCGAGGTAGACGGCGTCGCTGTACCAGCGGTAGGAGACGTTCTCCGGGGCCTCGCCGTACTCGTTCTGGAAGGACTGCCACAGCCGGAAGCGCACCCCGCGCAGCAGGGTGTCGTCGGCGGAGCAGGCGGTGCGCGCCACCGCGCGGTCGAGGGCGGCGGCGGGGGAGTCGTCGTGTCCGGCGTCCGGCAGTTCGCGGTCGACGTCGGCGAAGACCTGGTCGACGCACTCCTCGACGCGCTCGCGCTCGTGCGGCGAGAGCGGGCTGCCGTCCGGGGCGTAGAGCAGCATCGAGTCCAGGTCGGTCTCGACGCTGGCGATGCCGTACTCGTCGCGCAGGTCGGACACCGGGTTGCCGCGGCAGCCGTGGATCCAGGAGGCGCCCATGTCGATCGGCACGCCGGCCCACGCCGTGCTGGTCCACACCCGCCCGCCGACCCGGTCCCGGGCCTCGACCAGCACCACGTCCCGCCCCATGGCGCGCAGTGCGCGGGCGGCGGCCAGACCGGCGGCGCCGGCGCCGACCACGATGGTCCGGCCGGGGCGCGGGGTGCCGCCGTAGCGGTGGGGATGCAGCGGGCCGCGCCGGCCCCGGCGGCGGCCCATCATGGACCGGCGGCGGGAGGGGGCGAGTCGGCGGCGCAGCGCGGCGGAGGTCGCCGGTTCCATGGGCTGGTTCCTTCCTCTTCGGCGGTCCCCGTCTCACCAGCCATGCTGGGCCAGGGCGGCCCACCCGGCGACCCGGGAGCCACCGTTCCGGGCGCGCCGCGGGGCGCGTTGGGCCCAGCCCTTTGTCATGTCCCACCCCAGAGTTGTCCACAGGCCGGAAGCGGGGGGCTGCGGTGCGTGATCAACTCATGAAATCCTTGAAACAAGGGGGTCCCCCTTCGGGGCCCCTACGGGGCGTTGTGTTTCGAACGCAGAGAGTAAGGAGTGCTGCCGCTGTGCCTGCGGCTGGAGCGCTGTCGCTGTGCCGACGGCTCCAGCGTTGTAGCTGCACCTCCGGCCACAGCGCTGCCGCTGTGCCTCCGGCTACAGCGCTTCCTTGCGCTGCAGGACGCTGAAGGCCACCCAGCCGGGGAGCACCGGGAGCCACAGGGTCAGCAGGCGGTACAGCAGCGTCGCGGAGACCGCCACCTCCACCGGCAGTCCGACGGCCGTCAGGCCGCCCGAGAGGGTGGCCTCCACGGCGCCCAGGCCGCCGGGGGTGGGCGCCGCCGAGCCGATCGCGTTGCCGGCCAGGAAGACCAGCGCCACCGCGGCGAAGCTCAGCTCCCCGCCGAACGCGCGCACCGAGGCGTACAGGCAGCCCACGAAGCACAGGGTCAGCAGCAGCGTGCCGGCGGCGCCGGTGAGGATCTTCGACGGGCGCTGGAACAGGTCGAGCAGCCGCGGCACCACGCCCTGGAAGATCGAGCGCGCCTGCGTGACGATGAACCGCCGGGCCGGCGGGATCGCCGCCACCAGCAGGGCGAGCACGGCCGCCGCCAGGATGCCGGCGATCACCGTGCTGGAGGGCGAGAGCGCCGACGGGGTCCGCTCGGTGCCGGTCAGGTAGCCGAAGACGGCCAGCAGCGCGATGGTGAACACCATCCCGAACAGCTGTGAGGCGCCGACGCTGGAGACCGCCTGGCCGGGCGGGATGCCGGACCGCTGGAGGAAGCGGGTGTTGATCGCCACGCCGCCGACCGCCGCCGGCGCCACCAGCTTCACGAAGGAGCCGGCGAGCTGCACCAGGAACGTCCGCCAGAAGGAGATGCGCTCCGGCACGAAGCCCAGGATCACCATCGCCGCCGCGACGTAGCTGAGCGCCGACGCCAGCACCGCCAGGGCCGCCCAGCGCCAGTCCGCGTCCCGGATGGAGCGCAGGTCGACGTGGGCCAGCTGGGAGCCCAGCAGGTAGGCCGCGATCGCCCCGGCGAGGATGGTGACCAGCGTGCGCGGCCGGATGCGCTGCAGGCGCACCGGCTCCACCGGTGCCTGCGGCTGCACCAGCAGGATCTGCTCGCGGATCCGGGAGAGCAGCTCCTCCTGCCCCTCCGGCCGCTCCTTGTTCACCGCCCGCAGCCGCCCGCGCACCTCCCGGTCGAGCGCCACCGGCTGCAGCAGCGGCAGCGCGGCGGCCACCGCGTCCACCCCGAGGACGTCGGCGGCGCCGGCCACCGCGCGCTCCGGACCGACCCGCAGCGCCAGCACGGTCAGCAGCTGCGCCAGGTCCATGCGCAGCGACAGGTCGCCGGCCGCCACCTCCCCGGCGCCCAGGTCCACCATGTGCACCCGGCCGTCCGGCTCGACCACCAGGGCGTCCTCGGAGAGCCGGCGGTGCACGATGCGGTGCTGGTGCAGCCGCCGCACCTGCTCCCACGCGGAGCGCAGCACCCGGTCGGTGATCTCCTCGTCGGGCACGGCCGACATCGGCCGTCCGCGCAGGTGCTCGTGCACCAGGATCGCGGCGTCCGGGCCGAGCTCGGCGGCCAGCACCAGGCGCGGGGTGCGCGCCCCCGCCTCGCGGGCGGCGTACCAGGCCAGCGCCTCCTGCTCCAGGGTCTGCCGCAGCGACTGCAGGCTGTGCCGGGGCGGGGTGAAGGCCCCGCGCAGCTGGAGCCGGCGCCACAGCCGGTAGAAGAAGCCGGAGGTGCGCTGCTCCCGGTCGAGCACGGTGACGTCGAGCGCGGTGCCGTCCGCGAGCTCCACCTGGTAGAGCCGGTCGGTGTCCTCCGCGCCGCCCGCGCGGCGGCAGCTGACCGGCTCCAGGCCGCTGCGCCGCAGGCCGGCCAGGAGCATCGCCCCGGTCGGCCGCACGTTGGGCACGCCGAGGGCGTACATGGTGCCGTGCGCCACGGTCCAGCCGATCAGCACGGTGACGATGACCGACATGGGGGTGGTGTAGCCGCCGAGCAGCACGGCGAGCCCGTCCAGGCCGACGACCAGCCACAGCACGATCTGCCAGCGCGGGCGGCGGGCCAGGCCGACCGCGCACATGTAGGCGACGACCGGCGCCAGGTAGCCGTGCACGGCGTCGGTCAGTCCCTCGCCGCCGGGGGAGCGCTGGGTGAGCGCGGCCACCAGCGACGCGGGCGCCCACTGGTCCACCCACAGGTCGATGGCGAGCGCCACGCCGTGCGCCAGCACGGCCGCCAGCACGCCGTCGGCGACGCGCAGCCCGTCCCGTTTGATCAGCCGCTCCACCGCGAAGGCGAGCGGCACGACCAGCACCGCGATGCTGGAGACCACGCCGGCCAGGGCGACGACGAACGGCGGGGTGTTCGCCGTGCCCTCGCCGATGTCGGCGCGCAGGCCGGCGCTGGTGGCCTCGGCGATCGTCGCGATGAACAGCACCAGGGCGATGGTCAGGCAGCCCAGCAGGGCCTTGACCAGGTCACCGGGGCGGTGGAAGCGGGCCGGCAGCAACGGCTCGTCGACCGGCACCTCCACCGCCTTGGTGGGGCCGTCCGGCGCCGCCCGGTAGGGCCGGGCGCGGGAGAGCATGCCGGCGTCGGCGGCGGACTCCTCGTTCGGTCCGGCGCCGTCGCTGGTCGTTCCGTCGTGTTCTCGTATCACCAGTCACCGCCGCCACGATGGTGACACGACCGGCCCGGGCGCGTCCCCGCAACCCCGGTTGTGGGGCGAGGGGGCGGGGCGGAATGGGGGGAGGGTGGGGGAAACCATCAGGGTGTGGGGCGACCGGTGGAGGATGGCCCCGGCCGCCCCGAGCGTGGGCGGCCACGCCGCGGCGGCGGGCGATCCGGCGCGGGGCCGGGCGGACGGCGCGGCGGACGGCGCGGCGGGCCGCGGGGCGGACGCCCGGGGCGGACGGCCGCGCCGGCGGCACGGGAGACCAGGAAAGCGGTGGTGGTGGCGGTGGAGCAGGCGGCTCAGGGCCCGGCGGAGCACCGGATCGACGAGTTCAGCGAGCTGGTCCTGGAGGTCGTCGAGGCGATCCCGCCCGGGCGGGTGCTGGCCTACGGCGACATCGCCGAACTGCTCGGACGGGGCGGGCCCCGGCAGGTCGGCCGGGTGATGAGCCGCTACGGCGGCGGCGTGCCCTGGTGGCGGGTGATCCGAGCGGACGGCAGCCCTCCGCCTGGGCACGAGCGCGAGGCGCTGGCGCGCTACCGGGACGAGGGCACCCCGATGCGCGGCGAGCCGGGGACGGGCGCGGGGCCGGGCGCGGGAGGCCGCCCGGCCGCCCGGGTGGACATGCGGCGGGCCCGCTGGGACTGCGGCCCGCTTCTCAGCCTGACGAGTGATCTCCGTCACGCCGCCCGGGACGGTGACGGCGCCCCGCCCGATGACGCCGACCGGCCGGACCACGGCGACCGGCCCGCCGACGCCGGCCGGCCCGAGCCGGCGCGCCGCCGCACCCGCCGCGGCCGGGGCGGGAGGTGACGGCGTACCGGGGCTGCGGTGGACGGGCACGCAGGCATCCTGTTCCGCTCCGCCGGGGAACATGCCTGCCGGAGGGCTTCTCGGAGCGGAGCGCTCCGGGGACCGCGCTGTCGGTGCCGGTCCATAGACTCCTGCAGGGCCGGCCTCTCCCCGAGGGCGGGCCCGGCGCCACCCCGGCGGACCACCCGTCCCGCCGCCCGATCGACCACCGGCCCGACCGGGCGCCCGGCGGCCCCTCCGGGGAGCCGCCCGAGGAACCGCCCCCGCGCCGCCGCCCACCCCCGACCCCGTACGAAGAGCCCCGCACGTGACCACCACGCAGCCCCCGATGCCGACGGACGCCCCCGCGCAGGGCGCCGCACGGCCGGCGGGCGTGCCCTACCGACTGGTGCGCACCCCGGCGGCGGCTCCCGCCCCGCCGGTGCTGGACGCCTCCCAGCGGGCGGTCGCCGAGCACACCGGCGGCCCGCTGCTGGTGCTGGCCGGACCCGGTACGGGGAAGACCACCACGCTGGTGGAGGCGGTCGCCCGGCGGGTGGAGCGCGGCGCCGACCCGGAACGGCTGCTGGTGCTCACCTTCAGCCGCCGCGCCGCCGTCGAACTGCGCGACCGGATGACCGCCCGGCTCTCCCACGGCGGCCGCTCCGTCGCCGCCGTCCCCCAGGCCACCACCTTCCACTCCTTCAGCTACGCCCTGGTCCGCGCCCACCAGGACCCGCACCTGTTCAGCCACCCCGCCCGCCTGCTGTCCGGACCGGAACAGGACGTCCTGGTGCGCGAACTGCTCGCCGGCGACGCCGCCGACCTGACCTCCGGGCACCCGGCGGTGCGCTGGCCGGACGAGCTGCGCCAGTGCCTGACCACCCGCGGGTTCGCCGACGAGGTCCGCGCCGTGCTGGCCCGCAGCCGCGAACTGGGCCTCGCCCCCCGGACGCTGGCCGCCTTCGCCACCGCCGCCGGACGCCCCGACTGGTCCGCCGCCGCCGACTTCCTCGCCGAGTACCTGGACGTGCTCGACGCGCAGGGTGTGCTCGACTACGCCGAACTGGTGCACCGCGCCGTGCTGCTCGCCGAGACCCCGGCCGTCTCCGCCCGGCTGCGCCTGGACTACGAGGCGGTGTTCGTCGACGAGTACCAGGACACCGACCCCGCCCAGGTCCGGCTGCTGCGGGCGCTCGCCGGCGACGGCCGCGACCTGGTCGCCATGGGCGACCCGGACCAGTCGATCTACGCCTTCCGCGGCGCCGACGTCAACGGCATCCTCGACTTCCCGACCGCCTTCCCGCAGGCCGACGGCACCCCGGCCCCGGTGCGGGTGCTGCGGGTCTCCCGGCGCTCCGGCGCCCGCCTGCTCGCCGCCACCCGGCGGATCACCGAGTCGATGCCGCTGCCCCGGCTGCCGGCCGCCGCCGTCCGCGCCCACCGCGACCTGCGCGCCGAACACGACGGCGGGCGGGTGCGGGTGTTCACCTACCCCACGCCCGGCGCCGAACTCGACAACATCGCCGACCTGCTGCGCCGCGCCCACCTGGAGGACGGCATCCCCTGGCGGGAGATGGCCGTGCTGGTGCGTGCCGGAGCCCGATCCATCCCGGTGGTGCGCCGGGCGCTCACCTCGGCCGGCGTGCCCCTGGAGGTGGACGGCGACGACCTGCCGCTGCGCGAGGAGCCCGCCGTCGCCCCGCTGCTGCTCGCCCTGCGCTGCTGCGCGCAGGCCGCGGCCCGGGCGCACGCCCGGCTGCGCCGACCCGCCCCGGGCTTCGACGCCGGACCGGACGCGTCCGGTGAGGGTCCCGGCGCCGCCTCCGGTGAGGGACCGGACGGGCCGGACGGAGCGGACGGCGAGGCGCCGGCCGCCCCGCCCGGTGAGGCGCCGGCGGACGCCGCGCCCGTCGCGCCGACGGACGCCGCGCCGGACGAGGACCCGCTGACCGCCGAGCACGCCCGCACCCTGCTCGGCTCGCCGCTCGGCGGCCTGGACGCCTCCGACCTGCGCGCCCTCGGCCGGGCCCTGCGCGAGGAGGAACGCGCCGCGCTGGCCGCCGAGGGGATCGGCCGGGCGCCGCGGCCGGCCGACGAGCTGATCCGCGAGGCCCTGCTGGAGCCCGAACGGCTGGTCGCCATGGACCCCGCCTACGCCCGCCGCGCCCGCGAGCTCGGCCTGCTGCTGCGCAAGGTGCGCGGCCTGCTGGCCGGCGGGGGATCCGCCGAGCAGGCGCTGTGGGAGCTGTGGTCCGGCACCTCCTGGCCGGCCCGCCTGGAGGCCGCCTCGCTGCGCGGCGGCCCCGCCGGCCGCAACGCCGACCGCGACCTGGACGCCGTCTGCGCCCTCTTCGAGACCGCCGCCCGGGCCGAGGAGCGTTCCGGCCACCGCGGCGCGCTGAACTTCCTCGCCGAACTCCAGGCCCAGGACATCGCCGCCGACACGCTCAGCGGCCGGGCCGTCCAGCCGGACGCCGTGCGCCTGCTGACCGCGCACCGCTCCAAGGGCCTGCAGTGGCGGCTGGTCGTGGTGGCCGGGGTGCAGGAGGGGCTCTGGCCGGACCTGCGCCGCCGCGGCTCGCTGCTGGAGGCCGACCGGATCGGCCGGGACGGCCTGGCCGAGCCGCTCACCCCGGGCGCGCTGCTGGCCGAGGAGCGCCGGCTGTTCTACGTCGCCGCCACCCGGGCGAGGGAACGGTTGGTGGTCACCGCCGTCAAGGCCCCCGCCGAGGACGGCGACCAGCCCTCCCGGTTCCTGGAGGAACTCGGCGTGGACCCGGTCGACGTGGGTCACCGGCCGCGCCGGCCGCTGGCCGTGCACGCCCTCGTCGCCGAACTGCGCGCCACCACCATCGACCCGGAGGCCTCCCCGGCGCTGCGCGCCGCCGCCGCCGACCGGCTCGCCCGGCTGGCGGCGCTGCGCGACGGCACCGGACAGGTCCTGGTGCCCTCCGCCCACCCCTCCCGCTGGTGGGGGCTGCTGGAGCCGACCCGGGCGCCCGCCCGGCTGCGGGAGCCGGACCGCCCGCTGGCGCTGACCGGCAGCGCCCTGGAGCAGCTCGACGACTGCGCGCTGCAGTGGTTCCTCTCCCGCGAGGTGCACGCCGACCCACCGGCCACCGCCGCCCAGGGCTTCGGCAACGTGGTGCACGTGCTGGCCGACGAGGTCGGCTCCGGCCGCACCCCGCCCGACCTGGACGTCCTGATGGACCGGCTGGACGGGGTGTGGGACGCCCTCGCCTTCGACGCCCCGTGGAAGTCGGAGCAGGAGAAGGGGGAGGCCCGCGCCGCGCTGGAGCGCTTCCTGCGCTGGCACGTCGCCGAGCGCGGCCGGCTGGTCGCCGACACCGAACGCTCCTTCACCACCCGGCTGCGGGTGGGCGAGGTGGAGATCGTGCTGCGCGGCACCATGGACCGGGTGGAGCTGGACGCCGCCGGCCTGGCCTACGTGGTGGACTTCAAGACCGGCAAGACCAAACCGACGGCGGCCGAGGCCGCGCGCAGCGCGCAGCTGGCCGTCTACCAGCTGGCCGTCCGGCACGGCGCGCTGGACGGCATCGGCGGGGAGCGCGGCGAGGCCGAGGCGGCCGGGGTGGGCGGCGCCGAACTGGTGTTCCTGCGGCACGGCGGCGGGCGGGGCGGGGACCGCTCGGGCCCGCTGGTGTTCCGGCAGGACGCGCTGCCGGAGCCGGCGGGCGCCGAGTCCGGCGCCGCGGCCGACGGTCGGACCTGGGTGGAGGAGCTGCTGGCCGGGGCCGCCGCCACCGTGCTCTCCGAGCGGTTCCGGCCGGTCGCCGGGGACCGCTGCCGCACCTGCGCGTTCACCCGGGCCTGCTCGGCGCGGCCGGAGGGGCGTCAGCTCGTGGAGTAGCGAGCCGATCGGCTTTCCTTCCGGTATGTCGGTTTTCGCCGGCTCGGGGCTCCTCCCGGACATGGGAGTTTCGTGTGAGTCCGTGCCACCCGCCCCTTCCTGGGCGAATCGCCGTCACCCGATGGAGTTACTTTCGCTGCGGGGGCGTCGCTCATCGCGCGGGCGTGGCACCCCGATGAACTCGCGGAACGACTACCGGGGGAGAACCTCTTGGCCACCTACCTCTACCGGCTCGGGCGCCTGGCCTACCGGCGCCGATGGGCCGTGCTGATCGCCTGGCTGCTGGCGCTGGCGGTAGCCGTGGGCGCCTCCGTCGCCTTCAGCGCCGAACCAGAGGACAGCTTCTCGCTGCCCGGCACCGAGGCGCAGGAAACCCTCGACACACTCGGCGAGCGGTTCCCGGAGGCCTCCGGCGGCCGCGGACAGGTCGTCTTCCACGCCCCGGACGGGCAGCAGCTCACCACCCCCGAGGCGCGCGAGGCGATCGAGCAGACCACCGCGGCCGTCGGCGCGGTCGACGGCGTCATCGCCGTGGTGGACCCCTTCACCGGGCAGTCCATCTCGCCGCAGGGAGACATCGCCTTCACCCAGGTGAACTTCGCCCTCCCGGCCGCGGACCTCGCGGAGAGCACCCTCGAACGCGTGGAGGAGGCCGCCGAGCCGGCCCGCGCCGCGGGCCTGACCGTCGAGTACGGCGGTGACGCGTTCGCCCCGATCGCCCCGCCGCAGATCGCCGGCCCCGGCGAGATCATCGGCGTCGCGGTCGCCGTGGTCGTGCTGATCCTGGTCTTCCGCTCCGTGCTCGCCGCGGTGCTGCCGCTGTTCACCGCCCTGGTCGGGGTGGGCATCGGCGTGATGACGCTCCAGTCGTTCAGCGGCGTGGTCACCATGGACTCCACCGCCCCGATCCTGGCGCTGATGCTGGGCCTGGCCGTGGGCATCGACTACGCCCTGTTCATCGTCTCCCGCCACCAGCAGCAGGTGCGCGACGGCATGGACCCGGAGGAGTCGGCCGCGCGGGCCAACGGCACCGCCGGCGGCGCCGTGGTGTTCGCCGGCTCCACGGTGGTCATCGCCCTCGCCGCGCTCGCCGTCGTCGACATCCCCTTCCTGACCGTGATGGGCGTGGGCGCCGCCGGCACCGTGGTGGTCGCCGTGCTCATCGCGATCACCCTGCTCCCGGCCATGTTCGGCTTCGTCGGCGGCCGGATCGCCAACACCCCCATCCCCTCCCCGTGGGCCCGCCGCGCCGCCCGGGCCCAGGCCGAGGGCCGCAAGGTCCCCGCCGGCCCGGCCGCCGCCTGGGTGCGCGGCATCGCCCGCATGCCGATCGTGGTGATCCTGGTCGGCGTGGTGGGCCTCGGCGCCGTCGCCCTGCCCGCCACCGACCTGCACCTCGGGCTGCCGAGCAACGCCGACCCGGGCAGCAGCGCCGACCGCGCCTCCGAACTGCTCGACGACGGCTTCGGCCCCGGCTTCAACGCCCCGCTGCTGGTCGCGATCGGCGGCGAGGACCCGGCCACCGTGCAGACCGCCGCCGAGGGCTTCTTCGGCACGGTCTCCGAGCTGCCGAACGTCGTCATGGTGGCGCCGCCGCAGCCCAACGCCTCCGGTGACACGGTCCTGCTCACGGTGATCCCGGGCAGCGGACCGGCCGACGCCGAGACCGAGGACGTGGTGGAGGCCATCCGCGACACCGCCGGCTCCATCGAGGCCGAGACCGGCACCGAGATCGGCGTGACCGGCACCACCGCCATGAACATCGACATCTCCACCCAGCTCGCCGAGGCGCTGCCGATCTACTGCCTCGTCGTGGTCGGCCTGGCCCTGCTCCTGCTGATGCTGGTGTTCCGCTCCATCGCGGTCCCGATCAAGGCCGCCGCCGGCTTCCTGCTCTCCATCGCGGCCTCCATCGGCGCGGTCGTCGCGGTCTACCAGTGGGGCTGGCTGAACGACCTGTTCGCCGTGGACGAGACCGGCCCGATCATCTCCTTCCTGCCGATCCTGCTGGTCGGCGTGCTGTTCGGCCTGGCCATGGACTACGAGGTGTTCCTGGTCTCCCGGATGCGGGAGGACTTCGTGCACGGCGCCGACCCGCGCGAGGCGGTGGCGACCGGCTACCAGCACGGCGCGAAGGTCGTCGGCGCCGCGGCCCTGATCATGATCGCGGTCTTCGGGTCCTTCATCTACTCCCACGAGCACATGATCAAGGCGATCGCCTTCTCGCTGGCCTTCGGCGTGCTGGTGGACGCCCTGCTGGTGCGGATGACGCTGGTGCCCGCGCTGATGACCCTGATGGGCCGGGGCGCCTGGTGGCTGCCGGGCTTCCTGCAGCGGGCGCTGCCCAACGTCGACATCGAGGGCGAGCGGCTGGCGCACCTGCTCGACGCCGACGGACGCGGCCCCGGCCACGGCGACGGCGGTGAGGGCCACGGCGGGGGCGGCTTCGGCCCCGGCGGCGACTCCGGCCCCGACGACCCGGACGCCGGCGGCGCCCACGGCCGCGAGACGGTCGGCTCGGCCGCCCGCTGACCCGGCACACCCGCGGGGCGCCACGGCCCCGCCCGTAGCACGACGCCACGGCCCCGCCCCCCGGTCGTCCCGGGAGGCGGGGCCGTGGCACTCCTTCCACCGCTGTTGGGATGCCTGGTGAAACGGCTAGTGCGATAGCTGGTGGGACGGCCAGGTGCCTGGGCATCGCGGCATGGCCGTCACGTCGCTCCGCGTGCTTCGGCGAGGTGCGCCTCCTCCACCCGCTCCGTCTTCCCCGGCGCCGGCAGGCCGAGCACCGCCACGTCGGTGCGCCGCGCCCGGGGCAGCCGGACCGTCACCGTGGTGCCCTCGCCCGGCCGGCTGTCCACCACCGCCTCGCCGCCGTGCGCCCGCGCCACCGTGTCCACGATCGCCAGGCCCAGCCCCGTCCCCCCGGAGGCCCGGCTGCGCGCCGGATCGGCCCGGTAGAAGCGGTCGAAGATGTGCGGCAGCGCGTCCGGCGGAACGCCCGGCCCGGCGTCCGTCACGGTGAGCACGGCCGTGCCGCCCTCGCCGCGCAGCCGCACCCAGCAGCCGGCCTCCACCGGCGTGTGCTGACGCACGTTCGCCAGCAGGTTCGCCACCAGCCGGCTGAGTGCGTCCGGATCACCGCGCACCTGCACCCCGTCGGCCACCTCCACCTCGAACGGTCGGTCCGGCTGCACCGCCGCGGCGTCCGCCGCGCTCTCCCGCACCAGCACGCCGAGGTCCACCGGCACCCGCTCCGGCAGCTGCTCGGAGTCGTACCGGGCCAGCAGCAGCAACTGCTCCACCAGCCGCGACATCCGCCGGGTCTCGCCGGCGATCCGCTCCACCGCGCGGTCCACCGCCGCGGTGTCCGGCAGCGCCCCGTGCCGGTACAGGTCGGTGTAGCCGCGGATGGACTGCAGCGGGGTGCGCAGCTCGTGCGAGGCGTCCGCGACGAACCGGCGCAGCCGCCGCTCCGAGGCGTCCCGCGCCTGCAGGGCCGCCTGCACGGCCTCCCAGGAGCGGTTCAGCGCCACGCCCAGCTGGCCCACCTCGCTGCCGATGCGGGACAGCTCCACCCGCCGCCCGAGGTCGCCGGAGGCCACCGCCTCCGCCTGCCGGGCCATCGTCTCCAGCGGGCGCAGCTCCCGCCGCACCACCACGACCGTGGCGACGCCGAGCAGCAGCAGCCCGGCCCCGGTGAACGCCACGTTGAGCGGCACCACGGTGCGGGCGGTGCCGCGCAGGCTGTCCGGGTCGGTCACCACCAGGACCTCCGGGCTGGACCGCAGCCGCAGCGCCACCACCCGGTACTGGCGGGTCAGCGCGGAGTCCGCGGAGGTGCGCACCTCGCCGCTGTCGGCCAGCCGCAGCGCCTCGGCGTAGGAGGGCAGCTCGGGGTGGAAGCCGCGCTGGCTGATCAGCTCGGTGCGCCCGCCGTCCGGCTCCAGCAGGGTGGCCACCATCTGCGCGCCGGGGTCGACCACCGGGGGGACGCCGCTGCTGGCCCGGGCGCGGACGTCGGGCTGGCCGTCCAGCAGCTGCCGGATGGACTCGGCGGCGAACCGCATCTCCTGGTCGTGCACCTCCGCCAGCTGGTTGCTGAGCACCCGGGTGGAGAAGAACCCCTGGAACGCCAGCACCACGGCGGTGGTGGAGAGCAGCAGGATCAGCAGCCGGTGCCGCAGCGTCATGTTGCACCACCACGGCATCGGCCGGATCCGTCCGGTCCGCCGGCCGGCCGCCCCGGTGGCCTCGGGCGTCGGGGCCGCCTTGGCGGCGTCGGTGGCGTCGCCGGCCACCTCGGAGGGGTCGGCCCGCGTGGTCATTCGTCCCCCGTTCCCGCGCCGGCGCGCAGCTCGTAGCCCAGGCCGCGCCGGGTGCGGATCAGCTCGCCGCCGGTGGCGGCCCCGCCCAGCTTGCGCCGCAGATAGCTGACGTAGGTGGCGACCACCGTGTCGTCACCGTTGAAGTGGTACGACCAGACGTGCTCCAGCAGCTGCGCGCGGGTGAGCACCCGCTCGGGGTGGAGCATCAGGTAGCGCAGCAGCCGGAACTCGGTCGGGGACAGCTCGACCTCCCGGCCGCCGCGGGTGACCCGCCGGGCGTCGAGGTCCATCTCCAGGTCGGCGTAGCGCAGCACCTCCGGCCCGGTGGGGCCGGGGCGGCCCCGGGTGCGGCGCAGCACGGCCTGCACCCGGGCGGCGACCTCCTCCAGGCCGAACGGCTTGGTGACGTAGTCGTCGCCGCCGGCGCGCAGGCCGGCGACGACGTCGCGCCGCTCGTCCCGCGCGCTGAGGAAGATCACGGCGGTGTCCAGGCCCTCCTGGCGCAGCCGGCGGGCCACCTCCAGCCCGTCGAGGTCGGGCAGCATGATGTCGAGCAGGATGAGGTCCGGCAGGGCGTCCCGGGCGGCGCGCAGCGCCTGGTGGCCGCTGGCGGCGGTCTCCACCCGGTAGCCGATGAAGCGCAGGGCGGTGGTCAGGGTGTCCAGGATGTAGGGCTCGTCGTCCACGACCAGCAGTCGCGCGTCGGCCTCCGGTGCCAGGCGCGGCGCGGAGCCGCCGCCGTCGTCGTCGTTGTGCGTACCCACCCGTGCAGTGTCCCTCGCCGGGGGCGGTGCGCCGCCCGGGTGGGCAGGGCTTTTCCGGGCGGGTCAGGGGGCGCGCAGCACCGGGCGGCCGGTCAGCTCGACCCCGGCGTCGGTGAGTTCGGTCAGCGCCCGCTTGGTGGTGGGCTCGGCCACCCCGGCGGTCAGGTCCAGCAGCACCCGGACCCGGAAGCCCTCCCGGGCGGCGTCCAGCGCGGTGGCGCGCACGCAGTGGTCGGTGGCGATGCCGACCACGTCCACGGCGGTGATGCCGCGTTCGCGCAGCCACTCCGCCGGCCCGACGCCGTTCTCGTCCGTCCCCTCGAAGCCGCTGTAGGCGGCGGAGTAGTGGCCCTTGTCGAAGACGGCGTCGATGGCGCCGCCGGCCACCGCGGGGGCGAAGTTGGGGTGGAAGCCGACGCCCTCGGTGCCGGCCACGCAGTGCGGCGGCCAGCTGTCCACGTAGTCCGGGTGCTCGGAGAAGTGGTCGCCGGGCTCGATGTGGTGGTCGCGGGTGGCGACGACGTGGCGGTAGCGCGGACCGTCCGCCCCCTCCCGCGAGCCGACCACCAGGTCGGTGATGGCGGCGGCGACGTCGGCGCCCCCCGGGACGGCCAGACTGCCTCCCTCGCAGAAGTCGTTCTGCACGTCCACGACGATGAGTGCTCGCTCCATTGGTTCCCCGCTCCTGTGCTGTCGCGGGGCCCGGGCCGCCTGCACGGCCCGGGCCCTGTTGACGCCGCCGGTCGGTGGACGGCGTCGCCCCTCGGCGTCCCCCGTGTCCGGCCGGCGCCGCCCGTCACCGTGACGGTCATCACGGTGTCCTCACGATCACGGTGTCATCACGCCGTTGCCGCCGCATCCGCATCGCGCGCGTGTGCGTGGGTGCGCGTCCGCGTGCGGTTGTGGCTTTCCCCTCCGCGGGCCCGGTCACGCGTGCGTCGCACGGGATCCCGATCGGAACCGGACGGCCGGCGCGGCCCACCGTGCGGCCCCGCCGGAGGTGTCCGGCGCCCCGGAGGTTACTCGCTCCCCAGGTGGTACTCGGTCGGGATCACCGGTTCGCCCCGGGAGAGCTGGGCGGCCGACATCGGCAGCCGGTCGAACGCCCGCCGGTGGCGCTCGCGCGCCGCCTGGAGCGGCTCGCGCCCCACCACCTTCCCGTCCCGCACCAGGGGCACCAGCAGCCCGTGGCGTTCCACCTCCGCGGCCAGCTCGGGCGGCGGCGGGACGGCGCCGACGACCTCCGCCTCGGCGACGCCGTCGGCGTCCGGCCGGCGGTAGGCCCACTTCCGTCCGCCGACGCTCGGCTTGTTCCGGGAGAGCTTGGCGACCGGGAGCAGCGGGGCGTCCGGGTCGTCCGAGGCCGCGCGGGCCACCAGCTTGTAGACCATGGAGCAGGTGGGGTGGCCGCTGCCGGTCACCAGCGCGGTGCCGACGCCGTAGCGGTCCACCGGGGCGGCGGCCAGCGCGGCGATGGCGTACTCGTCCAGGTCGCTGGTCACCACGATCCTGGTGTCCCGGGCGCCCAGCTCGTCGAGCTGGCGGCGCACCCGGTGGGCGAAGACCAGCAGGTCGCCGGAGTCGATCCGGACCGCGCCGAGGTCGGGTCCGGCCACCTCCACGGCGGTGCGCACGGCCTCGCGGACGTCGTAGGTGTCCACCAGCAGCGTGGTGCCCCGGCCGAGCGCGGTGACCTGGGCGGTGAAGGCGTCCCGCTCGGTGTCGTGCAGCAGGGTGAAGGCGTGCGCGCTGGTGCCGGCGGTGGGGATGCCGTAGCGGTAGCCGGCCTCCAGGTTGGAGGTGGGGCCGAAGCCGGCGACGTAGGCGGCGCGGGCGGCGGCCACCGCGGCCTGCTCGTGGGTGCGCCGGGAGCCCATCTCGATCACCGGCCGGCCGGCCGCGGCGTGCGTCATCCGGGAGGCCGCGGCGGCGATCGCCGAGTCGTGGTTGAGGATGGACAGGATGACGGTTTCCAGCAGCACCGCCTCCGCGAAGCTGCCCTCCACGACCATGATCGGCGAGCCGGGGAAGTAGACCTCCCCCTCCGGGTAGCCGTGGATGGAGCCGGAGAAGCGGTAGTCGGCCAGCCAGCCGGCGGTGGTCTCGTCGATCACCCCGGTGCGGGTGAGGAACTCCAGCCGCTCGCGGTCGAACCGGAAGTCCTCCACCGCGTCCAGCACCCGCCCCGTCCCGGCCACCACGCCGTAGCGGCGGCCCTCGGGCAGGCGGCGGGTGAAGACCTCGAACACCGAGCGGCGGTGCGCGGCGCCGCCGCGCAGCGCGGCCTGGAGCATGGTGAGCTCGTAGTGGTCGGTCAGCAGCGCCGTGGAGGCCGCCCGCGCGGCGTCGGCGGGCGCCGCGACGGCGCCGGGTGTCTCGTCCATGCCGCCGATGGTACCCCGAGATGTCGTCACTTTGACGATTTCTCGGGAGGATGGGCGGGACGGCGGGCGCGGGGCCGGTGCGGGAGGGCGCGGGCCCGTGCGGGCGGACGCCGCGAGCGGTACCACAGCGCGGCGGTCCGGGCGGGGTTTCGGGGAGCGGAGATCGCAGCGCCGCCCCCGCGATGGCAGCATGGGGGCCGTGAGCGTCGCACCCGTCGAGATCGAGCGCCCCGAGACCCGCGAGTCCGCGCGGGAGTCGGCCCAGCCGGAACTGCCCTGGGTGACCGTGGTCCACGACGACCCGATCAACCTGATGAGCTACGTCGTCTACGTGTTCCAGAGCTACTTCGGCTACCCGCGCGAGAAGGCGCAACGGCTGATGCTGGAGGTCCACAACAAGGGCCGCGCCGTCGTCTCCAGCGGCTCCCGGGAGGAGATGGAGCGCGACGTCCAGGCCATGCACGGCTACGGCCTGTGGGCCACCCTCCAGCAGGACAAGTAGGCGGCCGCACCCGCCGCCGCGTCCCGTGTGGTGGCCCGCGACGGACAAGGCCGCGGGTCAGAACTCCCCGGTGTCCAGGTCGACGCCGAACGGATCCGGCAGCGGGAGCCTGTGTCCGAAGGGCACGCGGTGGAGGGTGAGGTACTCCCCGTCCTCCGGGTGGGAGTAGAGCGTGGTGCGCCTCTTCGCCGGCTCCACCAGCAGGCAGAGCGGGATACCCGACAGGGCGTACCGACTCGCCTTGGTGACGCGGTCGACGGCGCCGCCGAGCGGGCCGACGATCTCGGCCACCAGAAGGACGAGGTCGGGTGGGATCGTCCCCGCGTCGCGAGCCAGGGCTTCCGTGGAGGTTGCGAGGACGTCGGGAACGAGGTCGTCACCGGTCCGTTCGTCCCGGACGGTCACCGCGGAGACGAGTTCGATCGCGTCCGTCGTGACGGCCCGCGCCAACCGGGACGCGATCGCCGCGTGGCGCACCAACGGAGGGGGCGACACGACGATGACCCCTTCCAGGATCTCCACGCGGTAGCCCTCAGGGGTGGAGATCTTCCCCGCGATGTCGCGGATCACGGGATCCGGCGGGCGCGCCGGGGCGCCGTCCGCCCTCGTGGTGGGTAGGACCATGCCAGGTCCAACGCCGCCTCCCTATGCTGGGTAACGCCTTCCGGCGCAGTCCGGTCAGCTCGCGCGAAACGGTCCCGCATGCCCGCACACTTCCAGCCCACCGAGGACGGCGGCGCCGCCATCCTCCTCGACCGCATCGAGTTCTCCATCCTGCGCCGGTTCGCCGTGCAGATGCTGGAACTCCTCGGGCCGGGGGAGGAGGAGCGGGGCGACGCCGACGACCCCTTCGCGCGGCTGTTCGCCGAGGGCCCCTCGCGGGCGCCGGAGGACCCGGTGCTGGCCCGGCTGCTGCCGGACGCCTACCCGGACGATCCGGACGCCGCCGCGGAGTTCCGCCGCTTCACCGAGAACGACCTGCGGGACACCAAGCGCGCCGCCGCGCTCGGCATCGTGCGCGACCTCGACGCGGCCGGCCGGGACGTGCTGCGGGTCACCCGCTCGGGCGGCCCCCGGGCGGCCGAGGGCGGGGAGGACGAGGAGGGCGAGGGCGAGGAGCTGGACCACCTCGGTGGCGCCGAGCCCTCGGAGATGGTGCTGCTGCGGCTGGACCCGGAGGGCGTGCAGCGCTGGCTGCGCGGGCTGAACGACCAGCGCCTCGCGCTCGGCACCTGGCTCGGGGTGACCCAGGGCGAGCCGGAGCTGGACCACCTGCCCGACGACGATCCGCACCGCCCGCTGGCCATCGCCTACCGCTGGCTGGCCCTGCTCCAGGACACCCTGGTGGAGACCCAGTTGCGCTGAGCCGGGCGCGTCGGGACTCCGCTGGCGTGAGCCTGGGGGCGACGCGCCCGCGCGCCCCGTCGTCACCGAAGCGGCTGTGATAAACACACAGCGTTATGAGGCGTGACCCGCTCGTTGCCGGTCGGGCGCGCCGCCGAACGCGTCCCGCGGGCCGGACCCCGAGCGGCCGGGTGCGGGCGCCGCAGCACGGGACGAGGGCGCATGACGTACCCCGAGGTGACCGCCGCCCGGCCGGACCCCGAGCCGGAACCCGGTGCGCGCCGGGGCCCGGGCCAGGCCCCGCCCGGCGCGGACGAGGGATACCAGCGGGGCCTGGGCGCCCGGCAGATCCAGATGATCGCCATCGGCAGCGCGATCGGCGTCGGGCTGTTCCTCGGGGCGGGCACCGCCATCACCACGGCCGGCCCCAGCCTGATCCTGGTCTACGTGGTCGCCGGCGCGGTGATCTTCCTCATCATGCGCGCCCTGGGCGAACTCCTCTCCTACCGGCCGACCTCCGGCAGCTTCGCCGAGTACGCCGGCGAGTTCATCGGCCCGTTCGCCGGCTTCGTCACCGGCTGGACCTACTGGATCATGTGGGTCACCACCGGCATGGCGGAGATCACCGCCGCCGGCCTGTACGCCCAGTACTGGTTCCCGGCGATCCCGCAGTGGGTCACCGCGCTGGCCGTCCTGGTGGCGCTGTTCGGTGCCAACCTGGTCTCGGTCCGGCTCTTCGGCGAGGTCGAGTTCTGGTTCTCGATGATCAAGGTGATCGCCATCGTCGGCATGATCCTGATCGGGCTCGGCGTGCTCACCGTGGGCTTCGGCGACGCCGCCGACACCGCCTCGGTCACCCACCTGTGGGCGGACGGCGGCCTCGCCCCGAACGGCGTCACGCAGACCCTGATGACCCTGCAGATCGTCATGTTCGCCTACCTCGGCGTGGAGATGGTCGGCGTCACCGCCTCCGAGACGGCCGACCCGGCGCGCACCCTGCCGCGGGCCATGAACGCCATCCCCTGGCGCATCGGCCTGTTCTACGTCGGCGCCCTGACCGTCATCCTCTCCGTGGTGCCCTGGCGCGAGTTCACCCCGGGCACCAGCCCGTTCGTGCTCGCCTTCGACCGGATCGGCATCCCGGCCGCCGCCGGCATCGTGAACTTCGTCGTGCTCACCGCGGCGCTGTCCTCCTGCAACTCCGGCCTGTACTCCACCGGCCGGATGCTGCGCTCGCTCTCCCAGCGCGGGCAGGCGCCGGTCGCGGTCCGCCGGATGACCCGGCGCAGGGTGCCGGCGACCGCCATCGCCTGCGGTGCGGCGGTGATGGTGGTCGGCGTCGTGGTCAACGCGGTCAGCCCGGACCGGGCGTTCACCTACATCACCTCGGTCGCCACCGTGGGCGCGCTGTGGGTGTGGGCCGTCATCCTGCTCTGCCACCTGCGCTACCGCCGCGCGGTCGCCGCCGGCCGGCTGCCGGCCGCGGCCTTCCGGATGCCGGGCGCCCCGTACACCACCTGGCTCTCGCTGGCCTTCCTGGCGCTGGTCCTGGCGCTGCTCACGCTCGCCCCGGAGACCCGGACCGCCCTGTACGTGGCGGCGGCGTGGGCGGTGTCCGTCTCGCTCGCCTACCTGCTGTGGAGCCGCCGCCGCCCGCCCCGGCCGGTGGAGCGGCCCGCGCCGGCGCCGGCCGGCGGGGCGACCGGCTGACCCGGGCCCGCGCGGTTCACCGTGACGTCCTATCGTGACGTCCATGCTGACCATCACCCAGGAGCTGCACGACGCGATCGTGGCGCACGCCCGCAAGGACCACCCGGACGAGGCGTGCGGGGTGATCGCCGGTCCGGTGGGCAGCGGCCGGCCGGAGCGGTTCATCCCGATGCTGAACGCGGCCCGCTCGCCCACCTTCTACGAGTTCGACTCCGCGGACCTGCTCAAGCTGTACCGGGAGATGGACGACCGCGACGAGGAACCGGTGGTCATCTACCACTCGCACACCGCCACCGAGGCCTACCCCTCGCGCACCGACGTCTCCTACGCGTCCGAGCCCGGCGCGCACTACGTGCTGGTCTCCACGGCGGAGTGCGGCAACGACGAGGGCCCGGTCTCCTTCCGCTCGTTCCGCATCATCGAGGGCGAGATCACCGAGGAGGAGGTCCGGGTGGTCGACTCCTACTGAGTCCGCCCCGCCCGCTGTCGCCCCCACCGCCCCACCGGGCCGCCGCGCCCAGCCGCGCCGGGCGCCCGCGCCACGTATCGCCATCCGGTCAGCGCTGCCCGCATGGTGATACGGGCATCCTGGAACGGGCGATCCCGCGCTTACGATGAGCCCATGCGATCCGTCGACGCCCCCGCCGTGGACGCGGGCAGCCTGCTCGTGGAGCGCCGCCACCTGGACCTGTGCCGGCTGGCCAGCGCCCTGTAGCTGACGCCCGCGCCGCACCGCCGCGCCAACGCCCGACGTCGGGGAACCCGGCGAACGGCCGGTGGGTCGGCCCATCCGCCCGCGCCGGGCGCCGCCGGGCCCGGACGCGGCGGAACAACCGCCCCGGTCGACTTGTTCGGATCGGTGCAAGCGATCAAGCGAAAGCGTCCGACCGACACGCCTCCCAACGAACCGCAGGAGCATCCCCATGGCCGTCGAGGTCCGCATCCCGACCATCCTCCGCACCTACACCGACGGCGCCAAAGCCGTCGAGGGCACCGGCAGCACCCTGGATGAGCTGATCACCGACCTCGACTCCCGGCACCCCGGGCTGCGCGAGCGCGTGGTCGACAACGGTGAGCTGCGGCGGTTCGTCAACGTCTACCTCAACGACGAGGACGTCCGGTTCCTGGACGGCATCGCCACCAAGGTCGCCGACGGCGACAGCGTCACCATCCTCCCCGCGGTCGCGGGCGGGGCCCGCTGACCCATGCGTTACGACACGCCGCTGCAGGCCGTCGGCAACACCCCGCTGGTCGGCCTGCCCAGCTTCTCCCCCTCGCCCGAGGTACGGATCTGGGCCAAGCTGGAGGACCGCAACCCCACCGGCTCGGTCAAGGACCGCCCGGCCCTGCACATGATCGAGCGCGCGGAGGCGGACGGCCGGCTCACCCCCGGCTGCACCATCCTGGAGCCCACCAGCGGCAACACCGGCATCTCGCTGGCCATGGCGGCCCGCCTCAAGGGCTACCGGATGGTCTGCGTGATGCCGGAGAACACCTCCGCCGAGCGCCGGCAGCTGCTCGCCATGTGGGGCGCGGAGATCATCTCCTCGCCGGCCGCCGGCGGCTCCAACACCGCCGTGCGCGTGGCCAAGGAGCTGGCCGCCGAGCACCCGGACTGGGTCATGCTCTACCAGTACGGCAACCCGGACAACGCGGGCGCGCACTACGCCACCACCGGCCCGGAGATCCTCGCCGACCTGCCCACCATCACGCACTTCGTGGCCGGGCTCGGCACCACCGGCACGCTGATGGGGGTCGGCCGGTACCTGCGCGAGAAGGTGGAGAACGTCGCCATCGTCGCCGCGGAGCCCCGCTACGACGACCTCGTCTACGGGCTGCGCAACCTCGACGAGGGCTTCGTGCCCGAGCTGTACGACGAGTCCGTGCTCACCACGCGGTTCTCGGTGGGCTCCGAGGACGCCGTGCGGCGCACCCGCGAACTCCTCGCCCAGGAGGGCATCTTCGCCGGCGTCTCCACCGGCGCGGTGCTGCACGCGGCCGTCGGCGTCGCCCGCAAGGCCGCCCGGGCCGGGGAGCGGGCGGACATCGCCTTCGTGGTCGCCGACGGCGGCTGGAAGTACCTGTCCACCGGCATCTACACGGCCGCCAGCACCGAGGAGGCGGTCGCCGCCCTGCACGGCCAGCTCTGGGCCTGAGGCCCCGGACCCGAGCTCCGGACCCGGGCCCCGGGCCCGGGCCCCGGGCCTCAGCCCCGGGGTGTGCGGCGGCCGGCCGAGGAGGCCCCTCGCGCGCCGGCCACGGCGACCACCGTGGCCGGCGTCCGCGTCCCCGGGCCGGCACGCCGGCCCGGGGACGCTGTCGGCCCTAGAGCAGGCTGCGCCACATGTGGACCTCGTCGCGGTCGTCGCCCGGCGCCACGCGCAGCGCGCCCGGCAGCCGGCCGACCTCCTTCCACCCGCAGCGGGCGTAGAAGACCTCCAGGCCCAGCCCGCCACGGAGCGTCAGGTGCAGCGCCTCGTAGCCCAGCGCCCGGCCCTGGCGGTCGACCTCCGCCATCAGCCGCCGCCCCAGCCCCCCGCCCTGGCGGTCCGGACGGACCATCAGCCGCTTGATCGTGCACCAGTGCTCCTGGAGCACGAACCGCTTGCCGGTGAAGAACACCATCGCCACCAGCCGCCCGGCCTCGTCACGGCCCACCAGCAGCCGGTCCGCCCCGTCGGCGAGCCCGGCCAGCGACGCCTCGGCGGTCGGCCGGACATCCTCCCGGTCCACCGGCGGCACGAAGCCCACCGCTCCGCCCGCGTTGGAGACGTCCGTCCACAGCTCCACGATCTCCTCGCGCAGCTCGTCGGTGACGTCCGGATCCAGGGTGAACAGCAGTTCCATGCCCCGAGGGTAATGACCGGAGCGTTTTGGTGTCTATTACTTCCCGGGGCCCCGGCACCCGGTGATTCCGGGCACATAGCCCTGCCGGTGGTAGGTACCAGCCGTCCCGCGCCTTACCCTCGATGCTCGTGGCAACGCTAGACGCACCCATCGGCATCTTCGACTCCGGCTTCGGCGGCCTGACCGTGGCCCGCGCCGTGCTCGACCAGCTCCCCGGGGAGTCGGTCCTGTACCTCGGCGACACCGCCCGTCAGCCCTACGGACCGCGCCCCATCGCCGAGGTGCGCGCCTACGCCCTGCAGTGCCTGGACCGCCTGGTCGAGCAGGGCGTCAAGATGCTGGTCATCGCCTGCAACAGCGCCAGCGCCGCCGTCCTGCGGGACGCCCGCGAACGCTACGCGGTACCGGTCGTCGAGGTGATCGCGCCCGCCACCCGGCGCGCCGCCGCGGCCACCCGCAACGGCCGGGTCGGCGTCATCTGCACCCACGCCACCCAGACGTCGCAGGCCTATGACGACGCCTTCGCCGCCGCCCCGCACATCGACCTGACCACCCGGGCCTGCCCGCGCTTCGTGGAGTTCGTCGAACGGGGCGTCACCGCCGGCCCCGAGCTGATGGGCGTCGCCCGCGAGTACCTCGACCCGGTGGCCGCCGCCGGCGTGGACACCCTCATCCTGGGCTGCACCCACTACCCGCTGCTCACCGGTGTCATCTCCTACATCATGGGCGACGGGGTCACCCTGATCTCCAGCGCCGAGGAGACCGCGAAGGACGTCTACCGCAGCCTGGTCGCCCACGGCCTGATGCGGGAGCCGACCGACGACCGTCCCGCGCACCGGTTCCTCACCACCGGCGACCCGGCGCAGTTCCAGCGCATCGGCCGACGCTTCCTCGGCCCGGAGCTGGCCGACGTCGACGTCATCCGCGAACCGGACGCCGGGCGGCCGGACACGTACGTCATTCCCGACACCCTTCCCACCGCCGTGGAGGCCCGCGCATGAAACTGACCGTGGTCGGCTGCTCAGGCTCGTTCCCGTCCGCCGACTCGGCCTGCTCCAGCTACCTGCTGGAGGCCGAGGGCTTCCGCCTGGTGATGGACCTGGGCAACGGTGCGCTGGGCGCGCTCCAGCGGCACATCGGCCTGTACGACGTCGACGCCGTCTGCTTCAGCCACCTGCACGCCGACCACTGCGTCGATCTCTGCGCCTACTGGGTGGCCCGCAACTACCGCTTCGAGGGCTGCCCCGCCCGCATCCCGGTGTACGGCCCGGAGGGCACCTCCGCGCGGCTCGCCCGGGTCTACGACATGCCGGACCAGCCCGGCATGCACGAGGCGTTCGACTTCCGGCGGCTGCGGCCGGGCGTCTTCGAGGTGGGCCCCTTCCGGATCACCGCGGACCGGGTCGCCCACCCGGTGGAGGCGTACGCGTTCCGCGTCGAGTACGGCGGGCGCTCCCTGGTCTACAGCGGGGACACCGGCCCCTGCGACGCCCTGGCCAAGCTCTCCGCGGGCGCCGACCTGCTGCTGGCCGAGGCGTCCTTCACGCACGGCCGCGAGGAGATCCCCGACCTGCACCTCAACGGCCGTCAGGCCGGGGAGTACGCGGCCCGGGGGGCGGTCGGACGGCTGGTGCTCACCCACATCCCGCCGTGGACCGACCGCCAGCGGAACCTGGCCGACGCCAGCGAGGTCTTCGCCGGCCCCACCGGTCTGGCCCGGCCCGGGGACGTCTACTTCCTGTAGGGCCCTTCCTGCGGGCCCTTCCCGTGGTCCCTTGCTGCAGGGCCTTTCCGTGGGCCTGACGCGGGGCGCCGACGCGGTCGGCGCGCAGGCCCCCGCGTCGACGGGCGCGTGGCGCCCCCGCGGGCAGGAGACGGCCGGACGGCGCGGTCCCCCCGCGCCGTCCCGGCCCGCGAACCGGCGATCCGCCCTCGCCCCGAGGAGGGCTCCGCCCCTCGCCCCGAGGAGGCGCGAGGCGGAATCAGGGGTTCAGAGATACAGCCCGGTGGCGTCCTCCGTGCCGCCGCCGAGGCGCTCGGCGGCCACCGCGTGCAGATCCCGCTCCCGCATCAGCAGGTAGCCCACGCCGCGCACCTCGACCTCGGCCAGCTCCTCCGGGTCGAACAGCACGCGGTCGCCGGGCTCCACGGTCCGCACGCTCTGGCCGACCGCGACGACCTCGGCCCAGGCCAGCCTCTTGCCGACCTGGGCGGTCGCGGGGATCAGGATTCCACCGCTGGACCTGCGCTCGCCCTCGCCCGTACCGCCGCGCACCAGGACGCGGTCGTGCAGCATCCGGATCGGGAGCTTGTGCGCGAAGCCGGGCTCTTCGGCCATGTCGTCCAGCTTCTTGGCGTGCGCGTCCGCGCTCTCGTTCGACGTGTCGTGCGACTGGTCAGTGCTCACCCGTGGAACGTTACCCGGCGGACGACCCGGCCGGCGCGCCAGGGCGCCGTTGACGGCGGAGGGGACGGCGGCGGCGATGGCGGAGGGTACGGCGGCGGGGACGGCGGCGGGGACGTGCGGGGGACGTGGGGCCGCGGGGCGGGGTTCCCGCCTGGCGTCAGGATCATGCCAGGTGATGTCGCCTGATCAACCACTCGCCCTGGGGGGACCCCCTTCTTCAGGATCCCACGCGGCTGTAGCCGTGCGCAGCCCCCCATGTGCTGTCTGTGGACAACTCGTGGCGGGTGCATGACCTCCCCTGGTGTCGCTCGCTGGCGTCAGGGGCATGCCAGAGGTTGTTGTCTGACCAACCGCTTGTTCTGGGGGGACCCCCTTCTTCAGGATCCCACGCGGCTGTAACCGTGCGCAGCCCCCCATGTGCTATCTGTGGATAACTCCTGGCGGGTGCATGATCTCCCCTGGACCCCTCACTGGCGTCAGGATCATGCCAGGTGATGCCGCCTGATCAACCACTCGCTCTGGGGGGACCCCCTTCTTCAGGATCCCATGGGGTTGTGACCCCGCGCAGCCCCCATGTGCCCTCTGTGGATAACTCCTGGCAGGTGCATGACGTTGCTCGCCATCGCTCGACCCCCGTAGCCCGTGCCCCGCGCCCCGTAGCCCGTGCCCCGTAGCGCCAGACCCGTAGCGCGAGACCCGTAGCGCCGGCCACCGGCCACCGGCGGCGGCGACCGGCGGGGCGTCGCCGCCGGTCAACGCCGCCGGGCGGTCAGCGTCGCCGGCGGTACGCCGAGACGGCCAGCAGCGTCACCACCGCCAAGCCCACCAGGGCCAGCGGCACCACGCGCTCCAGCCGCGGGCCGCCGTAGTCGTCCACGACCTGCTCCCGGGCCCGTCCGCCGACCTCGCCGACCACGGTCCGCGCCCGCCCCACGCCCCGGCTCACGGCCTCCCGGGCCCGGTCCTTGGCGTCGTCCACCACCGTCCGGGGGTGGACCCTGACCGCCAGCTCGTCCAGCGTGGCGGCCAGCCGCCGCCGGGTGCGGTTGATGTCGGCCTCGATCTCGGCGGGCGTTCTCACGTCCGGGGGCGGGGCCTCCTGACCGCTGTGCGGCTTGACCTCGCTCAACTCGCCACCTCACTCCGTCATCGGCCGGTCCGCCGACCGGGCGGCGGTGCCCGGACGCCGGACCCGCGCCTCCCCACGATGTCTGTACGCTACCCCGGCGCCGGCCGGTGATCCGGGCAGTGGTGGGCCGATCGCGCGGTCGTGGCGGCCGTGCCGGAGCCGTCCGCCTCTCCGCGGCGCGCCCGACGCCCCTCCGGCAACTCTCCGCGATGTGGAAGTCGCTTTCCGATGATGCTTGCCTCGGTGACGCCCGCTCCGTAGCGTGGCGGCGGGCCGAGTGTGCCCACCGCCGCGCGCACCACGAAGGAGCTTCCCATGGCAGATCGGCTGACGACCGGCGACACCGCCCCGGCCTTCTCCCTGCCCGACGCCGACGGCCGGCAGGTCTCGCTGGCCGACTACGCGGGCCGCAAGGTGATCGTCTACTTCTACCCGGCGGCGATGACCCCGGGCTGCACCAAGCAGGCCTGCGACTTCACCGACAACCTGGAGGTCCTGGCGGGCGCCGGCTACGACGTCGTGGGCATCTCGCCGGACGCCCCGGCCAAGCTCGCCGCCTTCCGCGAGAAGGAGTCGCTGCGGGTCACCCTGCTCTCCGACCCCGACAAGGAGGTCATGCGGGCCTACGGCGCCTTCGGGGAGAAGAGCCTGTACGGCAAGACGGTCACCGGAGTGATCCGTTCGACCGTCGTCGTGGACGGCGACGGCACGGTCGCGAAGGCCATGTACAACGTCAAGGCCACCGGTCACGTCGCCAAGATCATCCGCGATCTCGGCCTCTGAGGCACGGGAAGGCCGGGCGGCCGGCCCGGGCGGGCCGTGCGGCGGCGGGGCGGGTAGTACAGTGGCGCCGGGGGCCCGTACCCCAGCTGGCTAGAGGGCTTCGGTTTAGGTCCGAAGTGTCGTGGGTTCGAGTCCCACCGGGCCTACACGCGAACGGCGCGGCACCCCACGCGGGTACCGCGCCGTCGCCGTTCCCCCGCCGGGGAGCCGGCCCCGGCGACAGCCCGCCCGGCGGCGGCCCGGCTCAGCCGGCCCGGTCGAGCAGCTCGCGCAGCACCGGCACCAGCGCGCGGAACGCCTTCCCCCGGTGGCTGATGGCGTTCTTCTCCGCCGCCGTCAGCTCGGCCACGGTGCGCTCCTCGCCGTCCGGCTGGAGGATCGGGTCGTACCCGAAGCCGCCGGAGCCGACCGGCTCGTGGCGCAGCACCCCCGGCAGGGTCCCCTCCACGACGCGCTCGGTGCCGTCCGGCAGGGCGACGGCCGCCGCGCAGGCGAAGTGGGCCCGCCGGTGCTCGTCGGAGATGTCGGCGAGCTGCGCCAGCAGCAGCCGCAGGTTGGCCGCGTCGTCGCCGTGCCGGCCGGACCAGCGGGCCGAGAAGATGCCGGGGGCGCCACCGAGCACGTCCACGCACAGCCCGGAGTCGTCGGCGATCGCCGGCAGCCCGGTGGCCCGGGCCAGGGCGTGCGCCTTGAGCAGGGCGTTCTCCGCGAAGGTGACGCCGGTCTCGGGGACGTCCGGCACCTCGGGGAACGCGTCGGCGCCGACCAGCTCGGGCACCGGGCCGCCGAAGGAGTCGGCGGACTCGGTGAGGATCGCGCGGAGCTCGACGACCTTGTGCGCGTTACGGGTGGCGAGGACGAGGCGGTTGTGACTGCTCATGGCAGCGAGGGTAGGCGGTGCGGGCGCCCCGGGCACCGACCGGGGGCCCGCCGCCGCCCCATCGAGCCCGGATCTACCCGCCGCAGGCCGCGGTGAGGCCGTCCACGCCGCTGACGATGCCGTCCAGCTGGGGCGTCTGGCCGTCCTCGATGGCCGTGCGGGCCTCGGTCACCCCGGTGCTGATGTCCTCCACCGCCTGCTGGACCTCGTCGGTGGAGGTGTTCGCGGCCAGCTCGTCGAGGTTGCGCTCCATGCTCTCCAGGGCATCCAGCGCGGCCTGCGGGTCGTCCAGGGAGTTCTGCAGGGTCGTCAGGTCGGAGGTGATCTGGACGGCCGCCTGGCCGCAGTCGATCGCGTTGCTCAGCTCCGCGCAGGCGGTCGTGCCGGCGAGCAGCAGCCCGGCACCGGCGAGGGCCACCGCGGTGCGCCAGCGCCGGGTGCGGGTCGGGCGGGCTGCGGGGCGGGCGGGGGTGGGGGCCATGGCATTCCTCCATCGACTGTCGCGCGGTCGCGCTGCCGTGTACCGCAAGCCTGTCAAAGGCGGGCCCGCGGGGCCATGACGCGGAAGGTGACATCGCCCCTAAGGGGGACACCGGCCCGACGGGCCGCCGCCCCTAAGTGACGGGGCGACGACCGTCGGGGACGGCCGCCCCGCCATTCGGCCCGGGGGCGCGGGCGGCACTCCCGGGCGAGCCCTCCCGGGGCCGGTGCCGGACCGGCCGGCGTCAGCCCCGGTCGGTGGAGGGGAGTTCCTCGGCGAGGGCGACCTGCTGCAGCACCGTCAGCTCGGCGCAGCCCTTGACCGCCATGTCCAAGAGGGAGTCGAGCAGGGAGCGGTCGAAGGGGGCGCCCTCCGCCGTGCCCTGGACCTCGACGAAGCGCCCGTCCCCGGTGCAGACGACGTTCATGTCGGTCTCGGCCCGCACGTCCTCCTCGTAGGCGAGGTCGAGCATCGGGGTGCCGTCGATGATGCCGACGCTGACGGCCGCGACGCTGCCGGTGAGCACCTTGCGGCTGGGCCGGAGCATGCGGGTGCGGTGCATCCAGGCGACGGCGTCGGCCAGGGCGACGTACGCCCCGGTGATGGCCGCGGTCCGGGTGCCGCCGTCGGCCTGGAGGACGTCGCAGTCCAGCACGATGGTGTTCTCGCCCAGCGCCCGGTAGTCGATCACGGCGCGCAGCGAACGGCCGATCAGCCGGGAGATCTCGTGGGTGCGGCCGCCGATGCGCCCCTTGACCGCCTCGCGGTCGCCGCGGGTGTTGGTGGAGCGGGGCAGCATGGAGTACTCCGCGGTGACCCAGCCCTCGCCGCTGCCCTTGCGCCAGCGCGGGACGCCCTCGGTGACGCTGGCGGTGCAGAGCACGCGGGTGTCGCCGAAGTGCACGAGGACGGAGCCCTCGGCGTGGCGGCTCCAGCCGCGTTCCAGGGTGACGGGGCGGAGCTGGTCGGGGGTGCGGCCGTCGATGCGAGACATGCGGCTGAGCCTATCCGCCCCGGCGCGCGGCGCAGCGGCGCGCTGCCGGTGCCTCGCGGCCGGGCGTGGCGGCGGGTGCCGCGGGAGTCGAAGGCGCGCGGGAGTGTGAGGGCGCCGCGGGAGGCGGGGCGTGGAGGGTCGGGCGGGAGGGTCCGGGCGGCCCCGGCATGCCGCTGGGGCAGCCGGGGCCACCGGGGGACGTCACATCATGTCCTCGATCTCGGCCGCGAGCGGGTCGGCGTCGGTGCCGATGACGACCTGGATGGCGGTGCCCATCTTGACCACGCCGTGGGCGCCGGCGGCCTTGAGGGCCTTCTCGTCGACCAGGGAGGCGTCCTTCACCTCGGTGCGCAGCCGGGTGATGCAGCCCTCGATCTCCTCGATGTTGTCGATGCCGCCGAGGCCGGCGACGATCTTCTCAGCCTTGCTGGCCATGCGTGTCTCCTCGCTCCCACGGCCCCGCGGTCGGTGCACCGGGTGGACAGAACGGTTTACCTGTGCCCAATCGGTCCGTTATGTCACGGTAACTCATGAATGATTGGTCACTGTACGAACATATCGGATCTGTATCGGTCTGTTCCCGACGGGAACTCGGGGGGATCCCATCTTTCGGACGCCGTGCTAGAACAGGCCTACATCAACTGGTATAGACCAGATCAGCGGGTTGACCCGACCCTACCGGACTGGCGGCGGGACACGAACCCGCCCGTCACAGGAGGACGAGCATGAGTACCGCGAGTGCCGCGAGCGAGGCGCCGTCGAAGGGCAGGAACTGGCGCTCCAGCCTCTTCCAGAACCTCCAGAAGATCGGCCGCAGCCTCCAGCTGCCGATCGCCGTCCTGCCGGCCGCGGGTCTGCTCAACCGCCTGGGGCAGCCCGACGTCTTCGGTGCCGAGGGGCTGGGCTGGGACCGGGTCTCCCAGGTCATCGGCGCCGCCGGCGGCGCCGTCTTCGCCAACCTCTCCCTGCTCTTCTGCATCGGCGTGGCGATCGGCTTCGCGAAGAAGGCGGACGGCTCCACGGCGCTCGCCGCCGTCGTCGGCTACCTGGTCTTCAACAACGTGCTCACCGCCTTCCCCGACGACGAGGGCAACCCGCAGAACCCGGGCGTTCTCGGCGGCATCGTCGTCGGCCTGATCACCGCCGTGGTCTGGCAGCGCTACCACCGCACCAAGCTGGTGGACTGGCTCGGCTTCTTCAACGGCCGCCGCCTGGTGCCGATGCAGATGGCGCTGATCGGTCTGGTGCTCGGTATCCTGTTCGGCCTGCTGTGGGGCCCCATCGGCACCGGGCTGGAGAACTTCGGCGACTGGCTGATCGGCCTCGGCGCCCTGGGATCGGGCATCTTCGGCTTCATCAACCGCCTGCTGATCCCGATCGGCATGCACCAGTTCGTCAACACCTTCCTCTGGTTCCAGGTCGGTGACTTCACCAACGCGGCCGGCGAGGTGGTGCACGGCGACATCGCGCGGTTCTACGCCGGGGACCCGGAGGCCGGCATCTTCATGACCGGCTTCTACCCGATCATGATGTTCGGCCTGCCGGCGGCGGCCCTGGCGATCACCCACTGCGCCCGGCCCGAGCGCCGCAAGGAGGTCGGCGGCCTGATGCTGTCGGTCGCCCTCACCGCCTTCGTCACCGGCGTCACCGAGCCGCTGGAGTTCTCCTTCATGTTCGTCGCGCCGCTGCTGTACGGCCTGCACGCCGTGCTGACCGGCATCTCCATGGCGGTGACCTGGGCCCTCGGCATCAAGGACGGCTTCACCTTCTCCGGCGGCCTGATCGACTACGGCCTGGCCTGGAGCAACGCCACGCAGCCGTGGATGATCATCCCGGTCGGCCTGGTCTTCGCGGTCGTCTACTACCTGGTGTTCCGCTTCGCGATCACCCGGTTCAACCTCCCCACCCCGGGCCGCGAGCCCGAGGAGGACCTGGTGGACACCACCAAGCCGTGACGCCTCGCCCCACCGGCCCCACAGGGCCCGGTTCCGTTCCCCTCCGCACGGGGACGGAACCGGGCCCTGTGGCCTTTGCCAAACCGTGAGGGGTTGGGCATAGTCGGAAATGGCGCCCCGGCCGTGCCGTCCCCCGGCGGGTCGGCGGTGGCGCCCCCGACGAGACGCGCCGTACCGGGCCAGCAAAGACGACGCACCCCCGTGAAGAGAGCCATTCAATCCTCGGAGGTGCCGTGATGGCCTGGATCCTGTTGACGTTCGCCGGCCTGCTGGAGATCTGCTGGTCGATCGGCCTGAAGTACACCCAGGGCTTCACCCGGCTGTGGCCGAGCGTGTTCACCGTCGTCACTCTGGCCGGCAGCATGGTGCTGCTCGCCCAGGCCGCCCGGACCCTGCCGATCGGCACCGCCTACGGGGTGTGGGTGGGCGTCGGCGCGGTCGGCGCGGCGGTGCTCGGCATCGTGCTCTTCTCCGAACCCGTGACGGCGGGGCGGATCTTCTTCCTCAGCCTGCTGGTGATCGCCATCATCGGCCTGCGGGTCACCGGCGGGAGCCACTGACCCGCGTCCCTCGGCGCCGAGGCGCCTTTTCCACGCCCCTCCGGCCGGCTCCCGGGCGGCGGCTCCGCGCCGTCTGCCACACTGCCTGACTGCGCTGTGGGCGCCCGGGATCCGGCCGTGGCGAAGGAGTGGGAACGCTGTCCGAACACGTGGGGTCGCGCACGCCGTCCCGGACCGTGGTCACGGCCGTCATCGGCGGCGCCGCGGCCTGCGGTCTGCTCGCCGGGGTGGTCTCCGGGCTGCTGCGGGCGGGCGGAGGGGAGGAGCCACCGGCGGCGCTGCCGGCGACCACCGCAGCCGCCCCGACCTCCGCCGACCCCGCCGGCGCCGGCCCCTCGGCCTCGTCCCCCGCCGCCTCCCTCCCGGCGTCCGCCCCGGCCTCCCCCTCCGCCCCGGCCTCCGCCTCCGCCTCCGCCTCGGGCACCCCGGCCGTCCAGCCGGCGCCCGGCCCGGCGGCCGGGCGCTACACCCTGGTGCTGGCCGGCACCCAATTGGCCGCCGACGTCGAGGGCGCCTCGGTGGCGCCGGGCGCCCGGGTGATGGGCTGGCAGTTCAGCGGGGCGCCGCACCAGCTCTGGCAGCTCCAGCCGTCCCCGGCCGGCGGCTACCACCTGGTCGCCGCGCACAGCGGCCAGTGCCTGACGACGGCCGGAGGCGCGGGCGCCCCCGTGGTGCAGCAGCCGTGCGCCGACCCGGCGGCCGCCGGCGGGTGGGGCATCACGGCGCTGCCCGGGCTCCCCGGCCAGTGGGCCCTGACCGACGCCGCGACCGGGCTCGCCGTCGGCCTCGGCCCGGCCGGAGACTCCTCGCTCGCCCTACTGCCGCCCGGCAGCACCCAGGGCTGGGTCCTCACCCCGGCGTGACGCGCCGCCGAGACGGCGCCGCCCCGCCCCGGACGGGCCCCGCCCCGGACGGGCCCCGCCCGGGCGGGCCCCGCCCGGGCGGACCTGGCGGGGACGGGCCCGCCCCGGACGGGCCTCGCGGGCACCGCACGGGTTACGGAGCGCCGCCCTCCCCGGTGCGGGAGCGCCGACGCGGGAGCCGGAACAGCCGGTACAGCCGGCGCAGCGCCTCCTGGTCGCCGTGAGCCACCGCGGCGCCGGCGTCGACGGCCTCGGCGAGGCCGGTCCGGCCGGCGGCGATGTCGCGGAGGACCTCGCCGCCGGCCGTGACGCTCACGTCCGGCCGCTGGGCGGGGCCGTGGACCATGTCGATCGCGCCGTCGTCGATCCGGGCGTGGAAGACCTCGTCGTCGACGCGGAACTCGTAGACCGCCCGCAGGCCGGCCGCCGCGTCGGCGTCGAAGCAGGCCTCCAGACCGAGCAGTGCCCAGCCGGGGTGGAAGGTCTCCTCCTCCCGGGGGGAGTCCATCGCCCAGGTCAGCCCCCACCGGGCGAGCGCCAGCACGGCCGGGGCGAGGTCCTCGCCGGCGGGGGTGAGGGCGTAGGCGGGGGTGCGGGCCGGCGGGGGGAGGGTGACCCGGCCCACCAGCCCCTCGCGTTCCAGGTGCTTCAGCCTGGCGGCCAGCAGGCCGGTGCCCAGGCCGCGCAGGTTCCCCCGCAGGTCGCCGAAGCGCTTGGGGCCGGTCAGCAGCTCGCGGATCAGCAGCAGCGTCCAGCGCTCGCCGACCAGGTCGAGCGTGCGCGCGGTGGCGCAGTACTGGTTGTAGGTGCGCTGTTCCACTCCGTCATTCTAATCTTCGAGCTTCTCGATTCCGAACCGCAGTACCTGGGGGTGGAGCAGCAGGTCGGCCAGCGCCCGGGGGTGGGTGAGCATGATGTCGTGCGGGCCGTCCAGGGGGATCGGCCGGTATCCGATCGCCGTGCCGAGGCGGTCGAACGGATAGGTGAGCGGCCGGCAGTAGACGGCGGTCCCGGGTATCCGGTCGACGGCCCCGCTGAGCCGGGTGGCCTCGGTGAAGGAGCGCAGCGGCTGCGGCCGCAGGCGCCGGGCGAGCCGGTCCGCGTCGTGCGGGTCGGTCACGCCGAAGCTCGCGGGCGGGGGCGCGGGCACCTGGCGGCCGTCCGCGCCGGCGCGTGCGGCGGCCCGGACGGCGTCCGCGAAGCCGCGCGGCGCCAGGCCGAACATGCTGGCCCCGTCGCGGCCCGCCCAGCCGTCCACCAGGACGACGTGGCGCACCGCCCCGGGCCGCTGGTCGGCGGCCTGGCGGACGACCAGGCCGGCGTAGCTGTGGCCGACCAGCACCAGGTCGTCGGCGCCGGCCGTGGCGTCGAGCGCGGTGACGACCTCCCGGACGTGGTCGTGCAGGCCGGTGTCGGCCTCCAGGGTGAGGGCCGGCGTGACGGTGCGCGCGCCGGCCCGGTGCAGTAACGGGGTGAGGCGGTCCCAGGCCCACGGGCCGTGCCAGGCGCCGTGGACGAGAACGAAGGTGGTCATGCGGTGCGGTTCCTTCCGTGCCGAGCGGGTGGCCCGCTGCTTCCTGCTCTCGAAGGCTGCTTCCTACTTCCGAAGTCTATGGTTCATTTTCAGGAAGCAACAGGGGTGCGGGCGGACTCCTCGACGACGACAGGGGCGCCCGGGCGGAAGGAGGGACCTTCCGTCCGGGCGCCCCTGTCGCGCCCGCGCCGCGGCTACCGCGCGGCCGCCGATCAGCCCACCGGGAGGGTCATGCCGGGGTCGTCCGCGCCGCCGGAGTCGGACCCGGAGCCGGAGCCGTCGCCCGCGCTGTCGCCGCTGGTTCCGGTGCCGGTGCCACCCGTTCCGGTGCCGGCGTTCCCGTTCCCGGCATCCGGCTGGGTGCCGCCGGAGTCCGTCCCGGAGCCGGTCGACCCCCCGGACGATCCACCGCCACCGGTCTGACCGGAGCCCGTCCCGCCGGAGACCGCCCCGCCCGACGGCGCGGCGCCGCCCGCCGGCGGCTGCACCACCGGTGGCGCGACCGGCGTGGAGCCGCCCGTGGCACCGGCGGTCGGTCCCGCCGTCGGCCCGGTGGTGGCGCCCGCTCCCGGCTCCGCCACCGGGGCCGGGCTGCCGGACGGCGTCGCCCCGGCCGTCGGCTCCTGCTGCACCGGCGACGCCGACGCCGAGGCCGACGGCTGCCCGGACGGGGCCTGCGAGGCGTCCAGCAGGTCCTCGCTCAGCGAGAACTCCCGCACCGGCTCGCCCTGGAGCGCCACCGTGTTGTAGGCGGTCCAGATGCGCGTCGGGAAGTCACCGCCGTGTACCGACCCGCCGCCGCCCAGGCCGCGCAGCGACAGCCGTGCGTGCGTCTGCGGGTCCTCCCGGAACATGCCCACGCTCGTGGCCAGGTTCGGGGTGTAGCCGGTGAACCAGGCCGAGTTGTTGTCGTCCGTGGTGCCGGTCTTGCCGGCGGCCGGGCGCTCCAGCGCCATCGCGGCGTAGCCGGTGCCCGACGGGCTGATCACGTCCTGGAGCACCGACGTCACCGAGTCGGCGACGTCCCGGTCCAGCGCCCGGGTGGGCTCGTGCTCCGGCAGCTCCACCGTCTCGCCGTCGCGCTCCGCCTTCAGCACGGTCCACGGCTCGTAGTGCTCCCCGTGCGCCGCGAAGGTGCCGTAGGCGCTCGCCATGTCCAGCGCGCTGGGCGAGGCCACACCGAGCGAGAGGGCGGCGTGCGGCGCCAGGTCGCTGGTGCTCTCCGGGATGCCCAGGGCGATGGCGGTGTCCACCACGTTCTCCAGCCCCGCGTCCACGCCGAGCTGGGCGAACACCGTGTTCACCGACTTCTGCATGGCCGTGCGGATGGTGATCTGCCCGTAGGAGCGCTCGCCCTCGTTCGGCGGCTCGTAGGGCGGGGCGCCCGAGGCGATCCCCTGGATCGGGATGCGGTTGTTGCCGTTGTAGTAGGTCTCGGTGGTGACCGGGCGCCCGTCCCGGGTCCGGGCGCCCTCCTGGAGCGCCGTGGCCAGCACGATGGGCTTGAAGGTGGAGCCCACCTGCACGTCCCGGCGGGTCGCGTCGTTGACGAACTGCTCCAGGTAGTCCGGCCCGCCGTAGATCGCCATCACCTGGCCGCTGTTCGGATCCAGGGACGCCGCGCCGACCCGCACGTTGCGGTCCGCCTCACGGGTCTCGGGGTCCAGCGCGCTGTACAGCTCCTGCTCCACCGCCGCGATCAGCGCGGCCTGCTTGTCCGGATCGAAGGTGGTGGTGATCTCCCACCCGCCGGCGGCCAGGCTGGCCTCGTCCACGACACCGGCGTCCAGCAGCTCCTGCTGGGCCATCTCGATCAGGTAGCCGGCCTGCCCGCCGACGCCGTCCTGCGGCGCCTGGTCGATCGGCTCCGGGAACTCCATGCCCGCGCGCTCGCCGGCGTCCAGCCAGCCGGACTCCACCATGCCGTCCAGCACGTAGTTCCAGCGGGCGACGGCGGCGGCGCGGTCCTCCGCGTCGGCCGTGGCCACGTCGTACCGGCTCGGCTGGTTCACCAGGGTGGCCAGGTAGGCGCCCTCGGCCACGGTCAGCTCGGAGGCGTCCTTGTCGTAGAAGGCCCGCGCGCCGGCCTGGATCCCGTAGGCGTTGCGACCGAAGTAGCTGGTGTTGAGGTACCCCTCCAGGATCTCGTCCTTGGACATCTCCCGGTCCACCCGCAGCGCGATCAGGATCTCCTTCGCCTTCCGCGCGATGGTGCGGTCCTGGCTCAGGTAGTAGTTCTTCACGTACTGCTGGGTGATGGTCGAACCGCTCTGCGTGCCGCCGCCGGTCGCCATGTTCCAGCCGGCCCGCGCGATGGCCAGGACGTCGATGCCCGGATCGGAGTAGAAGTTGCGGTTCTCCGCCGCGAGCATCGCCTTCTGCACGTGCTCGGGCACGACCGAGAGGTCCACGTTCTCCCGGTCGACGTCGCCGGTCCGGCCGATCTCCGTGCCGTCCCGGTACAGCCATATGTTGACCTCCTGGATGGCGGCGGCGTTCGGGTCCGGCACCGGGGTCATCTGGTAGGCGGCGTAGGCGCCGCCGGCGCACGCCAGCACGAACAGCATCGCGCCGCCGACCACCATCCGCCAGGTGGGCAGCAGGCGCCGCCAGCCGTGGCGGCGCTTGGAGCTGCGGAGGATCCGGGCCAGCACGCTGCGCCGCTTCGGTTCACCGGCGCCCAAGGAGTCGGTGTCCCGCGCCGGGCCGCCGCCGTCCGGGGGCACGTCGGCGCCGCCCGCCGGCACGGCGCCACCCGCCGTGGGGCTCGCGGTGGTGACGCTCGTGGTGGTGAGGCTCGCCGGGGTGGCGCTCGCGGTCGTGACGGCCGCCGGGTCCGGCAGGGCCCTGAGCTGCACCGTGCGGTCGGCGGCCGGCACCTCGTCGGCCACGGCCCCCGCCCCCACCAGGGCCGCCGCCCCGTCGCTGGCCGGGGTCTCGTCGTCCGCCGGCGCCTGCGCCTGCGCCTGCGCCGGGTCCGGGTCCTGGTCCGCGACGGCGGCGGCTCCGGCCACCGGGGCAGGCGCGGCCACCCGTGCCGTCAGGACGGCCAGCGGGACGGGCCGCAGCGGCATGGTCTCGTCCGGCGCCGGGCCCGCCGCCTCGTCGCCGCCCTGGCGGTCCTGGCCGCTCTGGCCGCTCGGGCCCTCCTCGCCGTGCTCGCCGTGCTCGCCGACCGGAGCGTCCTCACCGTCCCGGGCGTCCTCACCGACTGGAGCGTCCTGGTTGTCCTCGGCCTCCCGGGTCTTGGGCGCGTCCGGTGCACCGTCGGCCCCACCGCCCGCGACCGGGTCGCGATCCGCCCCGCTCGCGCCCTCGTCCTCCTCGGCCGGCTTCTCCTCAGCCCGGGCCTGGTCGGTGGTGGCCCGGTCGGCGCGGTCGCCCCCCGCTACGGCGGCCGCGTCGTCGTCCGGGCTGCCGTCATCCGCGTCGTCGTCCCCCGTGCCGGTCGCTCCGTCGGAGCCGTCCTCGGGGCCCGTGGCGGGGGAGTCGGCCTCGCCCACGGGGGCGTCGCCCGGTTGGCCGTCCTCGACGGACTCCCGGGTCTCCCGCTCGCCCGTCGTCGCGCCGTCGGGTGCGGGTCTGTCGGGGGAGGGGGCGTCCTGGGAGGTCCGATCCTTGCTGCGTTCGTTCTCGACGGGCATCGTGCTGTGTGTCTCCTCGGCCGCGAAGGCTCCGCGCGCGATCGCTGCGGATGGCGTGACGACGGAACGCCTCCGCGGGCCACGTACGGCGGCGGGGCTGTTCGAATGGTGCCGGGGAGGACGATTCCACCCGTGGTGCGGGGGTTGTACCGGCCGGCGTCTCAAGCTAACACCGGACGGAAATTCGACGTCGCGCCACGAGGTGGCGCCACTCACAGGCGCCCGTGTGGATCAACGCGGGCCTGCTCCGTCCGGCCGCGCGACCTCCCGCGGGACCGCCCGCGGGACCGCCCGCGGGCCTCCAGGGACCCGGCGGGCGCCGGCGCCGTACCGTGACGTGACGCGACGCGACGCACCAGGCGGGTCCGCCCCGGCCTTCCGGCCGGCGGACGGACCCGCCTGGGTACGAGCCTGTCTGTGACGAGGAGAACGGCAGGTGCCGCGCCGACCGCGATCGACCGCGATCAGGGGAGGCGGTGGGGCGGTCGGTCGGCGTGCCTCAGTAGTAGCGCAGCGAGTCCGCGGTGATCGTGAGGCTGGAGGTGTACGGCTGCATGACGGCTACCAGGCCGCCCGAGCAGTCCAGTCCGAGGTAGAGGTGCGCCACGCGGTCCGTCTGGTTGGACGGCAGCGAGGCGGGTTGCGCGCCGTCGGAGAGGGCGTGGCACACGTGGTCGGCCGGGTCGAGGATGACGTGCCGCCCGGCATCGGCGGTGGTGTACGAGAAGAACCCGGCGGCGGCCGACGCGCTGTCGACGGGCAGGGCGAGGGCCAGCAGCGCGCCGGCGCCGGCGGCGGCAAGGGCGGGGTGGAGGGGCATCGGGTGCACTCCCCTCGGAGTGGGGCGGGTGGGTCGCTTGATGGATACCCGCCCCCTCCGCCCTTGCCGCCGGTGCGCCGGGCCGAGCCCGTTGCGCCGCGGGGGCTAGAAGTAGCGCAGCCCGTCGGCTTCGAGCGCGGGGTCGGCGGTGGAGTACGGCTGGATGACGCCGATCAGCCCGCCCGTGCAGTCGGCGCCGTTGTAGAGGTGGGCGCCCTTGTCGGTCTGGTTCGACAGGTGGGTGGCCCGGAACTCCTCGTCGGCGAGGGCGTGGCAGGTGCCGTCCGCCGGGTTGACGATGGTCTGCGGGGTGGGGTTGGCGTAGCTGAAGGTCCCGGTCGCCGCGGAGGCGGTGCCGGTCGGGAGGGTGAGGACGAGCAGCGCGGCGCCGGCGGTGGCGGCGAGGGCGGGGTGGATGCGCATGGTGAACGGGTCTCCTTCGACCTGAACCGTCGCGTGGATGTCGGCAGTTCCTGTTTATCGGAAGGTGAGCACCGCGATACTCACTGTCATCACATCGTGTGATTCTCGCGCCGGGGAGGTTAGCCACCGCCGTGGCGCGGACAGGGATCAGGCACTGCCGGGCGCCGGAGGGCCGGGGCGCCGGGGCCGGAACGGGGTCCGCTCCGGGCTCGCCCCTCCCGGCGCGTCCCTCCCGCGCCACCGGCTCACTCCCCGTGCGCGCCCGCTCCCACCTCGGCGAGGGCGGCGCGGACCCGCTCCACGGCCCCGGCGGTCGTCGAGCCGTGCGCCGAGAGCCGCACGTGCTCCGGGCGGACCGTGGCCACCACGCCGCAGGCCTCCAGCGCCCGCCCGACGGCGGCGGTGTCCCGGCCCGGCAGCGTGAACGTCACGATGCCGGCCCGCTCCGCCGGATCCACCGGGGAGGACGGCACGCCGCCGGCCGCCCGCACCACCTCCAGCAGCTCACCGACCACCTCGGTGACGTACGCGTCCAGGGCGGGCACCCCCACCGACTCCACCAGCTCCAGGGCGGAGGCCAGCCCGCCGGCCGTCACCGGGGAGGGGTTGCTGAGCGAGAAGCGGCCGGCGTCGGGCAGCGGCTCGTGGGTGCGGTCGTCGAAGGCGTAGGCGTCCTGGGCCCCGGTCCAGCCGCTGAGCACCGGTTCCAGCCGCTCCAGCGCCCGGTCCCGCACCACCATGAACCCGGTGCCCCAGCCGGCGCGCAGCCACTTCTGGCCGCCGACGACGATGACGTCCGCGGCCTCCCAGGCCATGTCGGCGACCCCGAAGCCCTGGATCGCGTCGACGATCAGCAGACGGTCGCCGGCGACCTCGCGCAGCGCCGCGAGGTCGGCGCGGTGGCCGGAACGGAAGTCCACCGCGCTCACCGCCACCGCCACGACGGAGTCCGCGGGGCCCGCGTCCGTGGACCGTCCGCCCGCGAGCTGTGCGGCGGGGGCCGCGCCCGGCCCGCGGGTGCCCTCCAGGGCGGCCCGGACGGTGTCGGGGGTGGCCCACCCACGGTGGTCCAGGGGCACCGGGAGCGCCCGGGAGCGGCCCAGCGACGCGGCGCGTTCCCAGGCGTAGCGGTTGCTCGGGAACTGCCGGCTGGGCAGCAGCACCCGCCCGCCGGGCAGGCCGAACGCCACGTGGAACAGCCCGGTGGAGGTGTTGGGCACCAGGACGACCTGGTCGGTGCGGGCCCGGGCCAGCCGGGCGGCGGCGGCCCTGGCCCGCTCGTACGCGGTCATCAGGTCGCCGACCGTGCCGGGGCCCGGGTCCGCCAGCCGTCCCATCATCTCGGCCTGGGTGCGCAGCACGGTGTCGGAGGGCGGGCCGACGGAGGCGAAGTTGAGGTAGCCCTCCGACTCCGAGAAGTGCTCGGCGTATCCGGGCAGCCCGCCGGGGGAGGAGGACGCCGGTGGGGTGGTGGCGTTCGTTGATCGGATCATGTTCCCAGACGGTAGGACCTGCCCGACCTCGGGCGCTCGCGCGGTCTCGGGGGCGAGCCGGGGGTGGACTAGGGGAGCGATCAGGGAGTGGCCCCGGCGTTTTCCGACTCCGCTGGGGGAGAATCGACCCTGTGGACCAGCCGCACCAGGCGCTGAGAACGCCGCGACCGCCGACGTCGCGGCCGTCTTCGCCGTCCCCGAAGTCGGCGCCCCCGCCGCCCCCGCGCGGGCCGGTGGTGGGCGCGTCCCGGCGCGGCGCCGCGGCGCCCTTCGCCGCGGACGAGGAGAAGCGGCGCGGTGTGCGCCGGATGAAGCTGGTGGCCACCGGCTTCCTCGCCGTCGCCACCGTGGTGTTCGTGCTGGCCAGGTGGGCGGAGGCGTCGGGGGCCGGCCCGTGGGCCGGTTACGTGCAGGCGGCAGCGGAGGCGGGCATGGTGGGCGCGCTGGCCGACTGGTTCGCCGTCACGGCGCTGTTCCGACGGCCGCTCGGGCTGCCGATCCCGCACACCGCGATCATCCCCACCCGCAAGGACGCCATCGGCACCAGCCTCGCCGACTTCGTCGGTGACAACTTCCTCAGCGAGGAGGTCATCCGGCGGCGGCTGAGCGGGATGGGCATCGGGGCCCGACTGGGCGGCTGGCTGGCCGAGCCGGCCAACGCGGAGCGCACCACCGCCGAGCTGTCCACGGCGGTCCGCGGCGTCCTGCGGGTGCTGCGCGACGAGGACGTCCAGACGGTGATCGCCCGCGCGGTGACCCAGCGGGCGGCGCGCACCCAGGTGTCGCAGCCGCTCGGCGAGCTGCTGGACCGCGTCGTCGCCGACGGCGGCCACCGCGGGCTGGTGGACCTGGTGTGCAACCAGGCACACGACTGGCTGGTCAAGCACCGCGACGCGGTGATCGACGCGGTCGGCTCGGGCGCGCCCGGCTGGACGCCGAGGTTCGTCGACGAGCGGATCGGCGCGGCCGTCCACCGGGAACTGCTGCGCTTCGTGACCGACGTCCGTGACGACCGCCAGCACGCGGCGCGCGGCGCGGTGGACCGTTTCCTGCGCGACTTCGCCAACGACCTGCGCAACGACCCCGACACGATGATGCGGACGGAGCGGCTGAAGATCGAGGCGCTGTCGCGTCCGGAGCTCCAGCAGATCGTGGCCTCGGCGTGGCGCGGCCTGCGGGAGATGATCGAGTCCGCCGCGGAGGAGCCGGAGAGCGAGCTGCGGGCGCGGCTGCGCGACGCCGTGCGGGGCCTCGGCCGGCGGCTGGCCGAGGACCCCCGCCTCCAGGGCAAGGTCGACGCGTGGCTGGAGGACGCCGCCGCCTACCTGGTCTCCACCTACCGCGGCGAGATCACCTCGCTGATCACCGACACGGTGGCGAGCTGGGACGCGGAGGACACCTCCCGCAAGATCGAGACCCAGGTGGGCCGCGACCTCCAGTTCATCCGGATCAACGGCACCGTGGTGGGCGCCCTGGCGGGGCTGGTCATCTACACCCTCTCGCACCTGTAGACGAGCGGCGCGGCCACGGCGCCCCCGGGTGGTCGCCGCTCAGTCGCCGTCGCCGACGAGGTCGGTGAGGCCTCCGTTCAGCAGGTCGTTGAGCCCGCCGACCAGGTCGAAGTGGAAGCCACCGACGTCGTTGGTGTACGAGGTGGTGCTGTTGGTGTTGTGCGTCTCGGTCTGGTTGATGTTGTGGGTTTCGTTGGGGGCGGTGTCGGTGCGCTCCTGGGCCACGGCGGGAGTCGTCCATCCGAGCACCGCGACCATCATCGGCACGGTGGCCGCGGCGACGATCGCGTCGCGGGTGATGACGCGCTGTCCGATGTGGTGCGCCCGGTCGACGTGGCGGAACATGGGGCCTCCAAGGGTTATGGCGGGACCTTCCCGCAGGAAGAACCTCGGGCGTTGGTACACATGGCTCAATGCGTCCGGGCCGATTCCATCCGATTGGCTCGCGCCCGTCCGAGTGGTTCCCGGGTTCTCGGCGGCCGGCGTGCGGCGAGGGGGTTTCGCCAGCTCATGGCCGCGTCGGGTGAGGGGCGGGGTTTTCCGTGGCCGGTGTGGTCCGAGGGGGTTCCGTCAGCTCCGTGCCATCCCCGTCCGAGAGGGTTTCGCCAGCTCCTCGCCATCCGGCCCGAGGGCCCGGGCTTCGCCGCCACGGCCCGAGGGCGGGGTTTTCCACAGGAGGCGTGAGTGCCTTTGCCTGCGTGCCCGTCACTCTGCTATCCCCATGAACAAGGGGGGTTTGAGTTATCCACAGGGAGAGGGTTCCCCCTTGTGGCCGGCCGCCCTTTCCGGATACTCCTGGGAAACAAGGGGGGCCTGGGTTATCCACAGGGGTTGGCTCCCTCTTGCGTCCGTGGGCTTTTTGGGATACCCCTGGGAAACAAAGGGGGCCTGGGTTATCCACAGGGGCGGGTTCCCTCTTGTGGCGGTGGGCTTTTTGGGATACCTCTGGGAAACAGGGGGGCGTGGGTTGTCCACAGGCTGAACGAATCCCCTTGCATCCCCTCCGGCTCTCTTGCTAAGCCTGGAGAAAAAAGGGGGGCGTGAGTTTTCCACAGGGGGACGCGGGGGCTGGTGGGCCGGCCTGTTTCGTGCGATCCTGTGGCGCGCAAAGTTGTTGGTGGTCAGTCATGCGCCTCCCCCGCCGCGGCATCGCGGAGAGTTCGTCTGGTGGTTCCCGGGCGGACCGGTCGACGTCACCCCCGCAGCACCGCCGTGGGAGACACCGTGGGCATGGACACGCTGACCCGTCCGGCCGAGGGCACCCGTGCCCCCGCCCGCGAGGAGGCCGGGCCGCGCGATGGAGGACTCTCCGTCGCGTCGCGGAGACCTCCGGAGCCGACCCCCGCCCACACCGCCCTCGCGACCGCCACCCACACCCCCCACACCGCCCTCGCGACCGCCACCCACACCCCCCACACCGCCCTCGCGACCGCCACCCACGCCACGCCCGCCACGCGCCCCACCACAACCCCCCACCCGGCGGGCGGGATGTCCCCGAACGGCGCCGCCCCGCCGCCCACCCCGCCGCCCACCCCCACCCGGCCGCTGCGCGTCGCGGTGGTCGCCGAATCGTTCCTCCCCAGCGTCAACGGCGTCGTCAACTCGGTCTGCCGCAGCGTGGACCACCTGGTGGCCTCCGGCCACGACGTGGTGATCGTCGCCCCCGGACCCGGCCCCTCCCACTACCGGGGCGTGCCCGTGCTGCGGGTGCACAGCCTCCCGGTGCCCTTCTACCGCTCCTTCCCGGTCGGCCTCCCCGTCGGCCGCCCGCTGCGCCGCCTGCTGCGCGGCTGGGCGCCGGACGTCCTCCACGTCGCCTCGCCCGCCGTGCTCGGCGGCACGGCGCTGCGCGTCGCGCACCGCCTCGGAGTCCCCTCGGTCGCGGTCTTCCAGACGGACCTGGCGGGCTTCGCCCGCCGCTACCGGCTGGGCGGCGGCACCCGGCTGATCTGGCGGCGGCTGCGCCGCATGCACGGCAGGGCGACCCGCACCCTGGTGCCGTCCACCGACACCCTGCGCGCCCTGCGGGAGCAGCGGCTGCCCCGGCTGGAGCTGTGGCGGCGCGGCGTGGACGCCCAACGCTTCCACCCGAGCCACCGTTCCTCCACGCTGCGCCGCGCGCTGGCCCCCGGCGGCGAGGTGCTGGTGGGGTACGTGGGACGGCTGAGCAGCGACAAGCGGGTGCACCTGCTCGCCCCGCTGACGGAGCTTCCCGGCGTGCGGGTGGTGGTCGTGGGCGACGGCCCGGCGCGGGCCAGGTTGGAGCGCCTGATGCCGCGCGCGGTCTTCCTCGGCCTCCTCCAGGGGGAGGAGCTCTCGCGGGCCTACGCCTCCCTGGACGTCTTCGTGCACACCGGGGCGGACGAGACGTTCTGCCAGGCCGTGCAGGAGGCCATGGCCTCCGGAGTGCCGGTGGTGGCCCCCGCCTCGGGTGGTCCGCTGGACCTGGTGGACGACGGCCGTACCGGTCTGCTCTACCCGCCGGACGACGCCGCGGCGCTGCTCGCGGCGGTGCACCGGCTCACCCGCTCCCGGGCCACCCGGCGGGCGATGGGCGACTGGGGCCGGCGCGCCGTGCGGGAGCGCACCTGGACGGCGGTCGGCCGGCAGCTGGAGCAGCACTACCGGGAGGTGCTGGCGCAGGCCGCCGCCGGGCCCGGCTGAGCGGGCGAGGAGGTCGGCTGCTGCGCACCGAGGGTGGTCCCGCGCTCCGGCCCGGCGTTACCCGGGAGACCCTCCGGCGGGCCCGGCACGATCCGCTGCCGGAGGGGCGGGGCGGTTGCGCCGGCGCGGACCGCGGCCCGGTGGTCGCCGGCCCCGAACCGGAGCAGCCGCGGCGGGGCGCCGGACGGCGCGCTCAGCGTGGCCGGCGCAGCTCGCCCGCGACGACTCCGGCGACGAACGCGTCGTACTCGCCCGGGGTGAACACCAGCGGCCGCTGACCGGGGACGCGGGAGCCGCGCAGCGCCACCATGCCGTCGACGAAGCTGATCTGAACGCAGTTCCGCTTGTCGCCGCGGCTGTGACTGCTGCGCATCCATGACGCACGACTCAGATCAACCTGTTTCTTCATGACCGTCCTTTGCTGGAACCTGCACTGTGAAGGCGCGCTGTTACCGCGCGTTCACATTGCAGCCGTCGCGCTGTTGCAACGTCAATTCCGTCCGAGTGGCGGGACGGCCGGGATGCGCTTTCGGTCGGCATTGGATTGTCGGATCGAATGAGAAAAGGAAGAGCTGTTCGTATTGGCGGTCGTCCGGGGTGTGCATTCGCCCCGGACGCCGTCAGGCCCGCACCGCGGCCAGGTCGTGACCCCGCATCGCGTCGATGATCGGGTTGCCGGTCGGTGGCGGCACCTCGGCCGCCGGGCCCACCGTGCCGCGCATCACCTCGGCGATGCTGCCGCTGGTGGAGACCCGGTCCGCGCCGGCGAGCGAGGCGGCCCCGTCCGCGCCGGCGAGCGATCCGGCTGCGGCCCCGTCCGCGCCGGCGAGCGAGGTGGCCGCAGCCGCCGAGGCACCGGCCGGGTCCGCCCCGCCCTGGTGGCCGGCGTCCCCCGCCCGCCCGGCGTCGTAGCCGTCGCGCAGCCCGGTGGCGTTCTCCAGCCCCCGCCCCAGCAACTCGGTCAGCACGCCCTCCAGGGAGGCCAGCACGGCGTCCCCGGCCGCCGCCGTCAGCGCCTCGGCGGCCCGCTCGGCCGTCTCGCGCAGGATCTCCCGGACGGCCGTCCGGGCCGTCTGCGCCGGACCAAGCCCCGCCAGGCTCGGCAGCCCCGGGGTTGCCGGCGCGGCGGCGGCGACGGCCGCGGCGATCTCCGGCGCCAGGACGTCCAACTGCGCGACGATCGAGCACTTGCCGGCCTCGATCGCGGTGGCGGCGGTGTCCAGCGCGGAGGCGATGGTGCGGGAGGCGTCGGCCAGACCCTGGAAGTGCTGGCCGGAAACCTTCTCCCAGTGGCCGCCGAACGCCTCCATCCCCTCGCCGGAGCTGCCGGCCAGGAGCTGCGCGACGGCGCCGTCGGCCTCCTCGCGGGCCGAGGCGATCTCGTCGGCGTAGTCCCGGAACGCCTGCGCCACCTCGCGCACGGCGTCCTCGTCGAGGTCGGGCCAGGTGATCCCGATGACCCGCAGCGGGTACTCCAGCTCCTCCGGCAGCATCACCGCCATCGTGACCCCCTCGTCGGTGGCTCGATCCGCTTCGCCACGCCCCAGCAGCCGGCCAGTCATGGTAGTGGCGACCCCTGTGGAAAGGGGCCCGGGCGGTGCCGGGCGGGGGCGGCGGATCCCGACTGCGAAAGAGGTCGGCAACGCGCCCATTCGTCCCTTACGGGCAGGCCATAAGCTGACCCCGGACGGGTAAGGCGTCCGGGGACGGCGCGCCATGGCCGTCTCTACCGCGCCTTCGCTGATGACGGGAGCTGCTGGTGAGTGAGCCCAAGCCGATCGAGTCGTGGCTGACGGACATGGACGGTGTCCTGGTCCACGAGGGCAAGCCGATCCCCGGGGCCGAGGACTTCCTGCGGACCCTGCGCGAGTCCGGCAAGCCCTTCCTCGTCCTGACCAACAACTCCATGTACACCCCCCGTGACCTGCACGCGCGCCTCGCGGACATGGGGCTGGACGTGCCGATCGAGTCCATCTGGACGTCCGCGCTGGCCACCGCCAAGTTCCTGACCGGCCAGCGCCCCGGCGGCACCGCCTACGTGCTCGGCGAGTCCGGGCTGACCACGGCGCTGCACGAGGCGGGCTACATCCTGACCGAGCGCGAGCCGGACTACGTCGTCCTCGGTGAGACCCGCACCTACAGCTTTGAGGCGATCACCAAGGCGATCCGGCTGATCGTGGACGGCGCCCGGTTCATCGCCACCAACCCGGACAACACCGGTCCCTCGGAGGAGGGCGTGCTGCCGGCGACCGGCTCCGTCGCGGCGCTGATCACCGAGGCCACCGGCGTCGAGCCGTACTTCGTCGGCAAGCCGAACCCGCTGATGATGCGCGAGGCCCTGAACACCCTCTCGGCGCACTCCGAGACCACCGCGATGATCGGCGACCGCATGGACACCGACGTGGTGGCCGGCATGGAGGCGGGCCTGCGCACCTTCCTGGTCCTCACCGGCACCACGACGCGGGAGCAGGTGGACCGCTTCCCGTACCGGCCCACCAAGGTCGTCGAGTCGATCGCCGACGTGGTGGCGATGGTCTGAGCGCCGAGGCCCGACTCGGGGCGGCCCCGGACGGCGGCCCGGTGACGGCACGGTGGTGCCCCCGGGCGGCCGGCGGCCAGGGGACGCCCAGAGGAGGGCCAGAGCGGTGCCCGGCCCCCGCCCGTTTCGCCGCCGAACACACGGTTTCGGCCGCCGGGGACGGGCGTGTTCCCGCACGTTCCCCTATCGGAGTGTGCCGCAAGGCTCTACCGTGGGTCACGGCGAGCGCCTCGCGCGGATTCGGCCCGCAGCACCCGGGCGGGCCGGCGCGCGGAGGCAGTCCGGACTCGCCGAGCCCAGCGGGCTGACCCCCGCATCCTCCTGAGAAGGAACACGCCGGATGACGACATCCGAGGCCGGTCGCAGTGGCAGGGCAGGGGACGTCTCCGGCGGCGACCCCGCCGGTCGTGACGCTTCCCGGCCGGAGGCGTCCGGCGGTGGGCGGGGGGTGCCGCGCCCACGGAACCGGGCCGACGCCGTGCACCGGCCGGCGACTCCGACCGCCGCCGTCGCGGGCAACCCGCAGCGGGTGCGCGGCGGCGCCGGTCCCGCGCCCCGCGCCGGGACGGCCCCCGACGCCGGCGCCGAGACCGCCCATGAGGCCGACACCACCCCTGACGCCGAGGCGGCCCCCGACGCCCACGCCGAGGCCGACGCGGCCGGCCCGGACACCGCGGGCGCGGCCGAACTGCTGCGGGACGTGCTGCTGCCCGCCGGCACGCCCGGCCTGGTCGCGGTCGAGACGGCGGTCGCCCACCGCCGGGCCGCCGCGCACGGCGCGGTCGGCGGCGACTGGCTGGACGTGATCAAGCTGCCGGGCGGCCGAGTCGGGCTCGTCGCCGGCGACGTCTTCGGGCGCGGCCTGCGCGCCGCCGCGCTGATGGGGCAGCTGCGCGCCACCGTGCTCAGCCTCGCCGTGCTGGACATGATGCCCTCGCTGCTGCTGCGTCACCTCGACGACGTGGTGCACCGGCTGGGCAGCGACTCCTACGCCACCTGCCTCTACGCCGTCTACGACCCGATCGCCAAGGAGTGCCGGGTCTCCTCGGCCGGCCACCAGCCGCCGGTGCTGATCCGCCCGGGGCGCTCCCCCGAGTCCCTGCCGCTGCCCTGCGGCGCCCCGCTGGGGATCGGCGGCGTGCCGTTCTCCACCGTCACGGTGCCGATCCCGGACGGCAGCCTGCTGGCGTTGGTCACCGATCCGCTCTCCGACGTCCGGGTCGAGTACGCGGCCGAGCGCGCGGCGGCCGAGCGCGCCGCGACGGAGCGGGCGGCGGCGGTCGGCGGGGAGCGGGCGGGCGTCCAGGACGTCCCGGATGCCCCGGGCGTCCCGGACAAGGTCGAGCCGACGCTGCTGCCGGACCTGCTCGCCCGCCTCGGCGAAGGGCTGGCCGTGCCCCCGGCGGCGGCCGGCTCGTGGGGCGGCGGCCCGGCCGGTCCCGCCGGCGGCCAGGCGGAACCACCACCGGGCCTGCAGCCGCTGTGTGACGCCACGGCGGACGCCCTGCACGCCGCCGAACCGGCCGACGAGGTCGGGGTCCTGCTGGCCCGGCTGCGCGGGCTGCCGCCCTCGCACGTGGCCGGCTGGCAGCTGGCGCTGGACCCCCGCGAGGTCCGCCGGGCGCGCAGCCTGACCGGCGGCAAGCTCTACGACTGGGGCCTGGAGCCGTTCAGCGCCACCGTGGAGCTGATCGTCAGCGAGCTGGTCACCAACGCGATCCGGCACGCCCACCGCCACCACGTGGAGCTGCGGCTGATCCGGGCCGGGAACCTGCTGGTCGGCGAGATCACCGACGACAACCACGACTTCCCGGCGCTCGTGGAGTGGGGCGGGGAGCGGGAGGACGGCTGGGGCCTGCGGGTGGTCAGCCGGCTGGCCACCCAGTGGGGGAGCGCCCGCGGCAGCACGGGCAAGACGGTGTGGTTCGAGGTGCTGCTGGTTCCCTCCGAGCGGGAGGAAATCGAACAGCCGTGAGGGGGCTCCCTCGAAAGAGTCCGGAATTCGTCGCGAAATCCGCGTCATGTCGACGGCCGACGTTGGTCTTACAAGCATGAACGTCGACACACACGACCACCGCACGCCGGAGACCATCGACTCGCTGCTGCGGCTGCGGCTCCTGCTGGGCCCGGACGCGGCGGTCTCCGTCACCGTCCGCTTCCATTACGATCCGCGCCGCCCGTACGGCATCGACGCGCTCTTCCACGCCGACGGGGACACCCCGATCCGCTGGAGCTTCGCGCGGGAACTGCTCGCGGAGGGCCTGACCCGGCCGGTCGGGCTGGGCGACATCCAGATCTGGCCGTCCCGGAGCCACGGGCGCGGAGTCGTCTTCATCGCCCTGCGCTCGGCGGACGGCACGGCGCTGCTGGAGGCGCCGCACGGCCCGCTCGCCGCGTTCGCCGCGGAGGTCGAGGCGGCCGTGCCGCTGGGGCAGGAGGAGCGGTTCGCGGACCTGGACGCGGCCCTGGCGGCCCTGCTGGACCGGCGGCCGGCCGGAGGCCCGCGGTACCGGCCGTGCTCCGGGGGGTGCGGTGGCGAGCGGGGCGTGGACGGCGACCGGTCGGCCGAGCGGCCGGCCGACTGAGCGGCCCGCCGCGCCCGTCCCGCACCTGCCGGGGGACGACTCGGGGCGGCGGGCGCCCTCCGCCCGCCGCCCCGTCCGCCTCGGCACTCGCCGCCGGGTGTCGCCCGCCGCTCGCCGGCCGGCGAGCGCCGGCGATCAGGAGCGGACCAGCCGCGCGATCGCGTCCGACGCCTCCTTCAGCTTGACGTCGCCCTCCGCGCCGCCCTCCGCGACGGCGTCGCGCACGCAGCACGCCATGTGCTCGTCCAGCATCTGCAGCGCGAAGGACTGCAGCGCGCGGGTCGTCGCGGACACCTGGGTGAGCACGTCGATGCAGTAGGTGTCGTTCTCCACCATGCGCTGGAGGCCACGCACCTGGCCCTCGATGCGCCGGAGCCGCTTGAGGACGTCGTCCTTGTGATTGCTGTAACTGACCATGTCTTCCTTCTCGCCCTCCCGCTCGTGGCGCCCGGCCCCAGACACCGCCTACCGGTACCGCCTTCCGGTACCGTCTCACGCCGCCGGAACGCTTCTCCCGGGCGGCCGCTGGCCGCTGCCGTCTCCAGTGTGACTGGTCCGGACGCCGGGAAGTAGACGGCTTCCGGCGCCTGTGGACAACCGGGCCCGACGGCCGGCCCGGCCCCCCGCTCCGTCCCGCCCCGGGCCCTCAGCCCTGGCCGAACCGCCGCAGCCGCAGGCTGTTGCCGACGACCAGCACGCTGGACGCCGCCATCGCCGCGCCGGCGATCATCGGGTTCAGCCAGCCCAGGGCGGCCAGCGGCAGCGCCGCCACGTTGTAGAAGAACGCCCAGAACAGGTTGCCCCGGATGGTGGCCAGGGTCCGCCGGGACAGCCGGATGGCCTGCGCGGCGGCCCGCAGGTCGCCCCGCACCAGGGTGAGGTCGGCCGCCGCGATCGCCGCGTCCGTGCCGCCGCCCATGGCCAGGCCCAGGTCGGCCCGGGCCAGCGCGGCGGCGTCGTTCACCCCGTCGCCGACCATCGCGACCACCCGCCCGGCCCGTTGCAGCCGATCCACCTCGGCCACCTTCTCCTCCGGGCGAACCCCGGCGATCACCTGCTCGACGCCGATGCGCTCGGCCACCGCCCGCGCCGCGGAGGCGTTGTCGCCGGTGAGCAGCACCGGGGTCAGCCCCAGGGCGCGCAGCTCGCGCACCGCCTCCGCGCTGTCCGGCCGGACGCGGTCGGCGACCACCAGCACGGCGCGGGCCACCCCGTCCACCCCGGCCAGCACGGCGGTCCGGCCGGCGGACTCGGCCCGCGCCGCGGCGGCCACCAGCTCCTCGGGCACCGCCACCGACTCCTGCTCGCGCAGCCAGGCGAGCCGGCCGACCACGACCCGGTGGCCCTCCACCCGGCCCCGCGCGCCCAGCCCGCGCACCGCCGCGAAGTCCTCCACCGGCGGCAGTTCCCCGACGCGCTCGCGCGCCGAGGCCGCCACCGCCCGGGCGATCGGGTGCTCGGCGGCGTCCTCCACCGCGCCGACCAGCCGCAGCAGCTCCGCCTCGTCGGCCACGCCCCCGGCGGTGGCGGTGGCGGCGTCGGGGGCGGTGGCCGGAACCACCTCCACCAGCCGCATCCGGCCCTCCGTGACGGTGCCGGTCTTGTCCAGCACGATGGTGTCCACCCGCCGGGTGGACTCCAGCACTTCCGGCCCGCGGATCAGCAGCCCGAGCTGGGCGCCCCGACCGGTGCCCACCATCAGCGCCGTCGGGGTGGCCAGGCCGAGCGCGCACGGGCAGGCGATGATCAGCACCGCCACGGCGGCGGTGAGCGCCGTTCCCGGCCGCGCGTCGGCGAGCAGCCAGCCCACCAGGGTGCCCAGCGACAGCAGGATGACCACCGGCACGAACACCGCCGAGATCCGGTCCGCCAGCCGCTGCACGCGCGCCTTGCCGGTCTGCGCCCGCTCCACGAGACGGGCGATCTGGGCCAGCCGGGTGTCCGCGCCGACCCGGGTCGCCCGGACCACCAGGCGCCCCCCGGCGTTGACCGTGGCGCCGGTGACCGCCGATCCGGGGCCCACCTCCACCGGCATCGACTCTCCGGTGAGCAGCGACTCGTCCACGGCGGACTCCCCGGAGACCACCACGCCGTCGGTGGCCAGTTTCTCGCCCGGCCGCACCACGAACTCGTCGCCGACGGCCAGCTCGCTGACCGGCACCCGGGTCTCCCGGCCCGCGCGCAGCACCGCGACGTCCTTGGCGCCGAGGTCGAGCAGGGCCCGGATGGCGTCCCCGGCCCGGTGCCGGGCCCGTGCCTCGAAGTAGCGGCCGGCCAGGATGAACACCACCAGGGCGGCGGCCACCTCCAGGTACAGCTCGGCCGCGTGGCCGTGCCGCTGCTCGGCGGTGGCCGGGAGCAGCGTCAGCTCCATGCGCATCCCGGTCTCGCCGGCGCCGCCGAGGAAGAGCGCGTAGACCGACCAGCCCCAGGCGGCGAGCACGCCCATGGAGACCAGGGTGTCCATGGTGCCGGCGCCGTGCCGCAGGTTGGTCCAGGCGGTGCGGTGGAAGGGCCAGGCGCCCCACAGCGCGACAGGGGAGGCGAGGGCGAAGCACAGCCACTGCCAGTAGGTGAACTGCAGCGGCGGCACCATGGACAGCAGGACCACCGGCAGGCCGAGCGCGGCCGAGCCGAGCAGGCGGCGCCGCAGGTCGGCGACGCGGGCGGCGGCGGGGTCGGCGCCGGCCGCGTCCGGTGCGGGCGCGGGGGGTGCCGGCCTCGCGGGCGTGCCGGTCGCCGGCCCGTGGGGGAGCGGCGCGGTGGTGGACGCCGGTGCCGGCGCCTCGGCGGGTTCCGGTGCCGGCGCCCCGGTGGTCGTGGTGGCGGCACCGGCGGTGGTGTCCTCGGTGGGGCCGGCCGGTGCCCCGGCGTCGCCGGAGCCGGTCTCGGCGACCGGGACGGTCCGGGCCGCCGCCGTGTATCCGGCCTTCTCCACGGTGGCCACCAGCTCCGCCACGTCGAGCGTCGCCGGGAAGGAGACGTGGGCCGTCTCGGTCGCCAGGTTGACCGAGGCGGTGACGCCCTCCATCCGGCCGAGCTTCTTCTCCACCCGGTTCACGCAGGAGGCGCAGGTCATGCCGCCGATCGCCAGGTCGACGGTGAGCCGCGGCCCGCCCGGCGCGGTGGTGCCGTGCGCCGTGGTCGCGCTGTCGGCGACGCTTCCGGCCATCGGGATCACTTCCTTCGCTGGTGCGCGCGTGTGGGTGTGCACCCCCGTGGTGGCCCGGGTCGTTCCGCCCGGGCCGGGCCGGGCCGCGGCGGCGGCCCGACGGCGCCGCCGGGCGCCCCGGCGGCGAGGGAGCCCGGGATCAGACCGTGCCGACGAGCGTGTAGCCGGCCTCGTCGACGGCCTCCCGGACGGCCTGCTCCGGCAGCGGCCCGCTGCTGGTGACGGTGGCCGTGCCGGCGGCGACGTCCACCTCCACGGTGGCGACGGCGTCCAGCGCGGACAGCTCGGTGGTGACCGCGTTGGCGCAGTGGCCGCAGGTCATGCCCTCGATGCGGTAGGTCGTGGTCTCGGCGGTGCTGCTCATCGCGTTCCCCTTCGCTTCTGCGGCGGTGGGCGCGACCGCCCACCCGAACCCACAATATACCCGCTGGGGGTATAAACGACAGGGTGTCGGGGGCACCGGCGGGACGGCTCGGCCAGGGGGGAGGCCGGCGGTCGCGCTGCCGCGGTCAGCCCACCAGCAGCACCCCGGCGCTGGCCGCGGTGGCCGTGGTCACCGCCGCCGTCAGCGGCAGCAGCCCGCGCGGCGGGGGCGCCCCGACGCCGCGCAGCCGCCCACCGGCCAGCGTCACCAGCACCCCCAGCGCCGAGCAGGCCAGCGGGACGACCCCGGGCCACAGCCCCCGCTCGGCCACCACGTGCAGCAGCAGCGATCCGCAGACGACCTGGGCGAACGCCGTCCGACTCCAGGCCAGCCGGGTCCGCTCCGGTTGCAGACCGGGGTCCCGGGGCGCCCGCTCCGCTCCGCCGGGCGCCGCCGGCCGCGGAACGCGCCGCGGGGCGCCGCTCACGGCGCGCCGCCGCCCTGCCGCCCACCCAGCAGCACCAGCACGGTGACCAGCCCGGCCACCAGCAGCACCGCCGTGGCCAGCACCGGGGCGATCCACGACGTGGGCAGCGGCTCGTCACGGCGCATGGCCCGCTGGACCGACCGCCAGCGCGGGTAGGAGCCGGCGCCCAGGATCACCGCCAGCAGCACGCAGGCCAGGGCCAGCACCTCCCGGCCCCATGGCACGGCGAACGGCGGGACGAGCTGGCGCACCGCGACGCCGGCGGCCAGCAGGCCGAGGGAGGTGCGGATCCAGGCGAGGAAGGTGCGCTCGTTCGCCAGCGTGAACCGGTAGTCCGGCTCGCGTTCCCGGGGAGCGGCGGCAGCGTCGTCCGGGCCGCCGCCGCTGCTCGCCTCCGGCACGCGTCACACCTCCAGCAGTCGCGGGTCGGGGGCCGCCCGGCGGCCCGCCGTCCTCCGCGCCGCGCCCCGCCGCACCCCCTCGCACCAGTGTGCGACAGGCGCGTGCCAGGGTGCGACCGGGTGCCCGGGAGGCGTCACCCGCGCCGTCGGCGCCGGCGCCCCGCGCGCCCCGCCGGCGGACTCACAGCCGGGCCAGGGCCCCGGCCAGCACGTCCATCCCCTCCAGCAGCAACTGCTCCGGGATCACCAGCGGCGGGAGGAAGCGCAGCACGTTGCCGTAGGTGCCGGCGGTCAGCACCACCACCCCCTCGGCGTGCGCGGCGCGGGCCAGTGCCCCGGCCGCCTCGGGGTTCGGGTCCCTGGTGCCCGGGTGCACCAGCTCCATCGCCAGCATGGCGCCGCGCCCGCGCACCTCGCCGATCACCGGGTGGCGCTCGGCCAGCTCCAGCAGCCGGCCCTTCATGATCTTCTCGATCCGCCGCGCCGCCGCGTTGAGGTCCAGCCGCTCCATGGTCTCGATCGCGCCCAGGGCAGCCGCGCAGGCCACCGGGTTGCCGCCGTAGGTGCCGCCGAGCCCGCCGGCGTGGGCCGCGTCCATGATCTCGGCGCGGCCGGTGACCGCCGCCAGCGGCAGCCCGCCCGCGATGCCCTTCGCGGTGGTGATCAGATCGGGGACGAGGTCCTCGTCCTCGCAGGCGAACCACTGCCCGGTGCGGCAGAACCCGGTCTGGATCTCGTCGGCGACGAACACGATGCCGTTGGCCCGGCAGAACTCGGCGACGCGCGGCAGGAAGCCGCGCGCCGGCACGATGAACCCGCCCTCGCCGAGGATCGGCTCGACCACCACGGCGGCCACGTTCCCGGCCCCCACCTGCTTGTCGATCTGGTCGATCACCTGGGCGGCGGCCTCCTCCCCGCAGTTGTCCGGACCGGTCGGCCACCGGTAGGGGTAGGCCATCGGCATCCGGTACACCTCCGGGGCGAACGGCCCGAAGGAGTGCTTGTACGGCATGTTCTTCGCGGTCAGCGCCATCGTGAGGTTGGTGCGGCCGTGGTAGCCGTGGTCGAAGACGACCACGGCCTGGCGGCCGGTCGCGGCCCGGGCGATCTTCACGGCGTTCTCCACCGCCTCCGCCCCGGAGTTGAACAGCGCCGAGCGCTTGGTGTGGGCGCCGGGGGTGAGCCGGGCCAGCTGCTCGGCGACGGCCACGTACCCCTCGTAGGGGGTGACCATGAAACAGGTGTGGGTGAACGCCGCGAGCTGCTCGGCCGAGCGGCGGACCACCGCCTCCGCGCTGTTGCCGACGGACGTGACCGCGATGCCGGAGCCCAGGTCGATCAGCGAATTGCCGTCCACGTCCTCCAGCACGCCGCCCCCGGCCCGGCGGACGAAGACCGGCAGCACGCTGCTGACGCCGCGCGCCACCGCCGCCGCCCGCCGCTCGGACAGCTCGCGCGAGCGCGGGCCGGGGATCTCGGTGACCAGGCGGCGCTCCTGCGGCAGCTGCGGGCCGCCGACCGGGGGAACCGGCTCGGGGGACAGGGACATGGGCTTCTCCTCCCGGTGGGGCCACCCTTCGCCGATCGCCGCCACGAGTGGGGTGGCTCCGGTCCGGGGGCGTGTGGGCGTCGCGGCACGACGGTAGGCCCGCCACGGCGGCGCGTCCCATGGACAGGGCGGCGCCTGATCGCCGCCCGGCACGCCACTTGGTCCAGGGGCCGTCCCGACCCTTCCAGTCTGGGGCGCTCCGGGCCCCCGCCGGACTCGGCGCGCCGTCGTCCGCCCCCTTCGCGCCGGCTGCGCCGGGTCCGCCCTCGGGCTCCGCCGGGCGCCCCGGCCCGTTCGGGAAGGCCGTTCGGGAACCTCCGGCGGCCCGGAAGCGTCTCGGTAGGGAGCGGCGATGCGGCCGCGCCCCGGACCACGTGGCCCGCTCGTCCGCTCGGCCCACCCCAGCAGAAACGATCATGCGCCGGGGTGCGCGGGCACGCGCGGGGTGTACGGGGCGCGCGACGCACCGGCTGCCGGACCGGCGGACAGACGGACGGACTTCACCCATGCAGCAGGACCAGCGCCGCACCGGCGGCCGGACCCAGCCCCGCCCGGGCGCGGCGCGGCGCTCCCGCGGGCGCCGAATACTCCAGTGGACCGGCGGCTCGCTGGCCACGGTCGTGCTGCTGGTCGCCGGGGCGGCGGTGTGGGCCTACAACCAGCTCAGCGGCAACATCACCTCCACCGACGTGGAGCGGGCGCTCGGCGAGGACCGCCCGGTCGACCTGCACCCCGGGGCCCTGGACATCGCGCTGATCGGCTCGGACAGCCGCGCCGGGACCAACGGCCAGTACGGCGACTTCGACACCATGCAGTCCGACACGCTGATGCTGCTGCACATCGCGGCCAACCGGGAGTGGGCCACGGTGCTCTCCTTCCCCCGCGACTCCTGGGTCGACCTCCCCGCCTGCGACATGGGCGACGGCACCATGTCCGAACCGCACCAGGGGAAGATCAACGAGGCGTACACGCTCGGCGGCCTGTCCGGCGACCCGGGCAACGCCGCGGTCTGCTCCATGAAGGTGCTGGAGGCCACCACCGGCCTGCGCATCGAGCACTTCGTCACCATCGACTTCCAGGGCTTCAAGGGCATGGTCAACGCCCTCGGCGGCGTGGAGGTCTGCCCCGAGGAGGCCGTGCACTCGGAGAAGGCCGACCTCCACCTGGAGGCCGGCTGCCAGATCATCCGGGACGAGGACGCGCTGGCCTGGGTGCGGGCCCGCTACAACATCGGCGACAGCAGCGACCTCGGCCGCATCGAGCGGCAGCAGGAGTTCCTGACCTCGATGGCGGAGCGGGCGCGCTCCCAGCTCGCCAACCCCACCGCGCTCTACGGCTTCCTGGACGCCACCACCCGCTCGCTGACCACCGACTCCGAGCTGGCCAGCGTCGCGGACCTGGCCTCGCTCGCCACCACCATGATGTCCATCCCCGAGGACGCCATCGACTTCCGCACCGTGCCCAACTTCCCGCGGTCGCTCGTGGTCCCCAGCGACCAGGCGAACGTGCTGTGGCAGCAGCCGGAGGCCGACCAGATCTTCGAGGCGCTGAGGAACGACACCCGGCCGCCGAGCGACGAGCGGCTGGGCGAGACCCCGGCCGACCCCGGCACCGGGGGCGGCACCGGGGCGGAGGACGCCGACCCGGGCGACGCCGGCGGGATCCCGCCCTCGCACGTCCCGGTCCGGGTGCTCAACGGCACCGGCACCGGCGGGCTGGCCGCCGAGGTGGCCGAGCAGCTGCGCCAGGCCGGCTACCAGGTGATCGAGGTGGGCAACGCCGGCCAGCGCGTCGAGTTCACCTCCATCGCCTACCCCAACGGCATGGCCAAGCAGGCCGAGACGCTGGCCGGCGACGTCCCGGGCGTCGAGCCGTTCGTCTCCACGGCGACCTCCGCGGCCGTCGTGCTCACCATCGGCGCCGACTGGCCGGGCCTCGACCCGTAGCCCGCACCCCCGGCGGCCGGCCGCCGCGACACCCCCGGCGGCCGGCCGTCCCGGCGCGCGGAGCGGACGTGGTCAGGGGCGGCCCCGGACGTCAGGTATGATTTCCGACGTCAGCGAGCGCCGCTAGCTCAACTGGCAGAGCAGCGGACTCTTAATCCGCGGGTTCGGGGTTCGAGTCCCTGGCGGCGCACTCGAAGACGGTTCCAGAAATGGTTCCACCACGCCGGGCGTCCTCCTTCTGCGGAGGGCGCCCGGCGTCGTTCCGGGCCGCCGTCGGCCCTCGGCCACATCCCGTCTCCCGTACCCGTCGCCGCCCCCGCCCGCGGCGCCGCCCCGCCCGCCGGGACGGCCCGGCAAAGCCGCCGACACGCCCGGAGCGCGCGATATCGCGGGAAACCGAAAACCGGGAAAACGAAACGGGCGCCCTCGACCACCGAGGACGCCCGAATGCCAGCCGGAATGCCGTTGCCGACGCCGTGCGCCGGTAACGGTCGTTGGTGCGCCGCCAGGGACTCGAACCCCGAACCCGCGGATTAAGAGTCCGCTGCTCTGCCAGTTGAGCTAGCGGCGCCCGCTGACGGAAACCATCGTATCGGATCCCGCGGAGTGCTCCGTTCCGCCCTCTCCGCGCAGCTCACGGCCGCCCCCGGCGGCCCGGCCGGGCTTTCCGCCCGACGCCGGGACGGCGCGGCGAGATCGCCGGCGGATCGCCCGGGAGAACGCCGGGATACCTCCGGGATACCGCCGCCCTCGGCCGCCCGGAGTCTGAGAGCGCTCACGAACGAAGTGGACGCGTCCGTTCGACGCGCGGAGATACCCGCGGTGATGTGTGAGCCGCCGGTACACCGACGTTGACCAAGAGTCATCCGTTGTGAACGACCTGCCTGTCGGACCGTCGGACGGTAGTAGTATCCGGGCGACCCGGGCCGTGCCCGCCGCGCAAACCCCTCGACCTCATCGCCGGACCGTCCGCCACCCGCCCCACCGTCCCGCCGCCCCTGACTCAGCCAGGACTGAGGAACCTCATGCCCTTTCGCAGTGGATCGATCAGGACGAAGATCGTCGCCCTGCTCCTCGTGCCCCTGCTGTCCCTCACCGCCCTGTGGGTGTACACCGCGATCGTCGCCATGCGGGACCTCCAGGGACGGCTGTCGCTCGACGAGGCGAACCAGCGGGTGGTCACGCCGGTGGGCGAGGTGGTCTACGAACTCCAGATTGAGCGGCGGGCCTCGGCGGAGTTCCTCGCCGGCGGGGACCCCGCCGTGCGGGAGCAGCTGGACGAGCAGCACGGCGCCACCGACGCGCGGATCGACCGGCTGACCGAGCTGGCCGGCGGTGTCGAGGCCGTGCGCGAGGAGTTCGGCGACCGCACCGCGGACACCGTCGCGGACTTCGAACGGGCCCTGGACGAGCTGAGCGCCCTGCGCGGCCGGGTCCTCGCCAGCAGCGTCGAGCCCGGCGAGGCCATCGCCGCCTACAACTCCATCGTCGACGCCGCCTTCCAGATCGTCCCCGTGCTCACCCTCACCGAGGACGCCGACCTGGCCCACCGCGCCGGCAACGTCCAGGACTTCTCCTGGGCCCGCGAGATGCTCGCCCGCGAGGACACCCTGCTGGTCGCGGGCGTCGCCGCCGGCGAGATGACCGTCGTGGAGTCCCACGAGTTCCTCGGCATGGTGCACACCCAGCGACTGCTGTTCGCGGACAGCGTCCGCGACCTCAACAGCGACGAACAGCGCGCCTACCAGCGCCTGATCGAGAGCGAGGAGTACGGCGAGCTGCGCGCCACCGAGGACGCGGTGATGGGGGCGAGCGCCGCCGAGACGCTGGACGTCGTCGACGCCGAGCGCTGGCGCGAGGCGATGGACCAGACCCTCACCACGCTCCGGGTGATCGAGAACGACGCCGCGACCACCACCCGCGAGGAGGCGCGCCCCTACACCATGGGGCTGGTCCTCCAGCTCGTGCTGGGCACGGGCCTCGGCCTGGTCGCCCTGGTCGCCTCGATCATCATCTCCGTCCGGGTCGCCCGCCAGCTCATCGCCGAGCTCACCGACCTGCGCAACGCCGCCTCCACCCTGGCCACCAGCCGGCTGCCCGCCGTGGTGCGGCGGCTGCGCACCGGCCGTGAGGTGGACATCGCCAAGGAGGCGCCGCCGCTGTACACCAGCGACGACGAGATCGGCGAGGTGGCGCTGGCGTTCAACAAGGTGCAGCGCACCGCCGTGGAGTCGGCCGTCGAGCTGGCCGAACTGCGGCAGGGCGTCTCCCGGGTGTTCGTGAACATCGCCCGCCGCAGCCAGGCCCTGGTGCACCGCCAGCTCACCCTGCTGGACGAGATGGAGCGCAAGGCCTCCAGCCCCGAGGAACTGGAGGACCTCTTCCGGCTCGACCACATGACCACCCGCATGCGCCGGCACGCCGAGGGCCTGATCATCCTCTCCGGCGCCGCGCCCGGACGGGCCTGGCGCCAGCCGGTCCAGCTGGTCGACGTGGTGCGCGCGGCGGTCGCCGAGATCGAGGACTACTCGCGGGTCACCGTCCGCCGGATGCCCCGGGTGGCGCTGCTCGGCACCGCCGTCGCCGACGTCACCCACCTGATCGCCGAACTGATCGAGAACGCCGCGGTCTTCTCCCCGCCGAACACCAACGTGCTGGTGCACGGCTCCCCGGTGCCGGCCGGGTTCGCGCTGGAGATCGAGGACCGCGGGCTCGGCATGAGCAAGGTCATGCTCGACGACATCAACGAGCGGCTCAGCAAGCCCGTCGAGTTCGACCTGTCCGACACCGACCGGCTGGGCCTGTTCGTGGTGGGCCGGCTGGCGCAGCGCCACGAGCTGCGGGTCACCCTGCGCCCCTCGCCGTACGGCGGCACCACGGCCGTGGTGCTCATCCCGCAGGAACTGCTGCAGAACGAGGAACCCGGCGCGATCGGCGGCGCGAGCGCCACCCAGACCGCGGCGCTGGCCGCCGTCCAGGCCGCCGCGCAGGGCGGGGCCGCGCAGGTGGGGGCGTCCGCCTCCACCGGGCCGGCGGCGGTGGGCGCGCGCCCGAGCGCCGCCGCCCTGCCGGCGGGCACCTCCGGCGGCGCGTCCGGCGGCACCTCCGGCGCCGAGGCGGCGTCCCCGTCCGGCGCGGGCTCCCTCGCCGGTACGGCCGCGGCGCCGTCCGGCTCCCCGGCCACCACCGCCTCGTCGCCGACCGGCTCGGCGGACGCCGCCAGCTCCCTGCCGTCCTCCTCCGGGGCCACCGCCACCGCCTCCCCGGCCTCCCCGGCCGCCACGGGGGCCGGCACGGCGGGGCGTCAGGACGGCCCCGGCGCCCGCCTGGTCCACCTGCCGGTGCAGCGCGCGGCCCGGGACGGCCGGGAGGCCGCAGCGGCGGACACCCAGCGGGACGCCTGGGACGACGGGGACGACGCGCGCACCGTGGCCCTGCGGCCCGAGGGACTGCGCCGGCAGCCCGGCCAGCCAGCCGCGACCGGCCCGTCCGGCCTGCCCCGCCGCCAGGTGAGCCGCCCCGCCGGCGCACCGGAGGCCACCACCGAGGCCGCGCCCGCGGCGTCCACCGGCTCCCGGCGGTCCGACACCGCGAAGGCCGCGGACGGCGCCCCCGCGCCGGTCGTCGACCCGGCGACCGGCGGCGTCTCCCGCGGCGTCACCCGGGTGGGCCTGCCCAAGCGGGTGCGGCAGGCCAGCCTCGTGCCGCAGTTGCGCGAGGACCAGCGCCCCGACAAGACCACCGGCCAGGGCACCGACACGGGGGCCACCGCCCCCGCCACCGGGGACCCGGCCACCCCGGAGCCCACCGAGCGGACCGCGGAGGACATCCGCGCCACCATGGCCTCACTGCAACAGGGCTGGACCCTCGGTCGGCTGGAGGCCGGGGAGCCCGACATCGGTACCAGCCCTGAGCGGGAGCAGCCCCGTCCCGGGGCATCGGCGGACGAAGCAACATCAGAAAGGGACGGTCGATGACCGGAACGGCAAATCAGCCCGGCGAGCTGAACTGGCTGCTGGACGATCTGGTGGCCCGCGTGCCCCCGGTGCGCCACGCCGTGGTGCTCTCCAACGACGGCCTGGCGATGGGCGCCTCCGCCGGCCTCAGCCGGGAGGACGGCGAGCACCTGGCCGCCGTCGCCTCCGGCCTCAACAGCCTCGCCAAGGGCGCCGGCCGGCACTTCAAGGCCGGCGCGGTGCGGCAGACCATGATCGAGCTGGAGGACGCCTTCCTGTTCGTCACGGCGGCCGGCAGCGGCACCTGCCTGGCGGTGCTGGCGGACGCCCAGTCCGACGTCGGCATGATCGCCTACGAGATGGCGCTACTGGTCAAGCGGGTCGGCGAGCACCTGGCGACGGAACCGCGGCGGGCACCCTCGGCGTCGACCCAGTAAGACGAGTACCAGTAGAGGTGACAGCACGCTTATGGCTCCCGACACCCCCCGCTGGTTCGATGACGCCGCCGGCCGCGTGGTCCGCCCGTACGCGATGACGGGCGGGCGCACCCGGCCGACGGCGGAGGTCTTCGACCTGATCTCCATGGTGGTCACCGAGGAGGACGTCCAGGTCGACGACACCGAGGAGGGACTGGAACTCGGTCCCGAGCACCAGACCATCCTCGACCTGTGCCACCGCGCGCCCCAGTCGGTGGCCGACATCGCCTCGGACCTCGACCTGCCGGTGGGTGTCGTGCGCGTCCTGCTCAGTGATCTCCTGGACGGGCGGATGATCCGAGTGACCCGCCCCGTCCCACCCGCACAGCTCCCCGACGAGCGAATTCTCAGGGAAGTGATCCATGGCCTCCGGGCGCTCTGACACGGTGGAGGACGGCTCCTCCACCGTCGCCCTGAAGATCTTGGTCGCCGGCGGTTTCGGCGCCGGCAAGACGACGCTGGTGGGCTCGGTCAGCGAGATCCGGCCCCTGCGGACCGAGGAACGGCTGACCGAGGCCGGGCGGCCGGTCGACGACCTGACGGGGGTGGAGCGGAAGTCCACCACCACCGTCGCGATGGATTTCGGCCGCATCACCATCCGCAACGGCCTGGCCGTCTACCTCTTCGGCACGCCCGGGCAGGACCGCTTCTGGTTCGTCTGGGACGAGCTGGCGGTGGGCGCGCTGGGCGCGGTGGTCCTCGCCGACACCAGGCGGCTGCAGAGCTGCTTCCCGGCGGTCGACTACTTCGAGCGGCGCGGCATCCCCTTCATGGTCGCCGTGAACTGCTTCGAGGGGGCGGAGCGCTACGAGCCGGCGGACGTCCGGGAGGCGCTGGACCTCGACGAGCGCACCCCGGTGCTGCTCTGCGACGCCCGGCAGCGCGGCTCCTCCAAGGAGGTGCTGATCACCCTGGTGGAGCACGCCATGGAGGTGCTCGCGCAGGCGCACGCCCAGTCGGGTTCCCCGCACGCCGAACCGGCCCCGGCCTGACCGGGGGCGATCGGGCGACCGGGCGATCGGGCGGTTCCCACGGGGGCGGACACGTGCGGGTGTCCGCCCCCGTGGCGTGTCATCAGCGGATTCGGTCAGTGCCGGTCAGACGTGCGGGCCGGAGACGCAGAAGGCGTTGCCCTCCGGATCCTCCAGGACCGTCCAGGCGAAGCCGTCCTCCAGCGCGTGCTCGTCCACCCGCTTGGCACCGTGCGCCACCAGCTCCGCGACGGTCGCCGCCATGTCGGCGGAGGCGAGGTCCAGGTGCAGGCGGTTCTTGCCGGGCGTCGGCTCCGAGACCTTCTGGAAGCCCAGCGCCGGGCCGCCGTCCCGCCCGGAGAGCACCACGTACCAGCCGTCGGCGTCCATCACCACCTCGCCGCCGACCACCCCGCGCCACCAAGCGGCCAGCTCCCGCGGCTCCGCGCAGTCGACCGTCACCATGCCGATTCGAACATCCATGCGAATCAGCCTAGCCCTCGTCACCGACAACGCCCGCCCGACCGTCCCCGCCCCCGCACCGCCGGCCGCCGTTCGCCCGGGCGGCGGAACGGGCCGGTGGGTGGGGTGCGCTCCGGATGCGCCCCACCCACCCCACGGGCAAGCTGTGCACCAGGAGCAGCAGCGTGAGGAGGCGGAGCCCGTGACCCCGCAGACCACCCCGCAGCCGCGGACGCGCGTGACCCCCCGGGACGTCTTCGGCCGCGCCGGCCACCCGCACGGCGACCGCCGTACCCTGCAGTCCCCGGTCGACATCCCCACCGACCGGGCCATCCCCACCCGCCTCCCCGTCCTCACCTTCCACCACCCGCCCGCCGCGCACACCACCCTCACCCTGCGCTACGAGCGCCCCGGCAGCCACCAGCCGAGCTGCCAGCACCCCGACCGCGAGACCACCATCGGCGCCGAGGTGGCCCCCCAGGGGGCCCGGCTCGACGTCGGCGGCGTCCGCCACACCTTCGCCGGCGTGCACTGGCACACCCCCGCCGAGCACCTCCTTAACGGCACCCGGTTCCCGCTCGAACAGCACGCCAAGTACGTCGCGGACGACGGCACCCGTCTGGTCGTGGCCGTCCTCTTCCGCGAGGGCGAGGCCAACCCCCTGCTGGAGCGCCTGTTCCGCGCGCTGCCGCAGCCCGGCGCCGAGGCCGAACTGCGCGAGGTCGACCTGGCCGCCCTCTTCCCGGCCACGCTCGGCTCGTACCGCTACACCGGCTCGCTCACCACCTGCCCCTACACCTCCCCGGTGCACTGGATCGTCCTGGCCGACCCGCTCACCGCCGCCGACCACCAGATCGAGCTCTACCGCGAGCGCTTCCCCGACTCCAATGCCCGCCCCACCCAGCCCCTCGGCCCCCGCCACGTCCGCACCGACACCAAGTAACCGCCGCGGATGACCGACACCGACCGCGCGGCCGGGGCGCCGCCGCCGGCCAAGCTGACCCTGCCGACCCTGACCACGATGGTCGTCGGCTCCATGGTCGGCGCCGGCGTCTTCTCGCTGCCGCGGCGGTTCGCGGAGGCCACCGGCGTCTGGGGCGCCCTGATCGCCTGGACCATCGCCGGCACCGGCATGCTGACCCTCGCCTTCGTCTTCCAGTCGCTGGCGGTCCGCAGACCCGACCTCGACGCCGGCGTCTACGCCTACGCCAAGGCCGGATTCGGCGAGTACCTGGGCTTCTTCGCCGCCTTCGGATACTGGGCCAGCGCCTGCGTGGGCAACGTGACGTACTGGGTGCTGATCACCTCGACGGTCGGCGCGATCGCCCCGGCCCTCGGCGACGGCGACACCCCGCTCGCGGTGGCGGTGGGCTCCGTCGGCCTGTGGTGCTTCTTCCTCCTGATCCGGCGCGGCATCAAGGAGGCCGCGGCCATCAACCGGGTGGTCACCGTCGCCAAGATCGTGCCGATCCTGGTCTTCGTCCTGCTGGCCCTGGTCTACCTGCGCCCCGCGGTGTTCCTCGACAACCTGGCCGGCGCCGACTACGCCGGATCCCTGTTCAGCCAGGTCCGCGGGACGATGCTGGCGACCGTCTTCGTGTTCCTCGGGGTCGAGGGCGCCAGCGTCTACTCGCGCCACGCCCAGCGCCGCGAGGACGTGGGACGTGCCACCTTCCTCGGCTTCCTCAGCGTGTTCGCCGTCTTCGCGTCCGTCACCATTGTGGCCTACGGCATCCTGCCGATGGCCGAGATCGCCGAACTGCGCCAGCCCTCCATGGCCGGCGTCCTCCAGGCGGCCGTCGGCACCTGGGGAACCGTCCTGGTCAGCGTGGGCCTGATCGTCTCGGTCCTCGGCGCCTACCTCGCCTGGACGCTGATGGCCGCCGAGGTGCTCTTCGTGGCGGCCCGGGACAGCGACATGCCGCGCTTCCTCAGCCGGGCCAACGCCGCCGACGTCCCCGTCCCGGCGCTGCTGATGACCAGCCTGCTGAGCCAGGCCGTGCTGCTGATCACCCTGCTGTCCGCCGACGCCTTCGACTTCGCCCTCAACCTCACCAGCGCCCTCACCCTGATCCCGTTCTTCCTGGCCGCGGGCTTCTCGGTGCGCGGGGCGTCCCGCCCCGGCCAGCCGGGCGCCGGCGTCCACGGACGCCGCGGCCGCGACCTCGCCATCGGGGCGCTGGCCACCGTCTACACCGCCTTCCTGATCTACGCCGCCGGGCTGAAGTACCTGCTGGTGTCGTTCATCCTGTACGCCCCCGCCAGCATCCTGTTCGCGATGACCCGCCGCGAGCAGCACAGACGGCTGTTCACGCCCGCCGAGCTGGTCATCCTCGCCGTCTCGGTCGTTGGCGCCGTCTGCGGCGTCGTCGCCCTGGCCACCGGATGGATCACGCTGTGACCGCGCCGCGCCGGCGCCCCGTTGTGCCCGACTCCCCCGGAAGGACACACCATTGCCCGCCCCCGAGACCCCGACGACGCCCTCCCCGCACGGCGTCCCTGCACACGGCGTCCCCTCACACGGCGTCCACTCACACGGCGTCCACTCCGAGGTCGGGCGGCTGCGCAAGGTCCTGGTCTGCTCGCCCGGCCTGGCCCACCACCGCCTCACCCCGACCAACGCGCAGGACCTGCTGTTCGACGACGTGATGTGGGTGGAGAACGCCCAGCGCGACCACGCCGACTTCGTCCGCCTGATGCGGGAACGGGGCATCGAGGTCGTCGAACTCCACGAGCTGATCGCCCAGACCATGGCGATCCCGGAGGCCAGGCGGTGGCTGCTGGACCGCCGCATCACCGCCAACGAGATCGGCCTCGGCCTCGTCGACGGCACCCGCGCCTTCCTCGACGCACTCAGCCCCGAGGCACTGGCCGAACACCTCATCGGAGGCCTCGCCGTCGACGACCTCCCCGAGGACCACCGCTCCGGCTACCTCGCCCTGGCCCGCGAGTCGCCCGGCGCCCGCGAGTACCTGATGCCGCCCCTGCCCAACACCCTCTACACCCGCGACACCACCTCCTGGCTGTACGGCGGCGTCACCCTCAACCCGCTCTACTGGCCGGCCCGGCACGACGAGACCCTGCTGATGAAGGCGGTCTACGTCTTCCACCCCGACTTCGCGGACTCCACCGTCTGGTGGGGCGACCCCGAACAGGACTGGCGACGCGCCACCCTGGAGGGCGGCGACGTCATGCCGGTGGGCAACGGCGTGGTGCTCGTCGGCATGAGCGAACGCACCTCCCGCCAGGCCATCAGCCAGCTCGCCGCCGCCCTCTTCCGCGCTGGCGCCGCCGAACGCGTCATCGTCGCCGGCATGCCGAAGCTGCGCGCCGCCATGCACCTGGACACCGTCTTCACCTTCGCCGACCGCGACGTCGTGACGGTCTACCCGAGGATCGTCGACGGCATCCACACCATCTCGCTCCGCCCCGGCGACGGCCCCACCGGCATCGAGGTCACCGATGATGGCCACCGGCCGTTCCCGGACGTCGTCGCCGAAGCCCTCGGCCTGCCCGGCCTGCACGTCGTGGAGACCGGAGGCGACGTCTACGCCTCGGAGCGCCAGCAGTGGGACAGCGGCAACAACGCCGTGGCCCTGGAGCCCGGCGTCGTCGTCACCTACGACCGCAACACCCAGACCAACGCTTTGCTGCGCAAGGCCGGCATCGAGGTGATCACCATCGTCGGCGCGGAGCTGGGCCGGGGCAGAGGCGGCGGCCACTGCATGACCTGCCCCCTTGCAAGAGACCCGGTCGACTTCTGATCCTGTCCTGCTCTCGGACCCTCCCTGAACCGGGACGCCTTCATGAGCAACAGCGGCACGGACCCCATAGATCCTCTTTGCCCATGGTGAGCACCGTCCCCGGCCCAACCGCAGTGGCACCGGCTGGCCGGTGGTCGGGTCGACTTCGCGGTCCACGCCGGGCACCGCGGTCATCGCCCCGCCCGGCCTTGCGGCCGCCCTCGCCGCGTGGGTGTCGGGGCGTAGCACGCCGGCGCCGCCGGAGCTGGGCGGGGCCATAATCCCCGCATGTGCGGGGAGCACGTCGACGAACCGGTGCGCCGGGCCGTCGAGGCGGGACCATCCCCGCGTGCGCGGGGAGCATAGGTGCTGAGCTGGGACGTTACCTTGTTGGTGGGGCGCTTTTGATCACTTTCGTTGATCCCGACATAACAGCGTGAGTTGGATCAAACGACCTGATAGGGGATTAGTTGGGCTATTCAGAAGGTGGGGAGGTCTCGCAGGGGGCGGCCGTGGATTCGGCGGATGTGGCCGCGGCCTACTGCGAGTGGGGCGATGAGGGTCCAGCCGGAGATGCCGGCCAGCAGCGTCCCGAGCCGGCCCGCTGAGTCGACGCGGGTGGCTTCCTCCAGGGGGACCACGCCCTCGGGATCGCGGATGACCGTGATGTTGTCGCCGGGCGAGTAGGGCGGAGAAGAGCCCTGGTAGTCCAGTGACTCGTCGAGCACGGTGCCGTCGGCCTTCTGCAGCTCGAAGCGGTGCCGGTTCCCGGTGACGTCCGCACCGACGATCGTGACCTGCTCCCGCACGCCCCGCTGTTCCAGGGCTGCCTCGGGTGCGTACTGCACGGCTCCGACGAGCACCATGACGCTGGGCAGCAGTGAGAGGAAGCCCAGCCACCAGGCCCGGTGGAGGGCGACCACCGCAGCGCCGAAGGCGAAGCACAGCACGACGCCGAGCACGATCGGCACGCCGACCGTGCTCAGGGCGAGGTACGAGACGCCCGCGATCGTGCCCGCGACCAGCCAGGCCGCGAGTAGCAGCCCCAAGGCCCGGCCGAACGCTCCGGTCGTGGACCAGACCCCCGGGCGTCGCCCCGCCATGGTTCCCCCCTGCTCGTTCATGCGGGACACCGTATCGGCAGGCCCGCGCGCCGACGTCAGGTGGTTTGGTGGGGGAGGTGCTCGGCGAGTAGCTCCAGGGCGCGGTCCGCTGTGGGGGCGGGGCGTTCGTACACCTTGGCGAGCAGGTGGACCATGCCCGCCAGGCGCGACTTGCTGGTGTAGACGAGGAGGTTGCGATCCGGCGCGGTCGGGATGGTGAGCGGTAGGTGGAGGAAGCCGGCGTCGGCGAGCTCGTCCGCGATGCGATTCGCCGTCTCCGCATCCTGATCGGTCGCGGCTATGGCCTCGCGCAGCCTCCGTACGGTGACCACCGCGTAGCCGTCACCCTCGGCCACCGCCTTCCTGATCCAGCCTGCGTCCATGACGTTCTCCTCCCGTGCGGGCGGCGGTGGTGGGGCGTTGTGCGCTGTATGACAGCATGTCAGGTCGAGATGGGAGTGGAGGGGCGTGCGGGGTGGTTGGGGTGACGGGCTGGGTGGGAGGCGGGGCATGGTGTTCGGCGGGCGTGCCTGGGGGGTGGGCGTGTCGCGGGCGGCTGGGGTTGTGCTGGTGACGGCCCTGGCTGCGGGGTGCACACAGGGGTCGAGCGCGCGGAATGAGGGGGACGTCGCGGCGTCGGCGTCGGCGTCCGCTGCGGCGGAGCTGGGGAGGGCGGCGGCGGTGGTGGCGGCCGAGCGGGTGCAGGGGGAGGTCTCCCCGCTGCTGGACGAGCTGGCCCAGGCACACGGCGAGGGAAGTGCCTCGGCGTGCGCGTCGTCCTCGGAGCGGCTGTTCACCCAGGAGTGCGCGGTGGTCGCGGCGGACACCTGGGAGGTCGCCGAGCGGGCCCTGGAGCTGGTCGAGGCGGAGGGGGCCGATCAGGGCACGGGGCAGTTCGGCGTGCTGCGCGGTGTGGTGGAGGAGACCCGGGTGGCCGTCGAGGGGTACGAGGCACTGAGCTGCGCGGACTCGCCGACCGACGCGGCGGTGCGGAGCGAGTGCCTGGAGCACGGGGCGGTGCTGGCGCAGGCGGGGCCTGATCTGCGGGACGGGCTGATCGCGGGGCTGGCGGGGCAGTAGCCGGAAGTTTTCCGGGGGCCGGGGGCAGGGGCCTCGCGCCCCGCCCGTGCCGGCCGGGGGCTTCCCCTGGCCGGCACGGGCGTCGGGCGGCTGGGTTACTCGGTGCCGTCGGGGGTTTCGTCGTCCGGGTCGGTGTCGTCGGAGGGGGTCGTGGCGGCGGTGGCTTCGGCCACCTCGGCCTCCTCGGCGCGGCGGACCTCGGACAGGACGTCGGCTACGGGCATGCCGATGATCTCGGCGGCGCGCTCGGCGCCGTCCATCACCTCCACGAGCTTCGCGACGGCCTTGGCGGTGGCGACGCGGGCGGCGCGCTCCTTCTCCAGTGCCTTCTCGTAGCCGGTGACGGCGGCCAGCTCGCGCCGCTGGCGCTCCTTGAGAACCTTGGCCGGGGACATGGCCGGCTCCTGACGTGCGGTCATGTGCAGATCCTAGTACGAAGATCAACATTGGCCGGTCGGGCGACGCCGGGGGAAGAGGGGGGAGAGGGGGAAGGGGGGTGTGTCCGGGGTGGGTGGTTTCCGCCGACTTGAGGGATTTCGCTCGATTGGGTGGAGGCCACCTGGGCTAGCCGCGTTTTCGGCGTGAGGGCCCTCGGAGCGGGCCTACCCTGACCGGCATGGCGATTACCGATCCCGACCAGACCGTTCCGACGATCATCCGGCCTCCGCTCCTGCCGAACTCCCGGGTGGCCGGTGAGCACGAGTGCCCCGATCCGGAGGTGGAGGTCATGGCGGTCTGTCTGGCGCGCATGAACTCGCTGACGCCGCAGGCCCGGGCGCGCGCCCTGAGCTGGCTGAACAGCAGGCTGGAGGAGACCACCGAGGTGCTCGGGGGGTAGGGCGGGCGGCGCCGGGACGTATCGTTCCTGCGCTCGCCCGCCCGTTCCCCCAGCCTGCGGGAGGGTTCTCGAAGAGGTGACGGCGAGGGCTAGAGCGGCTGGGCGCCCGGTCGGCCGGCCTCGACGACGAAGCTGCCGGCGGTCTCCACCGGGGCGTCGGGGCGGGTGACGTACGGGACCACCCGGTAGTCGGTGCGCCAGGCGTCCGGGGTGATGCGGCAGCTGACGTAGCCGCGCTGGGCGTTGTGGAACCGCAGGTGCGGGTTGACGGCGAGCCAGTTGCGGCCGAGCTGGTCCATGGCGGCGCCGTCCTTGCCGGAGCTGATCGAGCTGCCGGCGAACTCGGTGGCCACGACCGGGGAGCGCTCGTCGGCGAAGTCGAGCTTGAGGTCGGCCACGACGCTGCGGTGGATGTCGCCGGTGAGCACGACGGGGTTGTTCGCGCCGCGGTCGCGCAGGCCGGTGAGCAGGCGGTCGCGGGCGGCGGTGTAGCCGTCCCACATGTCCAGGCCCGAGGAGTCGATCTCCGGGTCGGGGTTCTGGTCGACGGCGGCGATCAGGGTCTGGTTGGCCAGCACGTTCCAGGTGGCGGCGGAGCGGCCGGCGCCGTCGAGCAGCCACTTCTCCTGGGCCTCGCCGAGCATGGTGCGCGAGGGGTCGTGGCGGTCCGCGCAGCCGGGCTTGGTGCCGTCGCCGCACGCCTGGTCGGTGCGGTGGGACCGGGAGTCCAGCACGTGCAGGTCGAGCAGCCGGCCGAAGTGCAGCCGGCGGTACATCTGGGCGCGGGCGCCGTGGGGCCGCTGCGGCAGGCGGAGCGGCTGGTGCTCGTAGTAGGCCTGGAAGGCGGCGGCCTTGCGGGCGAGGAACCACGCCGGGTCGGTGTCGGGCAGGCCGTCGCTGTCGATGGCGGCGATGTCGGCGGCCCAGTTGTTCTCGACCTCGTGGTCGTCCCAGGTGAGGATCCAGGAGAAGGCCTGGTGGGCGGCCTGGAGGTCGGCGTCGAGCTTGGTGAGGGCGTAGCGGTTGCGGTAGTCCGGCAGGGTGGCGGTCTCCCGCTGGAAGGAGGCGTCCAGCGTCATGTTGCGGATGCCGGCGGTGGCGCCGACGCCGTACTCGTACAGGTAGTCGCCGAGGTGGACGACGAAGTCGAGGTCCTCGGCGGCCATGTGCCGGTAGGCCGTGTAGAACCCCTCGTACCAGCACTGGCAGGAGGCGAAGGCGAAGGCGAGTTCGCCCACCCGGTCGCGCGGGTCGGGGGCGGTGCGGGCGCGGCCGACGGGGGAGATGTCGCCGCCGGTGCGGAAGCGGTAGAAGTACTCCCGGCCGGGTTCGAGGCCGTCCACCTCGACGTGCACGGAGTGGCCGAGCTCGGGCGTGGCGAAGGTGTGTCCCTGGCGGACGATCCGGCGGAAGTTCTCGTCCCGGGCGACCTGCCAGCCGACGTTCACCTTCCGTTCGGGCATCCCGCCGCGGCCGTCGACGGCCAGCGGGTCCGGTGCCAGCCGGGTCCACAGCACGACGCCGTCGGGGTGCGGGTCGCCGGAGGCGACGCCCAGGCGGAAGGGGTCGCCGGGGAACCGCGGCTGGGCCCAGGCCCGGCTCGCGCTCGCGCCGGCGGCCCACAGGCCGATCGTGGTGAGCCCGGCGGCGGTGGCGCCGAGCAGTCGGCGCCTGGTCAGGTCGTTGTGCATGCCCGTCCTCGATCGTTGCGGCGGATGATGACGGGAGATCACTGTCGAACGGCCGTCTGAAGGCCGAACGTCCAGCGAACCGCGGGCAGGCGAACAACGGGTTTCGTGCGCCCCCCGGTCGGCGGCCTAGGGTGGCCGCCATGGGAGCGGAACGGGATCTCGGTCGGTTGCTGCGCGGGATGGATCCGCGGCTGCGTGCGGGGCGGTACGTCTTCTGCGCGGTGGCCGGTCCGGAGGCGGTGCCGGCGGGGGTGCGGCCGGAGGCCACGGTGGTCGAGGACGAGGGGCTCACGCTGGTCGTCCCGCGGGAGCAGGCCGACGCCGCGGGGCTCGCCTACGACTACGTCGCGGCCTGGATCACGCTGCGGGTGCACAGCGCCCTGGACGCGGTGGGGCTCACCGCCGCCGTCGCCGGCCGGCTGGCCGCGGAGGGCATCAGCTGCAACGTGCTGGCCGGCTTCCACCACGATCACCTGCTGGTCGCCGCCGACGACGCCGAGCGGGCGGTGCTGGCGCTGCGCGCCCTGGCGGAGGTGGCCGCGGGGGATGCGGCGGCGGAGGACGGCGCGGCGGAGGGGTGACGGCGCCCGCGGCGCCGGGAGGCCCGGCCGGGGTGCCGGATCCGTTGACGGATGTCCGGGCGGGGCCCACTCTGGTCTGGACCAGTGGTGGCCGTCGAGCTGTCATGAACACGTTTGCAGCCCGCCGCCCTGGAGCCCGTTCCCCGGTCCGTCCTCCGCCGACGAAGGGAATCCGCATGACCACGCAGCCACCCCCGCGCGCGTCACGCCCAGCCCTGGCGCCGCGTCGCGCCGTCGGGTCACGCCGCGCCCTGGCGTCACGCCCCGCCCTGCTCGCCCTGGTCGTCCTGCTGGCCGCCGGTCTCTTCGGCACGGCGCCGGCGTCCGCGTCCGGCCCCGCCTCCGCCGCCTCCGCTCCCGCCCGTGCGGCGGCCTCGGACGTCGTCGCCCAGGCCCCCGGCCCGCTGGTCTGGGCCGACGAGTTCAACGGTCCGGCCGGCACGCTGCCCGACCCGGCGCGGTGGAACCAGGAGGTGAACGGCTCCGGCGGTGGCAACAACGAGTTGCAGTACTACACCGGCAGCACCGACAACGCCGCCCTGGACGGCAGCGGCAACCTGGTGATCACTGCCCGCCAGGGCAACCCGCGCGGGTACCAGTGCTGGTACGGCACCTGCCAGTACACCTCCGCGCGGATGACCACCGCGCAGAGCTTCACCCAGGCGTACGGGCGCTTCGAGGCCCGGATCAAGCTGCCGCGCGGGCGCGGGATGTGGCCGGCATTCTGGATGCTCGGCAACAACCTCGGCCAGGTCGGCTGGCCGGCCAGCGGCGAGATCGACATCATGGAGAACGTCGGGCACGAGCCGGGGCGGGTGCACGGCAGCCTGCACGGTCCGGGGTACTCCGGCGGAAGCGCCGTCACCGGCTCCTACACGCTGCCGAACGGTCAGGCCTTCGCCGACGGCTTCCACACCTTCGCCGTCGACTGGACGCCCACCTCGATCACCTGGCTGGTGGACGGCGTCGCCTACCAGACCCGCACGCCGGCCGACACCCGCGGCAACCCGTGGGTCTTCGACCACCCGTTCTTCCTGATCCTCAACCTGGCCGTGGGCGGCAACTGGCCGGGCCCGCCGGACGGCGGCACCGCCTTCCCGCAGTCCATGGTGGTCGACTACGTCCGGGTCCACGCGCCCGGCTCCTCCGGCGGGGCCACCGGCGCCGTCACCGGGCTGAACGGCGTCTGCCTGGACGTCGCGGCGGCGCAGAACGCCAACGGCACGCCGATCCAGGTGTACGGCTGCAACGGAACCGCGGCGCAGGTCTGGACGGTCGCGGCCGACGGCACGCTGCGCGCGCTCGGCAAGTGCATGGACGTGGCGAACAACTCCACGGCGGACGGCGCGCCGATCCACCTGTGGGACTGCAACGGCTACCTCTCCCAGCAGTGGCGGTTCACGGCCGGCCGGGACCTGGTGAACGTCGCCGCGGACAAGTGCCTGGACATCCCGAGCGCCAACACGGCGCCCGGCACCCGGCTGCAGATCTGGACCTGCACGGGTGCCGCGCACCAGAAGTGGAGCCCGCCGGCCGGCTGACGGGAAGGACAACCTGGTTGACCTTCTCGGTGGGGCGTCCCTAGGGTGGGGAACGTCAACCAGGTTGACTATTTGTCGACCTGATCCTGTCGACCTGATCCTGTCGACGTGATCCGGAGGTAACCCCGTGCCGCTGTCCACCCGTGCCGAAGCCCCGACCTTCACCCTGCCCGGCTTCACCTTCCACCCCCTCGCCACCCCGTCCCGGGGCAGCGCCGAACTGGCCGTCTGGACGGTGGAGATGGAGCCGGCGGCGGCCGGGGAGCCGCACTCCCTGGACCGCGAGGAGGTCTTCGTCGTGGTCAGCGGGCGGGTGTCGGCGGTGGTCGGTGGCGAGGAGTGGACGGCCGGACCGGGAGACGCGCTCACCGTGCCGCCGGGCACGGAGTTCGCCCTGCGCAACGCCTCCGCCGAGGAGCCGGCCCGCCTCACCGTGGCCACGACGGTCGGGGTCACGGCCCGGCTGGGCGACGCGGTGATCTCGCCGCCCTGGGCCCGGTGACGGCGGCCGGGCCGCGCGCGGCGGAGCCGTCCGGCCGCGCGCGCCGGGTCGCCGCGGGGCGCCGGTGATCCGCGGGCCGGGCCCTGGGACCACCGGCGTCGGGTCACCGGCGTCGGGTCACCGTCCGGCCGCCGGGGGGTGTTCGACGGTGCAGTCGGAGCCCGGGAAGACCAACGCCTCGTGGCCGTCCTCGAAGCGGACGAGGTAGGGCCCCTCGCTCTGCTCCCCGCGGATCTCCAGGACCTCTCCCTTGCGTTCGCGCACACCCACCTTGTGGCTGTGCAGGACGAGGGTGTCGCCGACCGATACCTGCATGGTCATGCTCCCGTCAGTAGGACCGTCGGACTGATGTGAGTGCGGGCCGCGGGTGTCCCGCGGCCCGCACCCGTCCAACGACGGCCCGTGGGGGAAGGCTACGGGCCGCCGCCGTGGGTGCCGCCGGCCGGGTGGCGCCCACCGCCCGAACGGCCGCAGCCGCCCGGGGGCCTCGGCGGTCGAACGGCCTCAGCCGCGCGGCAGCACGGTGGAGAGCACCTGCGGCAGCCGGGACCAGTCGCTGGTCAGCACGGAGGCGCCGGCCGCCGCCAGTTCCGCCGCCCGGGCGGCGGCCTGCTCACTCGTGGGGTTGGTGGCCGAGATGGCCGGGCTGACCGCGTGGGCGCTGGTCATCACCAGCAGGTAGCCGCGCTCCCGGTACCAGGCGGTGTCGATGCCGCCGGTGAGGTAGGCGGCGGCGTCGCCGTCGAAGAACACGAACCATGGGCGCAGCGCGGCGTCGGCGTAGCGGGTGCGTGGGTCGCCGGCGGCGGCGCCGTGCACGGCCGGGAACGCCTGGGCGTCGGCGAGCCGGCCGGCCGACGCGAGGGCGCGCAGGTGGGTGGCGTACTCGACGTCGCTCCACAGCGAGTCGAGCGGGTTGCCCTCCTCCACGGTGCCCGGGATGATCTCGAAGATCACCTTGCCGGCGAGGGCGTCCCGGGACGGCCAGTTGCCGGCGAGGGCGGCCTCGTCGGGGGTGGCGTACGCGCCGCCGCCGGGACGCGCGAGCAGGTCGGCCGGGGTGAAGACGGCGTCGCCGAGCGTGCGGGAGATCAGGGCGTCGAACTGGGTGGGGCCCAGGCCGTAGCGGCTGTTGAAGCCGTCCTTCATTTCGATCTTGAAGATGATCGGGCGGTGGCCGGGGTTGGCGTCGTGCCAGGCGCGGATGTCGGCGAGGCAGCCGCCGAAGTCCTGGTTGCGCGCCCTGGTCCGCAGCTCGGCGGCGGTGGTGGCGCCCTCGCAGTTGTTGGAGCGGCCGAACAGTTCGTGGTTCACCCGCCAGCGGCCGGTGAGGTCGTCGGTCCACACGTCGATCTCCAGCAGGGCGGCGCCGGAGTCCAGGGCGTCGGCGAAGTAGGGGAAGGTGGCCTGCTGGTAGGCGTTGTGCACGCCGACGCCGGTGGTGGCCGCCAGGCTGGCGGAGCCCGTTCCGGCGGCGGTGGCGGTGGCGGCGCCGACGCCCGGGGCGCCGAGGGCGGCGGCGGTGGCCAGGGCGGTGGTGGCGAGGGCGGTCAGTGCACGTGCGAGGGGGCGGTGCATGCTGCTGCCTCCACGAGGACGGTGGACCCGGCGGGCGGGGGCCGGCCGGGCGGACGCGGAACACGGCAACGCTAGGGCCGCCGGGGAACGGCACAGGAGCCGGCGGGCGAACACGCGCTGACGATTCGTCAACGTGGGCGGGGGTGGCGGGCCGGGGCCGAGGGGCCCTGGGACGGGGGCTGGGGGCGCCGCGGGCGCCGTGGGCTGGGGCGCCGCGCGCGCCGTGGGTGTGGGGACGGGCGGTCGGGACCGCACGCGCGACCGCCGGGCGGCCCCCGGGGAAGAGGGGGCCGCCCGGCGGGGCGAGTAGGGGTGTGGCCGTCCGCGGTCGCGCTCTGGCGGGCTGACCTTCCGTTCACACTGGACGGGAAGCGGTGATCACGGCCCTGGGCCGTTCAGCGCGCGCGGTGCGGGCCGGGTGGGGTCAGCCGCGGGAGCCGGCCCGGCGGCCGCGGGCGACGAAGAGCAGCGCCCCGCCGGCGGCGAGGACGACGGCGCCGAAGCTGGCCATCAGGGTGGTGGAGGTGGAGCCACCGGTCGCGGCGAGCTCCGTCTCACCGGGGACGGTCGCCGGGACGGGGGAGTTCCCGCCGGTGGTGGTGGCGGAAACGCTGGGGGTGGGCGTGGCGGCGTCGCCGCTGCCGTCGGTGTCGCCGCCCGAGGCGCCCGACTCGGTGGAGGCGGACGGGGATGGGCTGGCGTCGCCGTCGGTGTCGTCCTCCTCGGTGCCGCCGGCGCCGCCGGTGGTGGCGTTCTCGTCCGGGGTGCCCTCGTCGTCACCGGTGCCGGCCCCGGTGTCGTTCCCGGCGTCGGAGCCGCCGGCGCCGTTCTCGTCCTCCTCCTGCTCGTCCTGGCAGTCCTGGGGCGTGGTGCGCTCGATGACGGCGTCGTACCGGTCATCGTCGGAGGCGGTCACCTCGACGCGCACGGTCAGCGGCGCGGTGAGCGGGGTCGGCAGCTCCAGGGTGCGGTGGTAGGAGGCGCCGAAGGTCTCGTCGGCCAGGACGGTCTCACCGGCGGTGACCTTCACCTGGTTGCCGGAGTCGGCGTAGTACGTCAGGTCCACCGTGACGGTCTCGCAGGTCACGTTGACGGTGGGAGTGTGCGCCGACGCGGGGGCGGCCATGGCGCCCGTCGCTATCAGCGCCGCGGATACGGCCCCTCCAAGGGCGCTGACGCGCCGCATGCGATGCGTGGACATGGAGCGGTTTACCCTCCTCGATCGTGTTGCTGTGGCGGGGGGTGCGGAGGGACTCTACAACCCGCTGATGCGCCGTCATGATCTTGTGGAAGCCGCCGGAACATCTATGACGAAGCCGTGACACTCCTCCGGTTTCGGCGGCCGGTCAGCACGGCGCCGGGTTTGCCAGCCGGCGGGTCGCTGTGCGAGCGTCGGGGCGACCCGACCGCTCCTTCGGAGGACGACACGTGACGCTCGGCATGGTTCTCGGCGACTCCTCGGCTCGCGCTTCGACGCGGGAGCCGTGCCGCCGCCTGCCCTGACGTCCGCCTCCGCGTACCGCGGGCCGCGCCCCCCGCTCCTCGTCGAAGTGCTCTTCGTGCCCCCGCACGTCCCACCACGAGGAGTACCCGGTGTCCGAGATCCACTGGATCGAGGCCGATGCCCGACAGTCCGCCCGGTGGCACTCCGAGAACGGCGCGCCACCTCCCCGGCGGATCGTCCTCGCCGACGACCGCACCCCGGCCGCCGTCGCCCACCGACTCGCCTGCGAGGGGACCGCGCTGCTGTGGCGCGGTGACTTCCACGGTGCCCGGCGGCTGCTGAGCGCCATGGGGCGCCGCGTCGACCGGCGCGGGACGCCCTCCGGCGCCACCGCGGCCGAGACCTTCCACCTGTACCGCCGTGCGCGGGGCCACCGCGCCCGCGTGCTGAACATGCTGCTGGTGCCGCTGGGCGACGACCACGCGCTGGCGCTGCGCCGCGCCCCCGACGTCCGCCGGGCGTGCGAGGAGGCGTACGGTCCGCCGCGCGGACCGCTGGTGGTCTCGCTCAGGGAGCTGCTCGGAGTGCTGGGCGCGCACCAGTGGCGGCGCACCGGGGTGGAGGTGCCCGCCCTCGGTGCCCGGATCCATCCGCACTACGGGGTCTTCTCGCCGGTGCGGGGCGAGTACGTCGACCTGGTGGCGCGGGCTCCGCTCCCCGTGCCACCCGGCCCGCGTCCGGCTCCGGCCACGGCCACGGCGACGGCGACGGCTCCGGCCACGGCTGCGGCACCGGCCTTCGCCACGGGGCCGCGCACCGCGTTCGACCTGGGGACCGGCACCGGCGTGCTGGCGGCGGTCCTGGCGCGCCGCGGGATCGAGCGGGTGGTGGCCACCGACACCAACCCGCGCGCCGTCGCCTGCGCCCGGGACAACGTGCGGCGGCTCGGCCTGGCGGGGCGGGTGGAGGTGCTGGACGCCGACCTGTACCCGCCGGGCCGCGCCGACCTGGTGGTGTGCAACCCGCCGTGGCTGCCGGCCCGCCCCACCTCCGCGGTGGAGCGGGGCGTCTACGACCCGGGGAGCCGGATGCTGCGCGGATTCCTCGACGGCCTCGCGGAGCGTCTGGAACCGGGCGGTGAGGGATGGCTGGTCATGTCGGACCTGGCGGAGCACCTGGGGCTGAGGCACCGCCGGGAGCTGCTGGACGCCTTCGCGGGGGCGGGGCTGCGGGTCGTCGGCCGCACGGCGGTGCGGCCGCGGCACCCGCGCGCCCAGGACTCGGCGGACCCCCTGCACGCCGCGCGCGCCGCCGAGCGGACCTCGCTGTGGCGACTGGCGCCGCGGCGGTGAGCCGGGGTGAGGCGTGACGGCCGACATGCCGGACGCATGACAGTCGTCACTAACCGAGCGTCAAAATCCATTGCACAGTGGTTATTAGTCGATCAATTCTGATCGCTAAATGACAAAGCTGTCAGCAGAACGAAGGACGCTCGGCATGAGGCTCACCCGAAGGCCCACCCGTACGGTCGCCGCCACGCTCGCCGCCGGGGTGGTGGCGGGCGTGCTCGCCGCCGCCCCCGCGAGCGCCGCCCCGGCCACCTCACCGGCCACCGCGCCCGGCGGCGGGAACCCGGCCGGGACACCCGCCCGGCCGTACCTCCAGGCGGCGCTGGACGGCATACCGGCGGCCGGGGTGCCCGGCGCCCTGGCCCTGGTGGAGGACGAGCAGGGCCGGTGGCTCGGCGGCAGCGGCGTCGCCGACGTCCGCAACGGCCGGGCCGTCGACCCCGCCGGCCGGTACCGGGCCGCCAGCGTCACCAAGACCTTCGTGGCCACCGTCGTGCTGCAACTGGTGGCCGAGGGACGCCTCGGGCTGGACGACCCGGTGGCGGACCACCTGCCCGGCCTGCTGCCCTACCCGGAGCCGATCACCGTCCGGCAGCTGCTCCAGCACACCTCCGGCCTGCCCCGCGACATCGTGCACTGGCACGACCTGACGGAGGTCGACACCGCCCGCTGGCGCGACTACCGGCCGCTCGACCTGGTCGCCGAGGCCACCCGGCAGCCGCTGGCGTTCGCCCCCGGAACCGGCTGGCAGTACTCCAACATCGGCTACACCGTGCTCGGCCTGCTGATCGAGGAGGTGACCGGCCACAGCCTGAACCAGGCCCTGACCAGCCGCGTGCTGCGCCCGCTCGGGCTGCGCGACACCTACCTGTCGGGGAGCTTCCCGTTCGTCCTGCGGCCCGCCTTCCGCGGCTACGAGCTCCTCTACGAGCCCTACACCTCCTTCACCGACGTGACCGACTACAACGTCTCCCGGGTGTGGGCCTCCGGCTCCCTGGTCTCCAGCGCCCGGGACCTGAACCGCTTCTACGGGGCCCTGCTGGAGGGCGAGCTGCTGCCGGCCGAGCAACTCGCCGAGATGCAGCGCACGGTGCCGATCGCCGAGGGCAGCCCGGTCGGCTACGGCCTGGGGCTGTTCCGGCTGCCGGTGTGGTGCGGCGACGGGATGACGGCCGCCTGGGGACACGGCGGTGACCTGCCCGGCTTCTCCAACTGGGCCCTGTGGGCGGAGGACACCGGCGCGCAGATCGCCGTGGCGATGAGCCAGAGCCTCACCCTCGACCCGGAGAGCACCGGGCTCGCGTTGAACGGCGTGCTGGCCGCGGGGCTGTGCGGCGAGCAGATAGAGGCGCCCGCCGCGCGCGCCGCCGGCGGGGCCACCGTGGAACTCCCGGACCCCGGCTCCCTCGGCCCGCTGCCGTCGGCCGGGGACCCGGTCGTCGCGCCCTAGCGGTCCAGCGGGACCACCAGGAACCGCTGGGCGGCCGAGTCCGCGCACGGTTCCTGGACCGCCTCCGCGCCGGCCGTCCGCTCGCCGTCCCGGATCCCCACGCACCGGTCGCCCTGCCCGACACGAATCCGGTACGCACCGTCCGGGCCGGCGAGCGGCTCGAAGCGGAAGCGCTGGTCGGGGTGGTCGCCGGAGCAGTCGTCCCGGGGCTCGAACAGGCCGGCCGCCGCCCCGTCGGCGAGCGCGGTGAGGCAGCCGAGGCCGTGCTCCGGGTGGTCCCACTGGATGTGGTGGCGGCCGTCCCCGATCCCGTGCAGCCGGGTGCGCGGTGGCACCGCCTCCGCGCAGGGGCGCTGGACGGCCACGGCGCTGTCGTACCGCCCGTCGCGTTCCCGCCCTTCCGTCAGGCACAGCTCCGGGGCACCCGCCGGGCGGATCTCCACCTCGCCGTCCGGGAAGACCGCGCCGGCGGTGGACGGCGCGGTGAGGGCGCCGCGCACCAGCCACACCACCGCACCGCCCAGGACCAGCAGGGCGAGCGCGGCGCCGGCGAGCACGAGCGGAGAGACCCGGCGCCGGCCCCGCCCCGCGGTGCGCCGGCCGGGTGCCCGCGGCGGAGCCGGTTCGAGCGGGGGCGGAGACGGTTCCTCAGCCGGGGGCGGCGGTGCCGTCCCGGGCGCCGGGTCGTCGGCGAGGGCCAGCCGGCTCCGCGCGTCGAGCCACGCCCGGAGCCGGTCGCCGTCCACGCCGCAGGCCCGGACGAACGCGGCCAGCACCTCCGGGCGCGGCAGCGCCTCGCGGCGCAGCGTGTCGGCGATCGTGCTGCGCGCCAGCACCTCGCCGTGGCGCGTGGCGGCCTCCTCCAGCTGCCGGTAGGAGAGCCCCGACCGCGCCTTGAGTTCCCGCAGCAGGGCGACGAACTCCGCGGTGTTGCCGGCCTGCTCGGGTCGTACCTCGCTCGCCGTCTCCATGGCGGCATCCTGTCGGCCGGGCGGCGGGCGGATCAATCCAGCTTCCCGCCATCCCCCGGCCAGCCGGTCGCGCCTCGGCCGCTGTCCGGGACAGCCGCACGGACGGCCGCTGACCAGGCCGGACAGCGCGCGGGCCGTCCCGGACGGCGTCCCGGGGTTGTCGGGGCGCCCGCCCTGGCGGCAGTCTCGACACCACGGGGGAACCGAACCGGTTCGCGATCCGGAGGCCATGCCACCGGACGCCACCGGTGCACGCCGCCGCGCGCCGACCCGTCTGCGCGTGGCAGGGGGGCGGGGGGAGCCGTGGGGCCGGTCGGGGGGCCGGCCCCACGGCGAGTTCACGACGCCGGGCCGCGGCCGTCGGCGCCCACCGGCGCCCGCCAGGCGTCCCGGTGCGCCTGTGCGAAGGCGGCGAAGGAACGCGGCGGACGGCCGGTCAGCCGCCGCACCACGTCGGAGACCTCCTCCTGGAGGCCGTCACGGATCGCGGCGTCGAGTTCCGCCAGGGCCGCCGCGAAGTCCGCCGGGTAGCCGCCGGCCACGTACCGGGCCGCGCGTTCGGCCACCGAGACCGGCTGGTGACGCACCGGCCGCCCGGAGACCCGGCTGATGATCTCCGCCGCCGTCCCGTAGTCCAGCGCCTCCGGGCCGGTCACCAGGTGCGCCGTGTTGTGCGGGGCGTCGTCCAGCAGCGCGCGCACCGCCACCGCGGCGATGTCCTCCGCGTCCACGAACGGCAGCCGGCCCGCGCCGGTGGCGGTCACCATCGTGCCGTCGCGCCGGATGCCCTCCGCCAGCGGGTGGTCGCCCAGGAAGTTCTGCATGAACCAGGACGGCCGCAGCACCGTCCAGCCGTCCGGGAACAGTTCGCGCACCATCCGGTGGACGCGCCCCAGCCCCGGCGCGCCCTCCGCGACGGCGGAGGAGGACAGCGCCACCACACGCCGCACGCCGGCCCGCCGGGCGGCATGCAGGAACGTTTCCACGAGCGGCGCCGGATCGGCCTCGGCGACCGGGGCGACCAGGTAGACCCGGTCCGCCCCGCGCAGGGCCGCGGCATGGGTGAGCGGATCCCGCCAGTCGAAACGGACGGCCTCCACCCCGGGATCGGCCCTCTCCCCGTCGGGATCCGGGTGACGGCTGGCCAGGCGCACCCGGGCGGACGGCGCCTCCTCCCGGAGCATCCGGACCACCCGGCTTCCGGTGGTGCCGGTGCCGCCGGTGACCAGCACGGTGGGCGAGCCGTGGGCGGACCCGGGCTGCGGAGCGGACCAGGGCGCCGGCTCGGCCGGCGGGAGGGAAGGCTGACGCTCGCTCATCGGGCCTGCGCCCCCTGCCGGTCACCCGCGCCGGCCCCGTGCCGGTCCCCGTCCCCGACACCCTCCCCGACCTCCCCGGCGCCGACGCCGCGCCCGGGCAGCGCGTCGCCCAGCGCCTCGGCCGCGGCCAGCGGGCTCCAGTAGTCGCGGTAGGAGGAGATGCCGTCGGCCTCGACGGTGACCACCGCGACGTACCGCAACTCGTAGGGGCGGCCGGTGGGCACGACGAAGCCCTCCGCCCGCATCTCCACCACGGCCGTGCGCGGGTCGAGCGTCGGGTGCACCCGGAACTCCGGCAGTGCGCGCAGGTCGATGTGGTCGGTGTAGTCGGCGAGGTACGCGCGCACCTCCTCCCGGCCGGACAGCCGTCGTGGCGCGCCGGGCGCGGCGAACGGGAACTCCAGCGTGCCGTCCGGCGCCCACAGGTCCGCGAAGGCCGACATGTCGTGCGCCAGCAGCGTCCGCCGCGCGGCCTCGATCACGGCGAGGGTGTGCTGCCGGACGGCGTCCCCCTCGGGCGCCGCGGCCGTTGTGTCGTTCATCCCCAAACCCCACTCTCACACGCTCGGGAACGGGTGGACCGACCCACCCGCGGAGACCAGCCTACAACGCGACGGGACTGTACCGTCCCGACGTGTTCGCGGCCTATACTCGCCCCATGGCCGAATCCCGACGCAAACCACCCGCCGGCGCCGCCGTGCTGCGCCCGGAGCTCACCAGCTCCATCCGGGACGCCGTCCTGGCGGAGTTGGCGGAGTGCGGCTACGCCCGGCTGTCGATGGAGGGCGTGGCCCGGCGAGCCGGTGTCGGCAAGAGCGCGCTGTACCGGCGGTGGCCGTCCAAGCAGGAGATGGTGGTCGCCGCCGTGGCCGAGCTGAGCGTGCCGATGGCCAAGGTCCCCGGGACGGGGAGCCTGCGCGGTGACGTGCTGGCCGTGCTGCGCGCCGTCGCCGAGTGGCTGGCCGAGCCGCGGATCGGCGGCATCCTGTCCGACCTCGTCGCCGAGGCCGGGCGCACCCCGGCATTGGCCCGGGCCCTCGCCGTCAGCGTCGGCGACCCGCGGCGGGCGCACGGCGCGGCGCTGCTGGAGCGCGCCGTCGAGCGCGGCGAGCTCGCCGCGGACGTCGACCGCGAACTGGCGCTCGACCTGCTCGGGGCGCTGGTGTACTGGCGCATGGTGGTCCGGCGCGCCCCGGTCGAGGAGGGCTACTTCGAGCGCGCCGCCGACGCCGTGCTGCGCGCCCTCGGCGCCGTGCCCGCGGGCGCGGCGGCGGATCCGCCGGAGACGGCTCCATCAAGGTTTGGTGACGGAACATCACCTGACGACCTTTCGCTATAGCATCGCCACCCATGGGTGAGGGTGAGCTGTCGTCCACGGTGACCGGTGTCCCGCGCAGGGGCCGCCGACGGACCGGTCCACGGCAGGGTGACGTGCGCGAGCTGGCACTGCTGGAGAGCGCGGAGAGCGTGCTCGGCGACCGGCCGCTGTCCGAGGTGACCATAGAGGCCATCGCCTCCGGGGCCGGTCTGTCGCGCCCGGCGGTGTACTTCTACTTCGACGGCAAGGACGCGATCGTCGACGCGGTCATCGGGCGCGTGACCCAGGAGCTGATCAGCGGCATCGCCGCCCTGGTCGCCTCCGGTGAGCCGATGGACGTCGTGGTCCGGCGCATGGTCGAGGCGACCTTCGAGGCGTGGCGCCGGCGCGGCGGGGTGTTCCGGGCGGCCATCGAGATCGCCGCGCGGGACGCCGAGCGCGGCTCGATGTGGCAGGACGTCAACAACCGGTGCGCGGAACTGGTAGTCGAGGCGGTCGAGCGGGACCGCGAGCGCGGTCTGCTGCCCCACCGGGGGGACGCCAGGACGCTGGCCACCACGCTGGTCTGGATGGTCGAGCGCAACTGCCACCACCTCTTCAGCCGGGAGCACACCGCCGAGGAGGAGCAGGCGCTCTTCGACACGCTGGTGCTGGTCGGCCGCCGCGGCCTGGGCATCCCCGACGACTGAACCGCGCCCCGGCCCCCGCGGACCAGCCCCGCACGGCGGGCCTCGCGGACCAGCCCCGCGCGCCGGCCGCCGCACGCCGGCCCACGTGCGCCGGGCGCCGCACGCCCGGGCGATCGCGGCCCTGGCACGCCGGGGCCCCCGCGCGCCGTCGGCGCGCGGGGGCCTCCCGCACGGTCACCGGCCCGGATGGTGCTCCCGGGGCGGTTCGACGTTGCCGGCGCGGATCTGCTGCTCCGGGACGCCGCCGGCGGTGGGGACGGAGGCCCGTGCCACCGCCAGGATGCCGGCCAGCCCCGCCGCGAGCAGCACCAGCAGGGCCATCCCGGCGAAGGCGCCGCTCAGCCCGACCACGCCGGCGGTGAAGCCGAAGGACGCCGGCCCGGCCAGCCCGCCGAGGTAGCCGGCGGTGGACACCGCCGCGATGCCGCCCGCCCGCGGCACGTCCGGCAGTTCGCCGGCCGCCCGCATGGTGGCCGGGACCAGCGCCGACAGTCCGGCGCCGAGCACGGCCAGGCCGATGATCGCGGCCACCGGGTGGCCGATGGTCACCGTAGTGATCAGGGTCAGCGCGGCGACCGTGGCGGCGGTCCGCACGGTGCGCACCGTGCCGAAGCGGGCGCCCACCCGGTCGGCGAACATCCGGCCCGTCGCCATCGCCGAGGCGAAGACGATGAAGCCGGCGCTGGCGACCGCCGTCCCGGCGCCCAGGCCGTCGCTGAGGTAGATGGCGCTCCAGTTGGTCACCGCGCTCTCCACGACGATGACGCACAGCGCCAGCATGCCGAGCCCCAGCAGCGGCCCGGTGAGGGTCTGCCGGTCCGGCAGGGACAGTCCGCGCGGGCGCCGGTCGACGCCCCGGTCGCTCGCCCCGGGCAGCAGCCAGCGCGTGGAGACTATGCCGACGACGGTGCACAGCGCCGCGGCGCAGCCCAGGTGGGTGGCCGGTGGCACGGAGGCGGCCGCGGCGATCGCGCCCGCCACCGAGCCCAGCACACCGCCGAAGCTGTTCGCGGCGTGCACGGTGGCGAACATCGGCCGGCGGTAGTGCGCCTGCACCGTCACGCCGTGGGCGTTGAGCGCCATCGACAGCCCGGCGGTCGCCGCACTGAACAGCGCCAGGCAGACGAACAGCGTGGCCAGGTTGCCGGCGAGGGCCGGCAGCCCGAGCGTGACGCAGGACGCGAGCAGGGTCAGCCGTACCGCTACGCGGCTCCCGTAGCGGTGGGTGGCCCAACCGACGAGCGGTATGGACAGCAGCGGTCCGAAGGTGAGGCCGAGGAAGGCCTCGGAGAGCTCCGCGGTGCTGAGGCCGAGGGCGTCCTGGACCTGCGGGATGCGGGCCACCCAGCTGGTGTAGACGGCCGAGTGGATGAAGGAGGTCAGGGTGATCGCACGCCTGGCGTGACGTACGCGGGGGGTAGCCCGGGAGGTGTCGAGCTTCATGGGTCGTCCCTGAGAGTGAGGGTGGAACTACTCTCCGAAACTACCCACGGGCAGCGGGTGGTGAATTCGGCGAGCTCCTTCCCGCCCGCTTATTGGGTGGATTTTGGGTGTTTTGGGGGATAAAGTGGTGCGAATGCTGTAATGTGCGCTCCGCGAACTGTGTACCGTCCGGAACCGTTAGGATTTCTCGATTTCTCCCATATCTCCGACTTGAGGATGGGATGACGAGACTGAAAGTCGGACAATGTCCCGGCGGAAAAGGGCGGGAAGGCGACGCGGCGGCGCCCCGGCGGCGAACCGCCGGGGCGCCGGAAATCGTTGCGGGCAGGGCGTGGTGAGTACCGCTCAGTTCTCCAGCACGGCGCTCAGGAACTCCCGGGTGCGGGGCTGTTCCGGATCGGTGAAGATCTTCTCCGGCGGGCCCGACTCGATGACCCGCCCCTGGTCGAACATCAGCACCGTGTCGGAGACGTCCCGGGCGAAGGACATCTCGTGCGTCACGCAGACCATCGTGACGTCCGTGCTGCGGGCCACGTCGCGCAGCAGGTCCAGCACGCCGGCCACGAGCTCCGGGTCCAGTGCCGAGGTGACCTCGTCCAGCAGCAGCACGCGGGGCTCCATGGCCAGCGCCCGGGCGATCGCCACCCGCTGCTGCTGGCCGCCGGAGAGCTGGCCGGGGTAGGCGTCCACCTTGTCGGAGAGCCCGACCAGCTCCAGCAGCTCCCTGGCGCGCTGCTCGGCCTCGTCCCGGTCCCGCCCGAGCACGTGCACGGGGGCCTCGGTGATGTTCCGCAGCACCCGCATGTTGGGGAAGAGGTTGAACTGCTGGAAGACCATGCCGATCTTCCGGCGCACCGCGCGGACGTGCCGCTCGCCGGCCGGGACCAGCCGGCCGCCGCGCCGTTCGTGGGTGAGCAGGTCGCCGTCCACGGTGATGGTGCCCTCGTCCGGGCGGAGCAGCGTCATCAGCAGGCGCAGGATGGTGGTCTTGCCGGAACCCGAGGGGCCGATCAGGGTGACGTGCCGGCGCGGGGCGACGGCGAAGTCCAGGTCGTCCAGCACGACGTGGTCGCCGAACCGCTTGGTGACGTGGTCGAAGCGGACGAGTTCCGCCGACCGGTCGGTGCCGGTGGCGAACGGTGTGGGGGTGGGGGAGGGGTGGGTGGTCACGTGAGCCTCGCGTGGGGGGACGGGTGGGACCTGGCGGGCCGTCATCGGGCCGTGGCGACGGGCCCGGCGACCCGCCGTTCCAGCGCGCGCAGGGCCAGTGAGGTCGGGTAGGCGACCAGCACGAACAGCACGCCGACCACTGTGATCGGCTCCAGGTAGCGGAAGGACTCCGCGCCGACCTCCTGGGCCCGCTTGAGCATCTCCAGCACGGTGATCGCGGAGAGCATCGGCGTGTCCTTGAACATGGACAGGATGTAGTTGCCGAGTGGCGGCACCACCCGGCGGATCGCCTGCGGCAGCACCACGGAGGTCCACACCCGGGTGCGCGGCAGGCTCAGCGCCGTGGCCGCCTCCCACTGCCCGCGGGGCACGGCGTCGATGCCGGCGCGGTACACCTCGGCGGTGTACGTGGAGTAGTGCAGACCCAGGCCGATGATCCCGGTGGCCAGCGGCGAGAAGGCGATCCCGGTCGACGGCAGGACGTAGAAGAGGAAGAACAGCTGCACCAGCAGCGGGGTGTTCCGGACGAACTCCACCGCGCCGTGCACCGGGTAGGTGACCCAGCGGCTGCCGGAGCGCAGCAGCAGCGCCCACACCAGGCCGAGGGCGAAGGCGAGCACCGAGCCGAGGGCCGTGGCCTGGACGGCGGTCCACAAACCGGCGAGCAGGTCGGGCAGGAAGGCCCGGGTGTAGTCCCAGTCCCAGCTCATGCGGCGCTCCCTTCCCCGGCGCGGGCGCGGGCCCCGGTCGCGGTTCGGGCCCCGGTCGCGGTCCCGGTTCGGGCGCCGGCCGCGGTCCCGGTGCGGGCGCCGGCCGCGGTCCCGGTGCGGGCGCCGGCCGGGGCCAGGCGTCGGAGCGCGCCGGCCACCCCGGCGAGCGGCCCGCCGGTCGGCGCCGGTGGCGCCGCCGGGTCCGGCGCGGTGGGCGCCGCGGGGCCGCGCCCGACGGCGGCCTTGGCGCGCCGCTCCAGCAGCCGCATCACACGGGTGAGCAGGAAGGCCACGGCGAAGTACAGCACCAGGATGGTCGCGTAGACGAGGGCGCTGTCGCCGGTCGCCAGGCGCACCAGGTTGGCGTCGAAGGTGAGCTCCGCGATCACCACGATGGAGGCCAGCGAGGTGCCCTTGAGCAGCTCGATCAGCAGGTTGCTGAAGCTGGGCAGCATCTCGACGACGGCCTGCGGCAGCACCACCAGGCGGGTGCGCTGCCAGCGGGTCAGGTTCAGGGCCACGGCGGCCTCGGTCTGCCCGGCGGGCACGGCGGCCACCGCCGCCCGCACCACCTCCGCGCCGTAGGCCCCGTAGGACAGGGCGAGGGCCAGCGTGCCCGCCCACAGCGGGGCCAGCTGCCAGCCCAGCATGGGCAGGGCGAAGAACAGCCAGAACATCAGCACCAGGGCCGAGGTGGCGCGGAAGACCTCCACGTACAGGCCGGCCAGGATCCGGACCGGGCGGCGGGTGGAGGTGCGGGCCAGGCCGGCGACGAAGGCGAACACCGTCGCCAGCGCGGCGGCCAGGACGGTCAGCTGGACCGTCACCCACAGCCCCTGGAGGAGCAGCAGGAACAGCGGCATGGTCATGGTGAACAGCTCCCGCGCCGCGTCACGCGCCGGCGCCGGCGGTTCCGGCGCACAGCTCTTCGGCGGTCAGGTCGGTCATCTCGGCCTCGGTGTAGCCGAACGGGCGGACCAGGCGGAGCAGTTCGCCGCTGGCCTTCAGCTTGGCCAGCTCCACGTTGAACGCGTCGCGCAGCCGGGTCTGCAGCGGGTGGAAGCCGTAGCCGCCGGCGCCCCACTGCTTGACACCGTCGATGACCGGGAAGAACGGCTCGGTCATCTCCAGCTGGGGATGGCTGCCGTCGGCCAGCAGGTTGCGCAGGGTGATGGAGGTGGCGGCCATGACGGTGGTGCGTCCGGCGAGCAGGCCGTCCAGCGCCGCCAGGTTGTCCGGGAAGACCCGCACCCGGCTCTGCGGCACGCCGAACGACTCGGCGTAGGAGATCTGGATGCCGCCGCTGGCGACCCCCAGGACCACCGAGTCGTCCGCGGCGATGTCGGTGTAGTCGCGCAGGCCCGCGGGGTTGCCCCGCCCGGTGATGAAGGCGTCCGGCATCTGGTAGTCCGGGTCGCTGAAGGCGATCTCCTGGCAGCGCTCGGGGGTGATGTACATGCCGGCGGCGATGCAGTCGAACAGGCCGGCCTTCAGGCCGGGGATCAGCGAGCCGAAGTCGGTCGGCACGGCGGTGGTGGTGCCCACCCCGAGGCGCTGGAAGACCGTCCGGGCGACGGTGGGGGACTGGCCGGTCAGCCGGGCCTGGTCGTCGATGTAGCCCATCGGGATCTCGCCGGCAATGCCGAGCCGGACCTGGCCCTTCTCCCGCAACTGCTCCAGCAGGTTGCCGCCCGGGACGTCGGAGGCGAGCGAGACGCGGCCGCACCCGCTCGCCCCCGCCAGCCCGCCCACCGCCGCGGCGGCGCCCAGCGCGGTCAGCGCCCCTCCGCGCAGGAAGCGGCGGCGGGGCACCCGCCGGCCGCCGGGCTGGGGTGGGTCGTGGTGCGCCGGGGCCGCCGTGGGCGGTGACCCGATTCCGGTCCGCTGGACAGACATGTTCCTCCCGCGTTCGTGGTAGGCGTTCGGACCCGGACACTGTGGGGGCGCCAGGGCCGGGGGCGATCCGTGCCCTGGTTTGTCATGGGTAATCCGATTGATCCGGTAACGATTGCGACACGCGCCGGGGGATGGCCTGCGGATATTCGCTCCGGAGGCGGGCGGGGTGGGATGGGGATTGGGTGGGGGGAGCCGGGGATGGGGCCGGATTCACGCGGGGGATGGGCCGTATGCGCGGGGGACGGGCCGGAGTTGTCCGCGGTCGAATCGAAGTTATCCACAGACGGAAAGTGGGGGGCTGCGCTCCGTCATCGCGCCATGGGATCCTGAAACAGGGGGTCCCCCCAGAACATTCGGGGGAGTGGGCGCGGGAAATGGCATGCTCCTGACGCCCTAAGGCTGGGTGTCAGGAGCATGCGGCCGGGCCGGTAGGAGTACGCGGCCGGGCTGGCAGGAGCACGTGACCTGGGTGTCAGGAGCGTGCGCCCCAGGTGGCAGGAGCATGCGGGGAGAGCTGAGCCGGCCAGCAGGTGGAAGGGCTCAGCCGGCGAAGGGGAGCACGGGGAGTCCGCGCACGCCCACCTCGGCCCGGAACAGCGCTCCGGCGGCCGGCTGGCCGGCCGGGTCGATCTCCTGCTGGGAGGTGGTGACGTACAGCTCGTCGAGGCCGTCCCCGCCGAACACGCAGGCGGTGACCTGGGTGGCCGGCAGGCTCAGCACCTCCGACAGCGAACCGTCCGGCGCGTACCGGTGCACGGCCGACCCACCCCACAGCGCGACCCACACGCCGCCCTCGGCGTCCACCGTCAGGCCGTCCGGAACGCCCGCCTCGTCCGGGATGCGCACGAACGGCCGCCGGCCGCTCAGCCCCCGGCCGGGCACGAAGTCGAAGACGTCGATCCGCCGGGTCGGCGTGTCGATGTAGTAGGCGAGGGTGTGGTCCGGGCTGAACCCGAAGCCGTTGGAGATGGTCACCGCGCCGAACGGCTCGGCCGTGCCGGCCGCCAGGTCCGGCCCCAGGCGGTACACCCGGCCCGCGCCGGGCGTCTTGTCATAGGCCATCGACCCGCAGTAGAACACCCCGTCGGGATCGCAGCCCCCCTCGTTCATCCGCACCCCGGGATCGCTCCACAGCTCGCCCAGCGGCTCCGGCACCGCGCCAGCGGTCAGCCCGTCCCAGGCGCCCTTCTCCCCGGCCGCGATCCCGGACGGCGGCAGCAGGGCGAAGCCGCGCTCCAGCGCCAGCACGGTCCCGCCGTCACGGCGCGGGCGCAGCACGGCCGCCACCGAGCCGACGTGGTGCCGGCTGGTCTCGCCGGTGCTGTGGTCGAGGGCGAGGACGTCGCCGACGAGCATGTCGACCCACCGCAGCCCGCCCCAGGGGGCGAACCACACCGGCCCCTCGCCGTGGTCGCACAACGGCGGGGTCACCTGCTCGACGGAGGCCATGGGTGCCCTTCTCCCTCGTCTCCCCCGCGTCCGCTCGCCGGGGCGCGGGCCGTGCCGTCGCGCGGGGTCCGTCGCGGCGGCTGATCAGGAACGAATGATCAGGAACGATTCTCCCGGCCCCGCCACCGGCACGCCACGCGCGGCAGGGCCGGCTGACCCGATACGGCCATCCCCGCGGCCGTCGTCCGCGCCGCAACCGCCAGGAATAGTTGGCTAGGCCAAGTGGTTGTTCGGGGACGCAGTCCCACCCGTCCCCGGTCGCCGAGGAGCCCAACGCAGTGACCAGCGCCGACCCCACCGCCCCGCAGCACACCACCGCGAACCCGTCCGCCGGATCGACCCCGCAGGCCGGCCCGGCCGCCGACCTGCCCGGCCGCGACGCCACCGGTCGGCCGGCGCTGTCCGTCCTCGACCTCGCCCCGGTCACCAGCGGCACCACCCCCTCCGACGCCCTGCGCACCTCCACGGAGCTGGCCCGCTCGGCCGAGGGCTGGGGCTACCACCGCCTGTGGGTGGCCGAGCACCACAACATGCCCGGCATCGCCAGCTCCTCCCCGGCCGTGCTCCTCGCCCACCTCGGCTCGGTCACCCGGCGGATCCGGCTCGGCAGCGGCGGCGTCATGCTGCCGAACCACGCCCCGCTGGTCATCGCCGAGCAGTTCGGCACCCTGGCCGCCCTCCACCCCGGGCGGATCGACCTCGGCCTCGGCCGCGCCCCCGGCAGCGACCCCGCCACCGCCCGCGCGCTGCGCCGCACCACCGCCGACCCGCACGGCGTCGACGACTTCCCCGAGCAACTCGCCGAGCTGCGCGGATTCCTCGACGGCTCCTTCCCCAGCCCGCACCCCTTCAGCCGGATCGCCGCGGTTCCGGACGTCGGCCCGGGCGCGGTGCCGATCTGGCTGCTCGGCTCCAGCGGGTACAGCGCCCAGCTCGCCGGCCAGCTCGGCCTGCCGTTCTCCTTCGCGCACCACTTCAGCGCCGCCAACACGCTGCCCGCCCTGGAGCTGTACCGGGCGAGCTTCCAGCCCTCCGAGGTGCTCCAGGAGCCCTACGCCATGGTGTGCGCCGGCGTCGTCGCGGCCGACACCGAGGAGGAGGCCCGTGCCCTGGCGCGGGCGGGGGCGCTGGCCATGATCCGGCTGCGCACCGGACGGCCGGGCCGGCTGCCCACCGTCGAGGAGGCGGCGGCCTACGAGTTCAGCCCGCAGGAGCAGGCGTTCGTCGACCACTGGTCGGAGCCGATGGCGATCGGCGCGCCGGACACCGTCCGCGCCGAACTGGAGGCGCTGGCCGAGCGCACCCGGGCCGACGAGATCATGGTCGCCACCAACGCGCCGGGCCACGACACCCGGCTGCGCTCCTACGAGCTGGTGGCCAAGGCGTGGGGGCTGCTCGGCGGCTGAGCCCCGGCGGCATCGGCACCGCGGCCCGCGGCCCGCGGCCCGCGGCCCGCGGCCCCGGTCCCGGCACCGGCACCGCGGCGGCGGGGGCGTCGCGGTTGGTGCACCCACGGCCCTCGGCGCGTCCCCGCCCCGGGACGCGCCGAGGGGGCTCGGCGGCGGCCGTGACCGGTCAGCGGGGCACCGGTGAGGAACCGGTCCGCGGCCGCTCCCGCCGGTGCTCGACGACGAGGTCCAGCAGCCACAGCGCCGTGCCGGTCCGCTCGTTCAGCGGATCCCACCGCCAGTTGCCGGCCACCGTGCGGACCTGCGGGTGCCGGCGCATCCAGTCGCTCGCCGCGCCCAGGATCTCCGGCTGCTCGCCCCCGGCGAAGGTGACGACCTCGAAGGACTCCGTGCGGCTGCTCACCCGGACCCCCGGGCGGGCGGTGCCGTGCGCGGGGGTGAGCGCCTCGGCCGCCGGCCTCCGGTACGCGGGGGCGGCCGAGGCAGCCGCCGGGTCGCCGGACGCGTTGCCACCGGACCCGTTCCCACCGGAGGCGCCGCCCCCGACCGGGGTGCGCAGCACCTCCGCGGCGGACGGCACGCCGAGGAAGGCGTCCCTGGGGAACAGCCGCAGGTCGCCGTGGCGCCGCACCCCTTCCACCCCCTCCAGGAGACGCAACGTCTCCTCGTCGGCCGGCCGCTGCGCGGTCATCAGCACGCCGGTCATGGTGCCGACCCTGCCCGGGCCGCTGGCCACGCCGGTCCACCGGAAGGGCTCCACCTCCGGGAAGAAGTCGCGGCAGAAGTCGGCGCCGCCCAGCGTGGTCAGGCGCCTCTCGGAGAGGAAGAACTCGCCCTCGACGGTGCTGATCAGGGTGGCCCGGTCGATCCAGCCGAAGTGTCCCGGACGGATACCGACGGCGACCGCCTCGCCCTTGGTGTGCTCGTCCGTCCAGGCCTGGCCGTAGGTGGCGGTGACCGCGACCTCGAAGATTTCCTTGATGGCGACCCCCGCGCCGGAGGCGACCTCCACGCTGTGTGCCACCGAGGTGGTGTCGGACCAGCTCATCTCGTAGCTGGCCGTCTGCGGACCGGGGTTGTAGACGACGTGGTCGCTCACCGGATGGAATTCCCCGAAGGCGTACCACTGGCGCGCCGGGTCGACGATCAGATGCCCGCTGAGTTCCGCGCCGATCCGCTCCAGCGTGCGCCGCCGGTCCTCCGCGTTCGGATCCGCGACGGGATAGTTCCGCACGTGCTCCTCGGTCAGCGCCATTGTCGCCAGCCGGTTCCGGAACGGGCGGCGATCGGCCTTCTCGGGGGCGGGCAGGTCCGGCAGGTCGGGCCGTTCGACGGTCATGGGTGTCTCTCCTTAACTCGGCCGCTGAACACGGGACGACGGGCGAACGCCGAAAGCGGCGCGGGAACCCGGGCGTCAGTTCGGGGACGCCTGAACGCTGCCGTCCGGCTGGACGGTGAGCGTGTACTCGCCGCTGGTCCGGTCCAGGAGCGCCCTGCCCCGCTCCCATCCCTCCGGCCTGAACTTGTACGTGATGCGCCGGGTCTCGCGGTCGTCCCAGACGTCGTACGTGCGCATCTTGGTGACGATCTCCAGGTGGCCCTGCCCGCGCCACGGCAGCCACATCGGCCGCTCCCGGCCGCCGCCGTCCTCCCGGCTCGGGATCGTCAGGCTCTCCTGCGGCCTGGCGGTGCTGTACACGTACGCCGGCAGATCGCTCTCGTTCCGCCAGCGCGTGATGCGCGTGGCGCCGTCCGGGGAATCCACCGCGCCGTCCTCCGCCGGATTCCGTCCGGGTTCGCGGTCGTGTCCGGATTCGCCGGGCCGGGAATCGGTCTGCGCGCAGTCCAGGATCTGCCGGCTGAGCTTCGTGATGTCCTCGGCGGTAAGGTAGAAGCCATCCGTCATGCGGAACATGATGTATTTGGCGTTTCCCATCACTCGCCCCTCTCTTCTTCCCGTGCGGCGTTCCCGGTGAGGTGCCGGCGAAGACCGGTACACCAGTGCCCAATCGGCGCCCACCTAACGGGAACGGACGGAACAATCATTCGAATGGCGGTCCGTCGTCCGGTCGTCCGGGAGAGGCCGGGCCCGCCTGCGGCGCCCGTCGGCCGCGCCTGCCGGGGGCTCGGGCCGAGAGGGCGGAAAACGCCGCGCGCGGCCCCGAGGGCGCGGTCTAGGGTGCGCGCATGGCTCTTGAGACCCCCGCCGCGACGCCCATGCCCCGACCCGACGACGGCCACGCCCTCGGCCCCGCAAGCGGGCGGCAGGCGGAGGCTGTGCTGCGGGCGTTCGTCCGGGACGGCCGGCTGGTCCGGCTCCCCGCGCGGTTCGGCCGGCGTCGCCTGGTGCTGCGTCACGTCGCCGAGCGGGCCTTCGCGTTCGGCGACGAGTACGACGAGCGGCAGGTCAACGACATCCTGCGCGGCTGGTGCGACGGCGGCGAGACCGACCACGTCACGCTGCGCCGGCACCTGGTGGACGACGGCCTGCTGGCCCGGGAGCACGGGCGCTACTGGCGCCCCAGCGGGGAGGAGACGGCCGCAGCCACGGCGCCGGCGCCCGCGGCGGCGCCCGGTGGCTGATCCGCGGCCGCGCGGCGGTTCCGCCCTGACCGGCCAGCTTCGCCCTGACCGGCCAGCTTCGCCCTGACCGGCCAGCTTCGCCCTGACCGGCCAGCTTCGCCCTGACCGCGCCAGCTCCGGCCTGACCGCGCCAGCTCCGGCCTGACCGCGCCAGCTCCGGCCTGATCCGGGTCGCCGCCCCGTCCTGCCCCGATCCCGTCCTGCCCCGATCCCGGGCCGCCTTGACTCGCGTCCTGCCCTGACCCGGGCCGCCCCGACCAGATCCGGGCCGCCTTGACTTGCCCCGCCCCCTACCTGGCCTGGCCCTACCCGGCTCGGCCAGGCCCGGCCAGGCCCGGTTGAAGATTCACCAGAGTTATCCACAGCTCGGAAAGGGGACTCCCGCCACGCCGAGCTCCCGTGAGAGCGTGGAAATCGGGGGGCCACCAGGGCTTCCCTAGGTGTGGTTGAGCGTTCACCGGAGTTATCCACAGCTTGGAAGGGGGACTCCCGCCACGCCGAGCTCCCGTGAGAGCGTGGAAATCGGGGGGGCCACCAGGGCTTCCCTAGGTGTGGTTGAGCGTTCACCAATTTGCTGGCCGGTCCGGCGGCATCGGTGGCCGCCCCCGCCGTCAACCCGCCGTCAACCCGCCATCAACCCGCGGTCAATCGCGGCCGACCCATGGCGACCCCATCGCGGACTCATGGCGGACCGGCCGCTGAAATCCGGTCGCCCGGCGCGGCGGTCAGACCGGCCGTTGAGGCCCCGTTGCCCTGGGCCGCGGTCAGGTCGGCCGGCGGTCAGACCGGGGGGCGGGGCAGGGCACGGAAGCGGACCAGGCCGCCAGGGCGCAGCTGGGCGGCCTCCGGCAGGTCGTCCGCGAGCACCACGCCGATCACCGGGTAGCCCCCGGTGACCGGATGGTCGGCCAGGAACAGCACCGGCTGTCCGTCCGGCGGCACCTGGAGCGCCCCGGCCACCATGCCCTCCGAGGGCAGCTCCCCCGGGACGGCGCGCACCAGCTCGGGCCCGGCCAGCCGTACCCCGATCCGGTCGGCGTCCGGCGTGACGGTGTACGGGGCGGAGCACAGCCGGAGCAGGGCGTCGCGGGTGAACCAGTCGTCACGCGGCCCCGGCAGCACCCGCAGCACCGGCTCCGGCCGGATCGGCGGGGCCGGGACGACGTCCCACCACGGCTGGGTCACCGCCGCGGCCCCGACCGGCAACCGGTCGCCGGCGCGCAGTGCGGCCGGACCGAGGTGTGCCAGGGTGTCCGTCGAGCGCGAGCCGAGCACGGGCGGGACGTCCACGCCGCCCCGCACGGCCAGGTACGTGCGCAGGCCGGCGGGTGGGGTGCCCAGCCGGAGTTCCTCCCCGGGGCCGATCCACACGGCCGAGTGGAACCCGATGGAACGGGGGCGGCGTGCCGCCGTGGTGCTCGCGGAGGCCGTGGTGCTCGCGGAGGCCGCGTCGGTCCGGAAGGCCGTCCGGAAGGCCGCGTCGGCCGTGCCGGCCGGGTGGACGGTGGCGGGGCAGGGGGCGCCGGCGAGGGCGATGATCCCGCCGGCGGGGAGGCGCACCCGCAGCCCGCCCAGCGTGCACTCGACGGCGGCGGCCGACTCCTCGTTGCCGACCAGACGGTTGGCCAGTCGGAAGGCGCGTTGGTCCGCCGCGCCGGAGCGGCCCACGGCGAGCGCGGCGTAGCCGGGGCGTCCGGCGTCCTGCACGGTGGCCCGGGGGCCCGGACGCACGACCTCGATCACGCCCCGGGTTTGCGGCGCGGGCCCCGGGCGTGCCGTCCGGGGGGCGCGGACCTGCACGCTCACCGGTCTCCCTCCGCCTGCGCGCCCGCCCCGGCCCGCACCGGCTCCAGGCGCACCCGCCGGCCGGGCGTCAGCAGCGCGGGCGGCTGCCGGTGGACGTCCCACAGCGGGGCGTCGGTGCTGCCGAGCAGCCACCAGCCGCCCGGCGACGCGGTCGGGTACATGCCGGTGAAGCCCCCGGCGACGGCCACCGAGCCGGCCGGCACCCGGGTCCGCGGGGTGGCCCGGCGGGGCAGGTGCAGCGGCTCCGGGGTGCCGGTGAGGTATCCGAATCCGGGGGTGAAGCCGCAGAACGCGACGGTGTACTCGGCCGAGCTGTGCAGGGCGACGACCTCCGGGACGTCGAGCCCCAGCCGGGAGGCGACCTCGGCCAGGTCGGGCCCGTCGTAGCGCACGGGGACGACCAGCGGTGCCTCCGGGGGGCGGGACGCGACGCCGGGGGAGTCATGCGGGGAGCCCGTGGCGACGGCGCGGACCGTCCGCCCCACGGCGAACAGGTCGTCGGTCCGCTCGTCGAAGCGCACCAGCACCGTGCGCGCGGCCGGCACCAGCTCCCACCCCCGCTCGGCCGCGACCGGCGCCAGTGCCCGGAACAGCCGCGCCGTCTCCTCCGGTCCGTCACCGCACTCGGCGAGCAGCGCCGCCCCGCCCACCGGGCGCAGCGACAGCGCCGGGGAGTCCGAGGAGTCCGGGGAGCCCGGGGAGTCCGAGCAGCCGGGGAAGTCCGGGCGCTCCGCGCGATCCGGGGCAACGGGGGAAGTCGGGGGAGCCGGGGGAGGGGACCCCTCCGCTCCGGTGGGGCCGGTGCCCGCCGGAGCCGCCCCCGTGGGCCGCGTGCTCACCGGGGCCTCACCGCCGGGTCGGCGCGGGCACCGGAACGAACGGCGCGATCGTCACCCCCGCTGACAGCAGCGCCTCCCGGATGCCTCCCGCGATGGCCACGGCCCCGGGCGTGTCGCCGTGCACGCACAGCGAGCGGGGGGTGATCGCGACCAGGTTGCCGTCCACCGACTCCACCACGCCGTCCTTGGCCAGCCGCACGCTGCGGTCGACCACAGTCGCCCGGTCCTCCAGCACCGCTCCGGGCTGGCGGCGCGGCACCAGGGCGCCCTGGTCGGTGTAGGCGCGGTCGGCGAACGCCTCCACGATCGGGGTGAGGCCGGCGTCGGCGGCCTGCCGCAGGATCTGCGAGCCGGGCAGCCCGAGGACGGGCAGGGTCGGGTCGTAGCGGCGCACCGCCTCCACCACCGCGGCGGCCTGGGCGGCGTGGGTGACCAGGGCGTTGTAGAGGCCGCCGTGCGGCTTGACGTAGGAGACCCGGGTGCCGGCGCCGCGGGCGAAGCCGTCGAGCGCGGCGATCTGGTACAGCACGTCGTTGGTGAGCTCGGCCGGGTCCACGTCGATGAAGCGGCGGCCGAAGCCGGCCAGGTCGCGGTAGGCGACCTGCGCGCCGATGGCCACGCCGTGCTCCGCGGCGAGGTCGCAGACCCTGCGCATCGTGGAGGGGTCGCCGGCGTGGAACCCGCAGGCGACGTTGGCGCTGGTGATGAGGGGGAGCAGCGCCTCGTCCTCCCCCAGGCGCCAGATGCCGAACCCCTCTCCGAGGTCGCAGTTGAGGTCGATCACCGGGCCGCTGGCCCTGATCGCATCGCTGGCCTGCTCGTCGACTCTGACGTTCATCGCCCCGCCCTCCGACGTGATGGGTCTCGGCTGCGTGGTACCCCACTTTGTGGGGGCTTCCACCACCCCCGCCGCCACGATCCTGCCATCCACCGGCGGCCCCGGCAGCACCGATGTCACGTGGTGGACGGCTCCGGCGGGCGAGGCCTCCCGGTCCGGGCCCGCCGGCCCGTTCACCAGGGGCGTTCCGGGCGGCTGCGGGGCGGTGTTTGGGCCGTCTTTATCGGCATCTGTCAGGATTTTTCGACCGGGTTGGTCGGGGTGTGCGGCGGTACGGTGGAGAGAGCGGTATCACTAAGCGCGTCCACAGCGAGGGGGTGCCGTGATGCTCCTGTTGATCATGGCCGTCCTGATCCTGGGCATGGTGGGGTTCATGGCCAGCGCCCGCATCGTGCGGCAGTTCGAGCGAGGGGTGGTGCTGCGCCTCGGCAGGTTGCAGCCCCGGGTGCGGGACCCCGGATTCACGATGATCGTTCCGGGCATCGACCGCCTGCACAAGGTGAACATGCAGATCGTCACCCTGCCCGTCCCGGCCCAGGAGGGCATCACCCGGGACAACGTCACCGTCCGGGTGGACGCGGTCGTCTACTTCAAGGTGGTGGACGCGGCCGACGCGGTGATCAAGGTGGAGGACTACCGCTTCGCCGTCTCGCAGATGGCGCAGACCTCGCTGCGCTCCATCATCGGCAAGAGCGACCTGGACGACCTGCTCTCCAACCGGGAGAAGCTGAACCAGGGCCTGGAGCTGATGATCGACAGCCCCGCGGTGGGCTGGGGCGTGCACGTGGACCGGGTCGAGATCAAGGACGTCTCCCTCCCGGAGACCATGAAGCGCTCGATGTCGCGGCAGGCCGAGGCCGAGCGGGAGCGCCGTGCGCGGGTCATCAACGCCGACGCCGAGCTGCGGGCCTCGCACAAGCTGGCGGAGGCCGCCCGGACGATGTCCGCGAGCCCGTCCGCCCTGCAGCTGCGGCTGCTCCAGACGGTGGTCGCGGTCGCGGCGGAGAAGAACTCCACGCTGGTGCTGCCCTTCCCGGTCGAACTGCTCCGCTTCCTGGAGCGGGCGCAGGGCACCGCCCCGGCGGGCGCCGCCACCCCGGCGGGCGAGCGGGCCGCCGCACCGGGCGGGCCGCCGGCGGTCGAGGCCGCCCGCCCCACCGCGCCCTCGCCGTGGACGCTGGCCGCGCACCCGCCCGAGTCCCAGGTGCCGGAGGCGCCGGACACCTGGCACCCGGAGCCGCACCGGCATCCGGAGCCGCACCGGCACCAGGGGCCGGGTGGCGCCGGGGGTGCGGCCGGCGGGGCGGAGTGAGTCCCGGCCCGGTGTGACCGCACCTCCGGCGTGTACGCGCGGTGCGGCGGAGGTGTGGGCCACCCCCGAATGCCAACGCATGTTGGCCAACAGGTGTTGACTTTTATGGGCGCGCGGGCGCAGAGTCGTCTCAACAGGTGATGACTTCTGGAGGCGATCGCCGTGCGTCACGACCGTGTCGACACCGATGTCCTGGTGGTGGGAGCCGGCCCGACCGGGCTCGCCCTGACCGCCGCCCTCGCTGACCGGGGCGTCGAGGTGACGCTCGTCGACCGCCGCTCCGGAGGCGTCGGCACCTCACGGGCCGCCGTCGTCCACGACCGCACGCTGGAGGCGCTCGCGCCGCTCGGGGTCGTGGACGCCCTCGTCGGACGCGGCCTGCGCGCCCACCGCTTCACCATCCGGGACCGCGACCGGCTGCTCGTCCCCATCCGGTTCGACCGGCTGCCGGTGCCGCACCCCTACGCCCTGATGGTCCCGCAGTCCAGCACCGAGGAGATCCTCACCGACCGGGTGCGCCGAGGCGGACGGGAGGTCGTCCCGGACACCGAACTGGTCTCCCTCGCCCAGGACCGGGACGGGGTCACCGCCACCCTGGCCGACGGCGGCACGGTGCGGGCGCGCTGGCTGGTCGGGGCGGACGGCCTGAACAGCACCGTCCGCCGCGCCGTGGGCATCGGCTTCACCGGGAAGGACACCGCGGAGAGCTTCAGCCTCGCCGACGCCCGGGTGTCCGGTCCGCTGCCCCGGGACGAGGTGGTGCTGTTCTTCTCCCCGGACGGGATGCTGGTGTCCGCCCCGCTGCCGGACGGCGCCTTCCGCTTCGTCGCCGCCGTCCCCGCGCCCCCCGAGCAGCCGGACGCCGCCCACCTCCAGCGACTGCTCGCCACCCGGGGCCCCGCGGCCCCGCGGGTGGAGGCCGAGGAGGTCACCTGGGGCTCCCGCTTCCGCGTCCACCACCGCGTCGCCGACCGGTACCGCGCCGGCCGGGTGCTGCTGCTCGGGGACGCCGCGCACGTGCACAGCCCCGCCGGCGGCCAGGGCATGAACCTCGGCCTGCGGGACGCCATGGCGCTGGCCGGGCTGCTCGCCCCCGCCGTGGCGGACGACGCCCCGCCGGAGGCCCTGGACGCCTACACCGCGGCCCGCCGCCCGGCCGCGCTGCGGGTGCTGCGCCTCGCCGGCCGGCTGACCCGCCTGGCCACCGCCCCCGCGCCGCTGCGGCCGGCGCGCAACGCACTGCTCGCCGCCGCCTCCACCTCCGCCGCCTTCCGGAACACGCTGACCCGCGACCTCGCCGGGCTGAACGACCGCTGACCGCCCGGGCTCGGCCGCCGGGGCCTGGACGCCGGGACCCGACCGTCGCGGCCCGGCCCTCGCGGCCCGACCGCCGCGCCGCCGCTCCGCCAGGACGCCGCACCGGCCACTCCGCCGCGCCCGCCACCGGGGATTCCCTCGTCCGGGGCATGGCGCCCGGCGGCGGGTCGCCCGCATCATGTGGGCAGTCGCGATCCTCGGACGAGAGGGAAGCCGATGCCCCGTAGGTCCGCCGCCGTCCGTGCCCTCCTCGCCGCCTCCACGGCCGGGCTGATGCTGCTCACCGCGCTGGCCATCGCCGGCGGCGGCGCCTCGCTGTGGGCGGTGTGGGCCCTGCTGGCGGCGATCACCGTACTGACGGTCCTCGTCGACCGCGTGGCGTGAGCGGCGTCGGCGCGGCCGGGTGCGGCCCGTGCCGGCGTCCGCCCGCCGTGCCGTACTGACCGACGCCGTCGGCCGGCCGCCCGCTGACCGGGCGCCCTTCGGCGGGACGCCTGCCGGCGCCCGAGCCCGGAGTGAGCGCGGGGCCGGCGGCGGTCACCGGGACACCGTCGGGATACTCGGCGACCGCCGGGGCTTCCGGGCGGGCCGGGGGTTCCGGGACGGCCACCGGCACCGGGACCTCCATGGCCACCGGGGCCGGGGCCTCGGCCGCGTCGACGGGTTCCGCGGCTCCGGCGGATTCCACCGGCGCGCCGGCCGGCGGGGCCGGGACGGGCGCGCCGCTCCTGGCACGCACCAGCCGTTCGAGCCGCTCCGCCTCCGGCGACCCGGGCGGGGCGAAGTGCACCACGACGGACAGGCCGGGACGGCCCTCCACCACGAACCGCATGTAGTTCAGCCGGAGCTCCCCGACCTCCGGGTACCACAGGCGCCGCACGGACGGGGTGAACTCCTCCACGTCGTGGCTGGTCCACCAGGCGCGGAACAACTCGCTGGTGTCCGACAGGTGCCGGATCAGCTCGCCGAAGCGGGGGTTGGCCAGCTGCTGCGCCGACGCCGCCCGCAGCAGCCCCACGATCCAGCGCGCCTCCCGCTCCCAGTCCGGCATGGTCACGCGCCAGCGCTCGTCCTCGAACATCATGGCCAGCGCGTTCAGCGCCCCCGCGGGCCGCTGGCGCGGGAGGCCCATCAGCGCCGCGGCGGGCCGGTTCCAGGCCACCAGGTCGAACCACGGGGTCATGGCGTAGGCCGGGTTGGGGGCCAGCAGCTCCACGAAGCCGGAGACGTCGTCCGTCGCCGTGGGCTCCTCCTCCACCGCCTCCGGCTCGCACGGGTCGCCCTCGCCGGCCAGCCGGAACAGGTGGGCGCGCTCGGCCGGCGCGAGGGCCAGCGCCCGGGCGATGCCGCCGAGCACCTCCCGGGAGACGTTGATGTTCCGGCCCTGCTCCAGCCAGGTGTACCAGGTCAGGCTCACGCCGGACAGTTGCGCGACCTCTTCCCGACGCAGTCCGGGAACGCGGCGGCGCCGGTTCACCGGAATTCCGACGGCCGCCGGATTCACCTTTCTCCGCCGCGATTTCAAGAAGTCAGCGAGTTCCTGCCGGGATACGTCGTTCGCCGCCACCGTCCGCACCTTCCCCGCGGCCGCGTCGACGACGGTCGTCGTGTGGCCGCTGAAGTCCACCGTGCTGCACCCGTTCCGCCTGTTCAGTTACCCAAAACTACCTCCCGGACACGGCCGGTCCGCACCCGCCCGCCGACGCCCCCGCCGTTTCCGCGCCCGCCATCCCCGCTTAACCGACCCGAAAACCGGGCGGTCGCCGAGGACGGAAGTCGCGTAACCCCCATCGAATTCCAATGGATCCCATCTGCGGCCAAAAGGGAAGGCGGGGCGGCGAACGGGAGGAATCAGCAGGCGATGCGGACGAGCCCGTGGCGCGACGGCAGCCGCTCCAGCAGCCCGAGGACCCCGGCCACGCTGGCCCGACCGGCGACCACGCCGTCCGGGCGCACGTACACCAGCCACGGCCCGCCCTGGTACACCTCGCTCTCCGCCGGCGTGCCGTTCACCACCGCGATGTCGCACCCCACCTCGGCGCCGGTGTCCTCCTCGTCGGCCGAGGTGGTGCCCTCGGGCCGGATCCACAGCACGTCCACCAGGTCCTCCACGCCGCGCCCGCGCAGCGCCTCGGCCGCCCGGGCCGCCAGACCGCCGGCCGCGTCCTCGCCCACCGCCAGCAGCGCGTGCCGCCCGGCGGAGAGGTAGCGGTGCAGCGAGGTGGCCTTGGTGCCGTGCAGCGGGATCAACCCGGTGTCCGGCACGCGCCACCCCAGCCGGACCGCCCGGGGCAGCACCCAGGCACCCTGGAGGTCGGCCACGGCCGGGCTGCCGGAGTGGTCCAGCTCCAACTGGGCGAGCTGGGGCAGCATCTGGCGCTCCAGGATCCCGGTGCGGGAGAAGGACTGCATGGCCGCGTCCCGCACCGCGCGGGTGATCGGGTTCTTCAACTGCCAGGCGCGGGCCTGCTGCTCGGCGTGCCGCAGCGCCTGCACGGCGGCCGACCGGCGCTCGGACTCGTAGCTGTCCAACAGCGCCGGGTCGCACCCGCGCAGCACGGCCGCCAGCTTCCAGCCGAGGTCGAAGCCGTCCTGCAGGCCGGTGTTGATGCCCTGCCCGCCGGCCGGGGTGTGCGCGTGCGCCGCGTCGCCCACCAGCAGCACCGGACCGGAGCGGAAGGTCCGGGCCACCTTGCCGTGCACCCGCAGCCGGTGCGACCACCACGCGCCGCGCAGCCGCAGCCGGCCCGGGCCGCGCTCGGTGAGCAGGCGCTGGACCAGTTCCTCCCCGGGCGGGGCGGAGCGCGCGTCCTCCTCCGGGCCCTCGGCGGCCCCGGGCCCGGCGGCGGCCCCACCGGCCCCAGCGGCCCCACCGGCCTCGGCGGTGCGGCCCGCCCCGGCCGCGGCGGCGCCCTCGACACCCTCCCCGACCGGTACGTCGGCCAGGATCCGGTGGCCCCCGTCGGGCAGCGGCAGCAGCGCCAGTATCCCGGCGGGGGTCAGGTGGTACTGCGCCTCGTCCAGCGGGACGGGACCGGCGACGACGCCGTCCGCCACGATCAGCTCCCGGTCACCGTCGTCGCCCTCGAAGGCGATGCCCACGCTGCCGCGCACGAAGCTGTCGATGCCGTCGGCGCCGATCAGCCAGCGGGCGGTGGCCCGCTCCACCGGGCGGTCCGAGCGCCGCAGCGCGACGATGACCGAGCCGTCCTCCGCGCCGGAGCCGCGGACGGTCACCCCGATCGCCTCCGCCTGCCACTCCACCCGCCCGCCGAGCGCGGTCAGCCGGGCGTGCAGCGCCCGCTCCGTCACCGGCTGGGGCACGCACAGCGGGCCGGGGAACGCGGTGCCCTCCAGGCGGCCGAACCGCATCTCGCCGACCCGCTTGCGCCGGGACCAGTAGGAGGCGCCGGCCAGCGGCAGCGCGGCGTCCGCCACCTCCTCCGACACGCCGACCCGCAGCAGGCACTCCATCGCCCCGCTCCACAGCACGGTGGCGCGGGGCGAGTCGTCCGGCCCCGGGCGGCGGTCCACGATCCGCACCGACACGCCGTGGGCCAGCAGGGTGCAGGCGGTGATCAGGCCGGTCGGGCCGGCTCCCACGATCAGGACCTGGGTGTCGTCGATGGTCATGATGCGGTACCTCCGCTGGTTCCGGGGACGCCCTGGAGCGACGGCGGGAGACCCGCCGGATGACTGCGGCGCCGCCGCGGTGCGGCACCATGCGTGCTGACCCGTCGCCGCGCGCGGACGCGGGCGCGGCGCGGTCGGCCGGCGGGCCGGCCGGGCCCGGAGTCAGGGTGTGCGTCGTCGAGCGGTGACGTCGTCGTCGTGGCGGGGCGTCTCACCGGCGGATTCGCGGATGTGCGCCTGCGTGGGTCGGAGAACCGACCGAACCGATATGTGCCATGTCCACCCCCGTCAGATATGGCATCACGCGAAGTTCTGGACATACCATCGCATGCCCGCGTTGACCCATGTCAACGATCTTGGGAAGAATATGGTGGTTTTTTGGAAGACGTCGTGCCGGGGCTCTTCCCCGGCTGTCGTACGGCTGGGCCGCCGCCTCCGGGCCGGCCGGCGGGGGACCGCGCGGGCCGGCCGGGGCGCGCCGTCCGCCTCCCGCTCGGGACGGATTCGCGCTGGTCAGTACGGTGATTCCGGAGGGCATCGGGGTGGGTGCGGCGCCGGCGCGGGCGGTGATCGGCCCGGCCCGACGGCGCGCTGCGCACGCCGGGCGCGGCCGGCGGGCGGAGCGCCCGACTCCGCTTGCCGAGTTCGGCCGGGGAACTCCCGGAACTCTCCGAACTCCCCGGAATTCCGGTCCCGGAAGACCGGAACTGTTAAATCTGGATGAATTCCACCGTACGGGTGGGCGTCCCCGCGATGTGAGGTGCCCGGGTGCTCGCCCGCGGGGTTCACCGGGAGCGACTCAGGCGTCACCGTGCCAGGTGTAGCGGTGCTCCGGGCGGCCCGGTCCGCCGTAGTGCGGCGCCCGCGCGGCGAGCCCCCGCTCGACCAGGTACTCCAGGTACCGCCGCGCCGTGATCCGCGAGACGCCGAGCCGCTCGCCCACCGCGCGGGCGGTGGCGGGCTCCGTGCCCGCCTCGCGCAGCGCCCGCACCGTCGCCGCCAGCGTCTGCTCCCCGATCCCCTTCGGCAGCGAGGGCCGCCCCGGCTCGTGCAGCGCCGCCAGCATCCGGTCCACGTCACCCTGCCCCAGGGCCGTCTCGGCCGTGCGCGTCCGCCGGTGGTACTCGGCGTAGCTCTCCAGCTTGTCCCGGAAGGCGGCGAAGGTGAACGGCTTGAGCAGGTACAGCACGACGCCCTGGGAGACCGCGGCCCGCACCGTCTCCAGCTGCCGGGCCGAGGTCACCGCGATCACGTCAACCGCCGCCCCGCGCGCCCGCAGGGTCCGGCAGATGTCCAGCCCGCCCATGTCCGGCAGGTAGAAGTCCAGCAGCACCAGGTCCACCGGCGTGGTGGCCAGCAGGCGCAGCGCCTCCTCGCCGCGCCTGGCCACCCCGACGACCTCGAAGCCCGGCACGCGCTCGGTGTAGGCGCGGTGGGCGTCGGCGAGCAGCGGGTCGTCCTCGACGACCAGGGTGCGGATCATGGTGGGGCGGTGCTCCTGGGCGGGCGGATGGCTGGGGGCGGACGGGCTTGTCGGGCGCGCGGGCTACTGGAGGCGGTGGGCTGGTGGGGCTGGTCGGGCCGGTGGGGTGGACGGGACCGGCTCGGTCGGCGACGTCCACGGTAGTCCCGGCTCAGCCGGGCGGACAGCCGCCGTGGCCGGCCGGCGCGCCCACCGTCCCGCGGGGCACCCCGCCGACCCGGGCCGGCATCCGCAGCGTGGCGGTGAACACCGTCACCTCCCGGCCCTCCTCCTCCGGGTGCGGCCGGCGGGCCACCCGGACCGTGCCACCGTGCCGCCGCGCCGACTGCCGGGCCAGCGCCAGCCCGAGGCCGCGCCCCTGCCGCCGTCCCGTGGCGCCCTTCGTCGACCAGCCGCGGGTGAACGCCTCCTCGGCGGCCTCCGGCGGCAGCCCCGGCCCGGTGTCGCGGACCGTGACGGTGAGCACCCCCGGCCCCGCGTACTCCACCGGCCCCGCCTCCTGCGCCGCACCGGAGGCGTCGTCCACCCCGGTGGGGTCGTGCGCGCCGGCGGGGCCGTCGGCGCCACCGGTCCGCAGCGACACCCACACCCGGGCGGCCTCCGACCCGGCGGGGCCCGCGGCGCCCGCCGCGCCGGCCGCCGCGTCGATCGCGTTGTCCACCAGGTTGCCGATCACGGTGACCAGGTCGTGTGCCGGCAGGCCCAGCTCCGCCACCCCGCCGTCCGCCGACACGTCCAGCCGCACCCCGCGCTCGTGCGCCTGCGCCGCCTTGCCCAGCAGCAGCGCCGCCACCGCCGGCTCGTCGACCGCGCTCACCACCTCGTCGGTCAGCGCCTGGGTCGCGGCCAGCTCCTCCGTGGCGAACTCCACCGCCTCCCGGGTGCGGCCCAGTTCCACCATGGTCACCACCGTGTGCAGCCGGTTCGCCGCCTCGTGCGCCTGCGCCCGCAGCGACTCGGTGAAGCCGCGCACCGAGTCCAGCTCCGAGGAGACCGCCTCCAGCTCGGTGCGGTCCCGGAAGGTCACCACCGCGCCCAGCTCCCGCCCCTCGTGCACCACCGGCTGCCGGTTGACGATCAGCACCCGGTCGCCCACCAGGTGCATCTCGTCGGCGCCCACCCGCCCGGTCACCAGCCGTTCCACCAGCGCCGCCGGCAGCCCCAGCGTGCCCAACGGCCGGCCCGCCGGATCCGCCACGGCGTCCGCCGCCGGCTGGCCCGGCTGGCCCGGCCGATCGCGCCGGTCGCGCTGGTCCGGCTGGTCCGGCTGGTCCGGCCAGGCCGGGGGCAGGCCCAGCAGCCGCTGCGCCTCGTCGTTGGCGAGGGTCACCCGGCCGTCCGGCGTGAGGATCAGCAGCCCCTCCCGCACCGCGTGCAGCACCGCGTCGTGGTGCTGGTAGAGCCGGGCCAGCTCCTCGGGCCCGAGCCCCAGGGTCTGCCGGTGGATCCGCCGGCTGATCAGCAGCGCCGCCACCGCGGCCAGGCACAGCCCGAGCGCGGAGAAGCCGAGCACCCCCGGGATGCGCGCCCGGAACGACTCGCTCACCCGGTCCACGCCGATGCCCACCGACACCAGCGCCCGGACCCGCCCGCCGTCGTCGGTGACCGGCACCACCGCCCGCACCGAGGGCCCGAGCGTGCCGGTGTACGTCTCGGTGAAGGCCCGCCCGGCCAGCGCCGGCTCCACGTGCCCGAGGAAGCGGCGGCCGATCTCCTCGGGGTTGGTGTGGGTGTACCGGGTGCGGTCCGGCGCCATCACGGTGATGAAGTTGACCCCGGTGGCGGACCGCACCGACTCCGCGAACGGCTGGAGCACGGCGGACGGGTCCGGATCGTCCAGGGCCTGCGTCACGGTCGGCGTGCGCGCCACCGTCCAGGCCACGTCCAGCCCGCGCTGGGCCGCCCGGTCGCGGGCACCGTGCTCCTCCGCCACCAGCGTCAGGGCGGTGGCGGCGAGCACCAGCACGGTGAAGACCAGCAGCTGCAGGCGGAGCAGCCGCCGGCCGAGCGAGCGGTCGCGTCGGGGCGCGGAGCGGAGGGCCACGTGCCCCAGTGTCGCTCCCGTCCCACCCGTACCGAGTTCCCCCGGTGTGGTGAACGTTACGAACGAAACCGCGAAGTCACCGCGGCGCGCGGCGCAAGGTTTCCCCTGCGTGTCACCGCGTTGCGTACGTCACATTCAGGGGGTGGCGTCCATGGACGCGGCGGCGCGCCGACCCGCTCGGCCGCGGCGACGCCGCGCGCCGGGCCGGGTCACCCCGAGAGCCGTTCCCGCAGGAGGTCACCGATGCCCGCCGCACCCTCCGTCGCCGCCACTGGCGACGAGCGCCGCGCCGCCCCGAGCGGCGCCCCGCCGCGCAAGCGCTGGTACCAGCAGCTGTACGTCTGGGTCCTGACCGCGATCGCCGCGGGCATCCTCGTCGGCTACCTGTGGCCGTCGTTCGCCACCGGACTGGAGCCGCTCGGCTCCATGTTCGTCTCGCTGATCAAGATGGTCATCGCCCCGGTGATCTTCCTGACCGTGGTCTCCGGCATCGCCGGCGTCGACGACCTGCGCAAGGTCGGCCGGGTCGGCGTCAAGGCGCTGGTCTACTTCGAGGTCGTCTCCACCGTGGCCCTGGTCCTCGGCCTGGTGGCGGTCAACATCTTCCGGCCGGGCGACGGCGTGCACGCCGACCCGGAGGACATCGCCGTCTCCGACCAGGCCGCCAGCTACATCGAGCAGGGCGAGCACTCCAGCGCCTGGCACTACCTCACGGACTTCGTGCCGAGCAGCTTCGTCGGCGCCTTCGCCGAGGGCGACGTGCTCCAGGTACTGGTCATCGCCGTGCTCTTCGGCTTCGCCATCAAGGCCGTGGGCGCCAAGGCCGCCCCGATCGCGGCCGGCGTGGAGCGGCTGTCGGCGGTCATCTTCAAGATGCTGCACTTCATCATGTACCTGGCCCCGATCGGCGCCTTCGGCGCCATGGCCTACACCATCGGCGAGTACGGCATCGAGACGCTCACCAGCCTCGGCCAGCTGATCGCCCTCTTCTACGGCACCTCGCTGTTCTTCGTGGTCGTGGTGCTCGGCTCGATCGCCGCCGCCAACCGGGTCAACATCTTCCGGCTGCTCGGCTACCTCAAGGACGAGCTGCTGATCGTGCTCGGCACCTCCTCCTCGGAGTCGGTGCTGCCGCAGCTGATGCGCAAGCTGGAGAACCTCGGCGCGCCGAAGCCGGTCGTCGGCCTGGTGGTGCCGACCGGCTACTCCTTCAACCTCGACGGCACCTCGATCTACCTCACCCTCGGCGCGATGTTCGTCGCCCAGGCCACCGACTCCGACCTCTCCCTCGGCCAGCAGCTGGCGCTGCTCGCGGTGCTGCTGCTGACCTCCAAGGGCGCGGCCGGCGTCACCGGCTCCGGGTTCATCGTGCTGGCGGCCACCCTCTCCACGGTCGGCACCGTGCCGGTCGCCGGAATCATGCTGATCTTCGGCATCGACAAGTTCATGAGCGAGTGCCGGGCCCTGACCAACGTCACCGGCAACAGCCTGGCCAGCATCGTGGTCGCCAACTGGGAGGGCGTGATGGACCACGACCGGGCCCGCAAGGTGCTCAGCGGCCAGCCCGTCCCGCCGCTGGAGGACGCGGCCGCTGCCACCGCCCCGGCCGCCGGTGACCGGGCGGACGACGACCGGGCGGACGACGACCCGGCGGCGGACGCGGAGGACGGCGCGCGCCCCGACCTGGAGAAGGTCCCGGCGGCAGGCGCCGCCCGCTGACACACCACTGAGACAGCGCACCGGCGACCACCCCCCGCCCGGAGTCCGTGCGGGGGCTCCGGAACCGGCCCGCCGGCCCGAACCCCTCCTCGGGCCGGCGGGCCCTCCGCGTCCCGGCCGGCTCAGATGCCGACGATCTTGAACGGGGCGGTTCGCTGGTGGTCGGCGCACAGCTTCGTCATGTCGTCCACGTCGGAGGTGACGAGCATGACGGCGCCGGGCTGGTCGAGGGCGGTGGCCGCCACCACCGCGTCGATCGCGTACCTGTGGCCGTGGAGCCCGGCGTTGAGCAGCAGCGTGGACGCCTGTCCGGCGATCTCCGCCGAGACCGGCACCAGCTTGATCGCCGACAGGTACCAGTTGAGCTGCGCCTCGCGTACCCGGGCGTGCCTCACCTCGACCACCGTCAGCGTGCTGGCGACGATCCGCATGCCCTCCGCGCGAGCCCGCTGCCAGCGCCTCGCCTCGATGCGGTCGCCTTCGACGAGCTTGGAGAGCCCCTGGCTGTCGAGGACGACAGCCCCGCCCTTCAGCTCGCGCGCCTGTCGTGCGATTCCGTCCGGTCTCCGGTCTGGTCGAAGTCGAAGTCCGCGTCGACGTGGTCGATCACGTCCTGCGGGAACGGGCCGTGCTCGCGCACGTGGGAGGCGACCACCTCGTCGATGACCGCCGCACGGAGCTCGTCCTCCACGAGCTCGGTGACGAAGGCGGAGATCCCTCGTTTGCCCACGTGGTTGCGGAGGGCGGTGGCGGTTCCCTTGGGCATCGACACGCTTATCACCGTGGCGGGGCCGGTGCCGACGGCGTAGTCGTCTTCCGTAGTCGTCATGCGACTACTTTAGCAAAGCGATTCATAAAATCCTGCGGGGGTAACCGGCGGGACCTGTGGTCGTCGACCCAGCACCTAAGCTGCTGAATGTGGAACTACGCCATCTGGAGCACTTCGTCGCCGTCGCCGAGGAGCAGCACTTCACCCGGGCCGCCGAGCGGCTGCACATCGCGCAGTCCGGGCTCTCCGCCTCCGTCCGCGCCCTGGAGCGGGAGATGGGCGTGGACCTGTTCACCCGCTCCACCCGCCGGGTGCAGCTCACCGACGCCGGCCGGATCCTGCTGACCGAGGCCCGCCGCACCCTCGCCGCCGCCGCGCGGGCGCGGGAGGCCGTGGCGGCGATGCGCGGCCTGCTCACCGGACGCCTCACCGTCGGCACCGAGCAGTGCCTCGGCGTCACCGACCCGGTCGGCCTGCTGGCCGACTTCCGGGTGCGCCACCCCGGCGTGCAGGTGCACATGGACCAGGCGGGCTCCGGGCGGCTGCTGGAGCAGGTGCGGACCGGCTCCATGGACCTGGCGTTCGTCTCCTCCGACACGCCCCCGGAGGGGGTGCGGCTGCTGCCGATGGCGGCCGAGCCGATGGTGCTGCTGTGCCGGGCCGACCACGCGCTGGCCGACCACGCCCGGGTGGATCCCGGGCGCGCGGGAGAGGTCCCCGTGCCGCTGGAGTGGTCCCGCCTGGACGGGCACACCTTCGTGGACTTCCACCCGGACTGGGGCGCCCGGCAGGCCGTGGACGGGGCCTTCGCCGCCGCCGGGGTGCGACGTGTCGTCGCCATGCAGGTCGGCGACGTGCACACCCTGCTGGACCTGGTCACCAGGGGGATGGGGGCGGCGGTGGTGCCGCTGCCGGTGACCCACAAGGAACAGGCCAAGGGGCTGTGCCGGATCCCGCTGGCCGGCGACGCCCTGTGGCGGGTGTGGGTCGCCATGCCCGCCACCGGCCGCCCCAGCCCGGCCGCCGCCGCCCTGCTCGCGGACCTGACCGACGCCGAAGCGCCCCGGGCGGGCGACGCCGAACCCGAGGAGACGGCCGAGCCCGCCGTGGCCCGGCGCTGATTGATCGCCGTGGGCGATGGAAGCGTTCTCGGATCCGTGTTGGACGGATCCGGCCAGCCGGCGGAAGAGTGGTGGCCGGAGCAGGCCAGTGCCGACCGCTGTGTCAGGCAGCGGAGGGCCGCTCCCCGTCTGTAGGTCTTTGGAGGCCAATCCCCATGCGCACGCGTTCCCTCGGGCCCGTACAGGTGAGCGCCATCGGTCTCGGTGCCATGCCCATGAGCATCGAGGGCCGGCCCAACGAGCAGCGCTCCATCGCCACCATCCACGCCGCGCTGGACGCCGGCGTCACCCTGATCGACACGGCCGACGCCTACCACCGCGACGCCGACGAGGTCGGCCACAACGAGCTGCTGATCGCCAAGGCGCTGGCCGCGCGCGGTCGCGACGCCGAGGGCGTGCTGGTCGCGACCAAGGGCGGCCACCTGCGGCCGGGCGACGGCAGCTGGACGCAGAACGGCCACCCGGACCACCTGCGCGCCGCCTGCGAGGCGTCGCTCGACCGCCTCGGGGTGGAGGCCATCGGTCTCTACCAGTTCCACCGCCCGGACCCGGCCGTGCCCTACGCCGACTCCATCGGCGCCCTGAAGGAGCTGCACGACGCCGGCAAGATCCGGCTGGCCGGCATCTCCAACGCCGACTCCGACCAGATCCGGCTGGCCCGCGACATCCTCGGTGACGCGCTGGTCTCCGTGCAGAACCAGTTCTCCCCGGCGTTCCGCAGCAGCGAGCCGGAGCTGGAGCTGTGCACCGAACTGGGGCTGGCCTTCCTGCCGTGGAGCCCGCTGGGCGGCATCGGCAAGGCCACCGGCCTCGGCGACAGCTACGAGCGCTTCGGGCGGATCGCCAAGGAACTGGAGGTGAGCCCGCAGCGGGTGTGCCTGGCCTGGATGCTCGGCAAGTCGCCGGTGGTCGTGCCGATCCCGGGGGCGAGCCGTCCGGAGACCATCCGCGACTCGGCCCTGGCCGCCGAACTCGAGCTGACCGCCGAGCAGATCCGCGAGCTGGACGCCACCGGCTGAGCGCCGGCCGGTCCGATCCCGCCGGCCGGCCTGGTCGCGGTGGCCGGCGAGCTCCCGGTGGCCGGCCCCGGGGACCCTCCCGGGGCCGGCCGCGGGGGCGTCCCGGTAGGCGTCCCCGTGGGGTTGGCGCCCGGGGAGGTCACCTGTCCCGGACGGCCGGGCCGGCCCCGGGCGGCGGGGTGCCGCGGAGCAGCATCGCCGTCAGGTCCTCGGCGGAGACCGGCCGGGCGAAGTACCAGCCCTGCGCCAGGTCGCAGTCGGCCGCCCGCAACCCGCTGACCTGCTCCTCCCGCTCCACCCCCTCCGCCGTGACGGTGATCCCGAGGGAGTGCGCGAGGCGCACCAGCGCCGTGACGATGGTGTCGTTGCGGCTGCCCGACCGGTCCGTCGTGCCGAATCCCTGCACGAACATGCCGTCCAGCTTCAGCGCGTGCACCGGCAGCATGCTGAGGTAGGCGAGGTTCGAGTACCCGGTGCCGAAGTCGTCGATGGCGATCCGCACGCCGGCGTGGGCCAGCTCGTTCAGCGCCTCGACCGGCCGGCCGGCGTCGCCGAGCAGGTCGCTCTCGGTGAGCTCGAGTTGCAGCAGCGCGGGCGGCAGCCCGCTCACCTCCAGGGCCCGCAGCACGTCGCGGACGACGTCCGACTCCCACATCTGCCGCACGGTCAGGTTGACGCTGAGGAACGGGCACTCTCGTCCGATCGCGGCGGCCCACTCGGCGGCGCGGGAGCACGCCTCGGTCAGGATCCAGCGGCCCAGCGGCACGATCGCGCCGGTCTCCTCGGCCAGGCCGATGAAGACGCTGGGCGCGATCCGGCCGAGCCTGGGGTGGTTCCACCGCACCAGCGCCTCCACGCCGCGCAGCGCCCCGTCCCGCAGGTCCACCAGGGGTTGGTACTCCAGGTGGAACTCGCCCTGCTCGATCGCCGGCCGCATGGTGGTGGCCAGCCGCTGCCGGGTGACCTCGCGGGCGGCGCGGTCGGGCTCCCAGCAGCGCCAGCGCCCCTTCCCCTCGTGCTTGGCCCAGTACAGGCTGGCGTCGGCGGCCGTCATCAGCTCGGCCGGGGTCGTCTGGGCGGCGGCCTGTTCGACGACGCCGATGCTCGCCGAGACGCTGACCCGCTGGCCGCCGATCTCGAACGGCGCGTCCAGCGCGCGCAGCACCTCCTCGGCGATCGCGGTCACCTGCGCCAGGCCGGTGGAGCGTTCCACCAGCACGACGAACTCGTCCCCGCCCATCCGGGCGATCAGCCGGTCGGCGGCCCCGATGCGGTCGGCGAGCCGGTCGGCGACGTGGGCCAGCAGGTCGTCGCCCATGTGGTGGCCAAGGGTGTCGTTGACGGCCTTGAAGCCGTCGAGGTCGAGGTAGCAGACGCCGACCCGGGCGTCCTGGCCGCTGGTCGCGGCCTCCAGGCGTTCGAAGAACAACGCCCGGTTGGGCAGGCCGGTCAGCGGGTCGTGCTGCGCCTGGTGCCGGAGCCGCTCCTGGAGTTCGTGCTGCTCGGAGATGTCCTCGACGAGGGAGAGGGTGTAGACGGGCTGCCCGGTGGCGTCCCGGATCAGGCTCATCGTCATGCTGGTCCACAGCAGCCGGCCGCTGCTGTGCCGGAAGCGGCGGCGGAGCTTGACCCGGTCGACCCGGCCGGCCAGCAGGTCGCGGTGGCGGGCCGCGGCCTCCTCCGCGCCCTCCTGGTCGGGGTGCAGCAGGTCGGCGTCGTGCAGGGCCGCGGCGGCCGGCCGGCTGTGCCCGATCATCTGGGCGAACGCCTGGTTGACCATCACCGTGCGGCCTTCCAGGTCGCCGAGCCGGATGCCGATGCCGGACTCGTCGAAGACGGCGCGGAAGCGCTCCTCGCCGGTGAAGGGGTCGGCGTCGAGCCGGCGGAGCTCCGCGGCGCGTTCCGGGGCTGGTTCCGACGCTGGTTCCGGGGCCGGTTCGTCCGGCGCGTCGTCCGTCGGGGCGCTGGTGGCCGTGGTGGTGGCGGTGTCGGTCGCCGCGTCGGTCGCGTTCTCCGCCGGGGTCTCCTTCCGCTGTCCCGTCGGCTGCTCCGCCGGGCCCTGCGCGGGTGCTCGCTCCGGTGTCTCCACGGGCGCCCCCAAAGGAACGGCGCCCGTGAAAGGGCCGGTGGCCGATGTCACAGTCCCCTCCTCGCACGGTCCGGTGGCGTCGGACTCCATGGACCCCAGCTACGCAATGTAGCGCTCCAACGGCGCAACGTTTCCCGGTTTTCGAAGGTTCGAACACCGCAGAATCCGTACTTTCCATAGCAAAACGTCGCGCAGTCGGCATGTGTGGTGGGCGGCGCGGGTAGATCGTCCGTGGGGGTTATGGCGGGGACCCTTGATCGAACCCTGGTGGGTGGTCAGCCGTTGCGGCTCCCCTCCGGGGCAGTCAGAAGACGGGCCTGACGTGCGAGTTCATACGCCCGGGTCACCCAGGTGCGGGTCTCCGTGATAGTTAGGTTAGGCTTGCCTTCGTTTTCGAGGTGCCGCGTTCCGCGCCCTCGAAGGTGCCCTCGTCATGTCCAAGAGGGCTGGCGCGAAAAATTTCCCCCGAAGGAAGGTGGGCAGAGCAGATGGCCGAAATGCGCATCGAAGGCTCCGTCGCACTGGTGACCGGGGCGGCGGCGGGCATCGGTGCCGCCGTCGCCCGGGGACTGGCCCTGGAGGGCGTCGCCGTCACCGCGGCGGACCTCGACGCGGAGGGCGTCCATACCGTCGCGGAGGCGATCCGCGCCGGAGGCGGCGAGGTCTGCGCGCAGCCGCTCGACGTCACCGACCCGGATGCCGTGGAACGCGTACTGGACGCCGTGGAATCCCGGTTCGGCCCCGTGGACATCCTGGTCAACGTGGCGGGCGTGCTGACGCCCGGTCCGGTGGTGGAGACCACCGACGAGGCGTGGACCCGCACCTTCGCGGTCAACGCCACCGGCGTCTTCCACACCTCCCGCGCGGTCGCCCGCCGGATGGTGCCGCGCCGACGCGGACACATCGTCACCGTCGCCTCCAACGCAGCCGGCACGCCACGCGCGGGCATGGCGGCCTACGCCGCCTCCAAGGCCGCCGCCGCGCACTTCACGCGCTGCCTCGGGCTCGAACTGGCGCCGCACGGCATCCGCTGCAACACCGTCTCACCGGGCTCCACGGACACCGCCATGCAGCGGGCGCTCTGGCCGGAGGAGGCGCGGCGCGACCCACGGGCCGAGCGTGCCGCCCTGGAGAAGGTGCTCGTCGGCGACCTCGCGGCCTTCCGCACGGGCGTGCCGATCGGGCGCATCGCCCAGCCGGAGGACATCGCGGACGCCGTGCTGTTCGTGCTCTCCGACCGGGCGCGGCACGTCGTCATGGAGGACCTGTACGTGGACGGGGGCGCCACGCTGCACGTCTGACGCGGCGGCCGGGCACGCCGCCGGGTGAACCCGGGGCCTGGACGGGCTCGACGGAACGCCACCGACCCGGGGACGGGACGGCGCCGGCCCCGTCGCGGGCGCCGCGCGGATCGCGCCACCAGCCACTGGGCCGGAGCCACCCGGGCCGGAGCCGTCAGCCACTGGACCGGAGCCGCCGGATCCGATCGACCACCAGGGCCGGTGGAGCCGCCAGGGCAGGAGCAGTCACCAGGGTCAGCGCACCACCACAGAGAGCATCAGCGTTCGCTACCGGCACGGCGCACCACACGAGACGCCCCGCACACCCCGCACCTCACCCACCCCACGAGCAACACCCGTAGGGGGCCCGAAGGGGGACCCCCTTATTTCAACCTTGGCACGAAACAGCGACCCACCGCAGCCCCCGACTTTCCGCCTGTGGATAACTCCGCCCCAGCGAGATCAGCCCGAGGGGTGGAGGCGGCGGCCACAGGCTCCAGGAACTCCCACCGGTCTCCCGCCGAGTCGCCCCCGCCCCATCCGCACCGCCAACACGGCTCGCACCACTAACACCGCCCGGACCCCATCACGGCCCGCACCCCATCACGGCCCGCACCCCATCACGGCCCGCACCCCAAGACCACCCAGACCACCAAGACCGTCCGCACTACCAACGCCACCTGCACCACCAACACCCCCACTTGCACCACCAACGCACCACCAACACCCCCACCCCCCACCCGCCCCCCCGCCCTGCCGCCAGCCGTGATCCGGCCACCCGTGCACGGGGCGCCAGGCCGCCACTCGTCCGCGCCTGCCCCGAACCACCACCCCAGGCAGACCATCCCTGCGGAGAACCCCATGCAGCACACCACCGCCCCCGCGCAGCCCTGGATACCCCGGCAGAGCCGCCCGGAGACCGCCGCCCACGTCGCCGACCTCCTCGCGGCATACCGTCCCGGCGGCTCCTGGTTCCTCAGCACCCCGCGCGGCGCGCTCCTCGCCCGCGGCGTCCGGGCGTCCGTCCCGGCCACGGGGGACACGCCCCTGCGCCAGCGCGTCGCGGAAACCCTGCGGAGCGCGCGGGCGGCGGGGGCGGACCACCCGATCGTCATCGGTGCTGTCCCCTTCGACCCGGACGACCGCGAGCACCCCCCGCACCTGGTGGTGCCGGCATCCGTGCAGCGGGCGCTCCCGCTGCCGGTCGACGAGTGGCCGACCGGCCGCCGCCCGCTGACCAACCCGGCCGACCCCGCGAACCGGGCCACCCCCGCGAACCCCGGCAACCCGGTACCGGGAGAGGCGGCGGGCGGTGGCTGGCTGGTCACCCCGGATCCGGCGCCCGAGGTCTACCGCGCGGCCGTCGCCGAGGCGGTCCGGCGGATGGGTGCCGGCGAGCTGGAGAAGGTCGTGCTCTCCCGCTCGCTCCGCCTTGAACCCGCCGGTGGCCCCGGCACCGCGCCGCTGGACCTGCCCCGGATGCTGCGCGCCCTGGCCCGCCGCGATCCCGGCGGCCACACCTTCGCCTTCGACCTGCCGGCGCGCGCCCACCACGGCGCCACCGGCCCCCGCGCCTACCCGGGCCCGCGCACCCTCATCGGCGCCAGCCCGGAACTGCTGGTGTCCCGGCACGGCACCACCCTCACCGCCAACCCGCTCGCCGGCTCCATCGCCCGCGCGACGGACCCGGCCGAGGACCACGCGCGCGGCCAGCGGCTGCTCGCCTCCGCCAAGGACCGGCACGAGCACGCCGTGGTGATCCGGTCCATCACCGAGGCGCTCTCCCCGCTGTGCGCGGAGCTGGACGTGCCCGCAGAACCGTCCCTGCTGCGCACCGCCACGATGTGGCACCTGTCCACCCGGATCACCGGACGGCTCGCCGACCGCACCGTCAGCTCCTTCGACCTGGCCTGCGCGATGCACCCAACCCCGGCCGTCTGCGGCCGGCCCACCGACCGCGCCCGGCGCCTCATCGGCGAGCTGGAGCCCTTCGAGCGCGGCTGGTTCACCGGAATGGTCGGCTGGTGCGACGCCGACGGGGACGGCGAGTGGATCGTCACCATCCGCTGCGCCGAGGCGGAACGCGACTCCCTGCGGCTGTTCGCCGGCGCCGGCATCGTCGTGGGCTCCGACCCGGACGCCGAACTCGCCGAGACCTCCGCGAAGTTCCGCACCTTCCTGCTGGCGGCCGGCGTGGAGCGCCCCCTCGACTGACCGCCCGTCCCACCGCCCCACCCAGCCCCACCGCCACGCCACGCCGATCACCTCGGTCGTCCCGCCCGTGAAGACTGGAAGGACCGTCAACGATGCTGCCCGGATGCACCCCCTGGCCGCCGGAGTACGCCGCCCGCTACCGCGCCGCCGGCCACTGGACGGGGCAGACCCTGCACGGAATGCTCCGCGCCCGAGCCGTCGCCCACCCCGACCGCGTCGCCGTGGTCAGCGGCGACCGTCGCTGGACCTACGCCGAACTCGACGCCCGGGCGATCTGGCTGGCGGCGGCCTGGCACCGGCGCGGGCTGCGGGCCGGTGACCGCGTCGTCGTCCAGCTGCCCAACACCGCCGAGTTCCTGGAGGTGATCTTCGCGCTGTTCCGGCTCGGCGCCCTGCCGGTCTACGCGCTGCCCAGCCACCGGCACAGCGAGATCACCCACTTCTGCACGGCAACCGGCGCCGTCGGCTACGTCACCACCGGCCGGCACGCCGGCTTCGACCACCGGCTGCTCGCCGCGCACGCCGTCCAGCACTGCCCCCGGCTCCGCCACGTGGTGATCGCCGGCACCGGGGACGACGCCGCGCCCGGTGGCGCGCCCGGTGCCGGGCCCGGTTCCGCGCCCGAGGAGCTGCCGTTCGGTGCCGTCTCGCTCGACGCGCTGCGGGCCGAGGGCAGGGAGGCCGGCGCCGCCGCCCTGGCCGAGGTGCCCGAGCCCGACCCGGCCGACATCGCCTTCCTCCAGCTCTCCGGCGGCTCCACCGGACTGCCCAAGTTCATCCCCCGCACCCACGACGACTACCTGTACTCGGTGCGGGCCAGCGCGGAGATCTGCGGGCTGGGACCGGACACCGTGCTGATGTGCGTGCTGCCGATGGCGCACAACTTCCCGATGTCCTCGCCCGGCTTCCTCGGCGCGCTGCACGCCGGCGGGCGCGTCGTGCTCGCCCCGCGGGCCACCCCCGCTGAGGCGTTCGCGCTGATCGCCGCCGAGCGGGTCACCATCACCTCGCTCGTCCCCCCGCTCGCCCTGCTCTGGCTGGACGCCGCCGAGGCCGCCCGGGCGCAGGGCGCCCCCGACGCGCTGCCGGACCTCGGCAGCCTGCGGGTGCTCCAGGTGGGGGGCGCCAAGTTCAGCGAGCAGGCCGCCCGGCGCGTCCGCCCGGTGCTCGGCTGCGACCTCCAGCAGGTGTTCGGCATGGCCGAGGGGCTCGTCAACTACACCCGGCTCGACGACCCGGAGGAGGTGCGCTGCACCACGCAGGGCCGCCCGATCTCCCCGGACGACGAGGTGCGGGTCGTCGACGACGAGGACCGCGACGTCCCCGACGGCACCCCCGGCCACCTGCTCACCCGCGGCCCCTACACCATCCGCGGCTACTACAGCCCGGACGGCGCCGCCGACGCCCACAACGCCGCGGCCTTCACCCCCGACGGCTACTACCGCACCGGCGACGTGGTCCGCCGCACCCCGGACGGCTACCTGGTCGTCGAGGGCCGGGCCAAGGACCAGATCAACCGCGGCGGGGAGAAGATCGCCGCCGAGGAGGTGGAGAACCACCTGCTCGCCCACCCGGACGTGCACGACGCGGCCGTCGTCGCCATGCCGGACGACTACCTCGGCGAACGCACCTGCGCCTTCGTCGTCCCGCGCGCACCCCGCGACCAGGCCCCGTCCGGGATCGCCCTGAAGGCGTTCCTGCGCGGGCGCGGGCTCGCCGACTACAAGATCCCCGACCGGGTGGAGATCACCGAGGCGTTCCCGCGGACGCACGTCGGCAAGGTCAGCAAGCGCGAGCTGCGGCAGGCGCTGCGCGCCCAGCTCCTGGCGCGGGCCGACTCCGCGGCCTCCTGACCCGGCGACATCCGGGAACTCCGCCGACCCCCGGGAACTCCGCCGACCCCCGGGAACCCCGCGGCACCCAGAACTCCGGCGGGGCCCGCCCCGTGGCCCGGGTGGGCCCCGCCGGAACCCGACTCCTCCCCGGCCGCCCCGCTTCACCGGCTTCACCCGCTCCACCCCGCACGCCCCAGCCCAGCACGAAAGGCCGAGCCGCCATGGCACTGCCGTCCATCGCCCCCTACGCCCTGCCCACCGAGGACGAGCTGCCCCCCGCCCGGGTCCCGTGGACCATCGACCCGGGCCGCGCCGCCCTGCTGGTGCACGACATGGAACGCCACTTCGTGGACGCCTTCCCCCAGGGCGCCGAGCCGATCCGCACCGCCGTCGCCCACATCGCCACCCTCACCGCGGCCGCCCGCGCCGCCGGCACCCCCGTCATCTACTGCGCCCAACCGTCCGGCCAGACGCCCGCGCAGCGCGGCCTGCAACTGGAGTGGTGGGGGCCGGGCGTCGGCGACGACCCGGCGCGGGCCGCCGTCATCGACGAACTCACGCCGCTGCCCGGCGACGTCACCCTCACCAAGTGGCGCTACAGCGCCTTCCAGCGCACCCGGCTGGCGGAACTGCTGGCCGAGCGGGGGCGCGACCAGCTCGTCGTCACCGGGATCTACGCCCACATCGGCTGCCTGATGACCGCCGCGGACGCCTTCCAGCGCGACATCCAGGCATTCCTGGTGGCCGACGCCGTCGCCGACTTCAGCCCGGAGGAGCACCGGCAGGCGCTGCGCTGGGCGGCCGGGCGCTGCGCCGTCGTCCTGTCCACCCGCCGGGCCGCCGCCCAGCTCGGTGACCCCGGCCGGCGGCCGGACGCGGCGGAGACCGCGCCGCCGTCGCTCGCCGGAGCGCCGACCGGCTCCTGACCCGGCGACGGCCCCGCGGCGGCCTCCCGCGACGGCTCCCGCGACGGCCCCCCGCGACGGCTCCCGGGATGGCCCCCCCGCGACGCCCGACGCCCCCGCCCCACCCCGCACGTCCAACCGCCCCGTTCACCCTCACGCCCCACCCGCCCCGGAGGAACCCATGACCACCACCCCCCTCACCCGGGAGTCCGTCCGCGCGGACATCGCCGCGCTGCTCGGCGAGTCGCCGGCCGACATCGCGGACGACGTCGACCTGCTGCTGCTCGGCCTGGACTCCATCCGCCTGATGACGCTGGTCGAACGGTGGCGCCGGGCCGGCGTGGACGTCTCCTTCGTCGACCTGGCCGAACGCCCCACCCTCGCCGACTGGTGGCGGCTGCTCGCCGACCGGCTCCCCACCGCCTGACCGGCCCCCGGCCCCATCCGCCCCGGAGCACCGCCCATGCCCGCACCCACGCCCGCCCCCGCCTCCGCCCCCGCCCCGACCACCGGCGCCCCCGCCCCCCAGGACCCGGCAGCCACCCGTCGAGCCACGGCCACCCATGGAGCCACCGCCACCGCCGGCCGCATCCGCCTCCCGCTCACCTCCGCCCAGCTCGGCGTCTGGTACGCCCAGCGGCTCGACCCGGCGAACCCCCAGTTCAACACCGGGGAGTACCTGGACATCCGGGGCGCCGTCGACCCGGGGCTGCTGGAGGCCGCCGTCCGCACGGCCGTCGCCGAGGCCGACCCGCTGCACGCACGCTTCACCGAGCCCGCCGGCGCCGACGGGGACGCCGACGGCGCCGACGTCCCGCGGCAGGAGGTCCCCGCGCCCGGCAGCCCGGAGCGCCGCGACGCCTGGCCCTTCCCCCACCTCGACGTCTCCGGTGAACCCGACCCGCTCGCCGCCGCCGAGGCGTGGATGCGCGCCGACCTCGCCGCCCCGCTCGACCTGACCCGCGACCGGCTCTTCGGCCAGGCGCTGTTCCGGGTCGCCGCGGACCGCTGGCTGTGGTTCCACCGCGTCCACCACATCGCCGTGGACGGCTTCGCGCTCTCGCTGCTGGTCCGCCGCGTCGCCGACGTCTACACCGCCCTCGCCGCCGGCACCGAGCCCGGACCCACACCCTTCGCCCCGCTCCGGACGCTGATCGACGCCGAGGACGCCTACCGCCACGACCCCGCCGGAGCGCCCGCCGCCGACCGCGCCTACTGGGCCGAGCACCTCGCCGGCCTCGACGAGCCGCCGACGCTCGCCGAGCGCACCGCCCCGGCCTCCGGCACCTTCCTGCGCCGCACCACCCGCCTGCCGCAGACCGACGCCGACGCCCTGCACGCGGCGGCCGAACGCGCCGGGGTCACCTGGCCGGAGGTCGTCTTCGCCGCCACCGCCGCCTACCTGCACCGGATCACCGGCCGCCGGGACGTCGTGCTCGGCCTGCCGATGATGGGCCGGCTCGGCTCGGCCGCCCTGCGCGCGCCCGGCATGGCCGTCAACATCCTCCCGCTGCGGCTGGACGTCGACCCCGGGCAGAGCCCCGGCGCGCTGCTGGCCGCCACGGCGCGCCGGATGCGGCAGCTGCGCCGGCACGGGCGCCACCGGCACGAGGACCTGCGGCGCGACCTCGGGCGGCTCGGGCACGGCTCGGCCCGGCGGCTGTACGGGCCGCAGGTCAACGTGATGCCGTTCGACTACGGGCTGAACCTCGCGGGCTGCCCGGCCACGGCGCACAACCTCGCCGCCGGGCCGGTCGAGGACCTGTCGGTGTACGTCTACGACCGGGCGGACGGCGCCGGCCTGCGGGTGGACGTGGACGCCAACCCGGCCTGCTACACCCGCGAGCAGCTCGACGCCCACGCCGAGCGCCTGCTCGCCTTCCTCCGCCGCTTCGCCGACGCGGTGGACGCCGCCGACGCGGGAGACGCCGCCGGCGGCCCGGTCGCCATCGCCGATCTCGACCTGCTCACCGCCCGCGAACGGGAACTCGTCCTGTGCGAGTGGAACGACACCGTGCGGGAGGTGCCCGGCGCCGACGGCCCCGAGGGCACACTCGCCGGCGCCGTCCAGGCCGCCGCCGCCCGCACCCCCTCCGCCCCCGCGCTGCTGTTCGACGGCGCCGGCGGGCCGGACGGCGGGACCGAGCGGCTGACCTACGCCGAGTTCGAGGCCCGCGCCAACCGGCTCGCCCACCGGCTGATCGCGGCCGGGGCCGGGCCCGGGCGGACCGTCGCCGTCGCGGTGCCCCGCTCCCTCGACCTCGTCGTCGCCCTGCACGCCGTCGTCCGCGCCGGCGCCGCCTACCTGCCGCTGGACGTGGAGCACCCCATCGACCGGCTGGCCTTCATGCTCCGCGACGCCCGCCCGGCCGTGCTGCTCGCCACCACCGGGGCGCCCGCCGACCTGGTGGTCGACGCCTCCCACGACACCCCGGTCCTGCTGCTCGACGACCCCGCCCTCCGCGCCGACCTGGAGCAGCGCCCCGCCACCGCCCCCACCGACGCCGACCGCGCCGCGTCGCTGACCCCCGCCGATCCCGCCTACGTCATCTACACCTCCGGATCCACCGGCACGCCCAAGGGCGTCGTCGTGCCGCACCGCGGCATCGTCAACCGGCTGCGCTGGATGCAGCACCGCTACCGCATCGGCGCCGGCGACCGGGTGCTGCAGAAGACCCCGTCCAGCTTCGACGTGTCGGTGTGGGAGTTCTTCTGGCCGCTGATGGAGGGGGCGACGCTCGTGGTGGCCCGGCCCGGCGGCCACCGGGACCCGGCCTACCTCTCCGAGCTGATCCGCCGCGAGTCCGTCACCACCTGCCACTTCGTCCCCTCGATGCTCCAGGTGTTCCTGGCGGAGCCGACGGCGGGGGAGTGCGCGGGCGTGCTGCGGCGGGTGATGTGCAGCGGGGAGGCGCTGGGCGCGCAGACCGTGCGCGACTTCGCGCGGGTGCTGCCCGGGGTCGAACTGCACAACCTGTACGGGCCCACCGAGGCGTCGGTGGACGTCTCCTCGTGGCAGTGCCTGCCGGTGGACGAATCCGGCGAGCGGCCCCCGGCGGCGGCGCCCGTGCCGATCGGGCGACCGGTGTGGAACACCCGGCTGTACGTGCTCGACGAGCGGCTGCGCCCCGTGCCGGTCGGCGTGACCGGCGAGCTGTTCCTGGCCGGCGTGCAGCTCGCCGACGGCTACCTCGGCCGCCCCGAGCTGACGGAGCAGCGCTTCCTCCCCGACCCGTTCTCCGACGCCCCAGGCGACCGGGTGTACCGCACCGGCGACCTCGCCCGCTGGCGGCCGGACGGCGCGGTCGAGTACCTGGGCCGGACCGACCACCAGGTCAAGCTGCGCGGCCTGCGCATCGAACTCGGCGAGATCGAGGCCGTGCTGGAACGCCACCCGGACGTCGCCCGGGCCGCCGTGCTCGCCCGCGAGGACACCCCCGGCGACCAGCGCCTGGTCGCCTACCTGGTCCCCGCCGCCGGCCGCGCTCCCGAGCCCGGAGCACCCGACCACGGATCCCTCGACCGCGAGTCCCTCCGCGCCCACGCGGCCGGGGCCCTGCCGGACTACATGGTGCCGACCGCCTGGGTGGAGCTCGCGGACCTCCCGCTCTCCCCGAACGGGAAGCTGGACCGCAAGGCCCTGCCCGCCCCCGAACTCCCCACCGGGACGCCCTCCGGCCGCCCACCCCGCACCCCGCGCGAGCAGCTCCTGTGCGCGCTCTTCGCCGAGACCCTGGGCGTCGACCCGGCCACCGTGACCATCGACTCCCACTTCTTCGAACTGGGCGGCCACTCGCTGCTCGCCGCGAGGCTGGTCAGCCGGGCCCGCGAGGCGCTGGGCGAGGAGTTCACCCTGGCCGACCTCTTCGGCGCGCCCACCGTCGCCGGCCTGTGCGACGGCTCCGACCGCGCCGACCCGCTGGCCGTGCTGCTGCCGCTCCGCCACGGGGAACGCCCGCTGTTCTGCGTCCACCCGGTCGGCGGCATCGGCTGGTGCTACGCCGGCCTGCTGCCCCACCTACCGCCCGACCAGGGCGTCTACGCCCTCCAGGCCCGCGCCTACACCGACCCCGCCGGCGCCCCCCGCTCGGTGGAGGAGATGGCCGCCGACTACGTCAGCGAGATCCGCCGGGTCCAGCCCGAGGGCCCCTACCGGCTGCTCGGCTGGTCCATCGGCGGCACCATCGCCCACGCCGTCGCCGTGCGCCTGCAGGAGGCCGGCCACGACGTGGAACTCCTCGCCATGCTCGACGGCTACCCCGCGGCCCAGTGGCGGCTGCTGGAGGAGCCCGGCGAGGAGCAGGTCCTGGGCGCCCTGCTGCTGATGGGCGGCCACGACGTGGACGAACTCGCACCCGGGGAGCGCAGCCGCGAGCGCGTCATCGAGCTCCTGCGCGGCGAGGGGAACGCCATCGGCAGCCTGGAGGAGCGGACCCTGTCCACCCTCGCCGACACGGTGATGAACAACAGCCTCGTCGTGCGCGCGCACGACCACCGCCTCTTCCGGGGCGACCTGCTGTTCTTCACCGCCGCCGCAGAGCGCGGCCAGCACTCCTTCACGGTGGAGGGCTGGCGGCCCCACGTCTCCGGCGCCATCGTGAACCACGACCTGGACTGCCTCCACCGCCACCTGGTCCGCCCGGAGCGGCTGGCCGAGGTGGCGAGGGCCCTCACCGAACACCCCCGCCGCTGACCCTTCCCCGCGCCCGCCCGGCGCCAGCGCCGGGCGGGCGCGGCGGGCGATCGGTCAGCGCGCGTCCATGGCGTAGGTCAGGAACGGCGTGCGGACGGCGTGGCGGTCGTAGGCCGCGCGGGCCCGGTAGTTGTCCTCGGCGGTGCGCCAGCGGACCGAAGGCCACCCCTGCGCGACGGCGACCCGGCGCAGCTCGTCGAGGAGCGCGTCGACCACGCCACCGCCGCGGTGCGCCGGATCGACGAACAGGTCGTCGAGGAAGCCGCGGGTGCCGCTCAGCGGGGAGTCCTCCGCCCGGTAGTGGGCCAGGCCGACCGGGGTGCCGTCCTCGGTGCGGGCGATCAGGCAGCGCGTCGAACGGTCCGGGTCGTGGATCCACGACCATGCCCGCTCCACGTCGGCCTCGGTCAGCTCCACCTCGTAGAACTCGGCGTAGCCGGCGAAGAGCTCACGCCACCTCGGGTAGTCCTCGGGGCGGGCCGGGGAGACGGTGACGGTCATGCGGGGACTCCTGCGGGGTTGTCGAACGTCGGGACCGGCCGAGACGCTACCGAACCGGCCCGCCCGCCCCGCCGCCCACCCGGCAGGAGCGGCGCGCGTGGGCGGTTGGTGCGCCTGGTGCGGGCTCGTACGGTGGGTGGGTGGTGGTTATCGAGGATGTCGAGGTGGCGCCGGGGGTCGTGATGCGGCCGGCGGTGGTCGGGGACGCGGAGGAGCTGTCCCGGGCCTACCGCCGCAACCGGGAGCACCTGCGGCCGTGGGAGCCGCGGCGGGGGGAGGCGTTCTACACCCCGGAGGGGCAGCGGGCACGGCTGCGGGAGCAGGTGGAACTGGCGGGCGCGGGGCGGCTGGTGCCGTGGGTGCTGGCGCGGGACGGCGTGATCGTCGGCGTGATGACGCTGTCGAACGTCGCGCTGGGGCCGTTCCGCAGCGCCAACCTGGGGTACTGGGTGGACGCCGGGCACGTCGGGCGGGGGCTGGCGACCGCCGGCGTGCGGCTGGTGTGCCGGACGGCCGACGAGGTGCTGGGGCTGCACCGGATCGAGGCCGGGACGCTGATCGAGAACGCGGCCTCCCAGCGGGTGCTGGACAAGTGCGGCTTCGAGCGGATCGGGGTCGCGCGGGACTACCTGCACATCGATGGCCGGTGGCGGGACCACGTGCTCTTCCAGCGGATCCTGAACCGGCGCGCCCCCGGGTGACCACCGGCCCGCGACGGGTGAGGCCCGGCCGGCGGCGGCATACGCTGGGAGGTGGAGAGCGGAAGGGGAGACGGCGGGCTCGCCCGGATGGCCGGGAGCCGCCGGGACGGTGACCACCATGAAACTCGCCCTGGCCGGCGACACCATGCTGGGCCGCATGGTCGCCGAGGAACTCGCCACGGTCCCGCCGACCGCCCTGTTCTCCGACGGGGTGGTCGCGGCGGCGCACGAGGCCGACCTGTTCGTGCTCAACCTGGAGTGCGCCGTCTCCGAGCGCGGGGAGCGCTGGCCGGACCCGTACAAGCCGTTCTTCTTCCGGGCGCCGCCGATCGCCACCGAGGCGCTGCGCCACCTCGGCGTGGACTGCGTGACCCTGGCCAACAACCACGCCCTCGACTACGGCGTTCCGGCGCTGCTGGACACGCTGGAGCACCTGGCCGGCGCCGGGATCGCCTGCGTCGGCGCCGGCAGCGACGTCGCCACCGCCCGGGCGCCCGCCTTCCTCCAGGGCCCGCCCGAGGCGGGCAGGGGCGACGGGCTGAGCGTGGGCGTCGTCGGGGTCACCGACCACCCCCCGGACTACGCCGCCGGCCCCGACCACCCCGGCGTCGCCTACGCGGACCTGTACGCCGGCACGCCCGAGTGGCTGCTGGACATCGTCACCGGCCTGCGCACCGACATCCGCCTGGTCTTCCCGCACTGGGGGCCGAACATGGCCACCGAGCCGCTGGACCACGTGCGGCTGGCCGCCGAGGCGTTCCACGCGGCGGGCGCCACGCTGGTCGCCGGCCACTCCGCGCACGTGTTCCAGGGCGTGCGCGACCACGTCCTGTACGACCTCGGGGACTTCATCGACGACTACGCCACCGACCCCCGCCTGCGCAACGACCTCGGCCTGCTCTTCCTGGTCACCTTCGACGGCCCCCGCCCGGTGCGGCTGGAGGCCGTCCCGCTCGCCCTGGACTACTGCCGCACCCGGCTCGCCGGCGCCGACGAGCGGCGCTGGATCGCCCGGCGCTTCCGGAGCGCCTGCGCCGCGCTCGGCACCGAGGTGACCGAGCGCGGCGACCGCCTGGTCGTCGAGTGGGACGAGCGGGACGGGCGGGAGGAGCCGCCGCGGTAGGCGGGACGGCGACGCCGCCCCGCTCAGGCGCCGCCCCGCTCAGGCGCCGCCCCGCTCAGCGGGCCGGGCGCCAGACCGTGCCGCGGCGCTCGTACTCCAGGATCTCCTCCACCTCGACGGCCAGCTCGGCGCCGAAGTGGCGCTCCACCAGCCACAGCGACAGGTCCAGGCCGGAGGTGACGCCGCCGGCGGTGACCAGGTCGCCGTCGTCCACCACCCGGCCCGGCCGGACGAGCCCGCCCTGCGCCCGCAGGTCCTCCACCGCCCGGTGGTGGGTGGTGCAGGGGCGCCCCCGGGTGATCCCCGCGGCGGAGAGCAGCATCACCCCGGTGCACACGCCGACCACGACCAGCCCCGGACGCACCGCGGCGGCCAGCTTCGCGGGCAGCACGCCCCGCTCGATCTCCCGCCGCACGCCCGGCTGCTCCGCCGTGCGGTAGCCGCCGCCGGCCACGATCATCACGTCGGCGTCCCGCGGCGACCAGGCCCGCTCCACGACGATCGGCGTGCCCCAGCCGGCGGTGACCGTCCCGGTCTCGTGCGCGGCCACCAGGGTGCAGCTCAGGTCCGCGCCGAGCGCCCGGGCCAGGCCGAACACCTCCACGGACGCCATGAAGTCCAGCTCCTCCACCCCCTCGAACATGACCAGCTGGATCCGCACGGTGCGGCGGCGTGCCGCGTCACCGGCGGCGGGCGCGGCGGCGGCCCGGGCGGCGTCGGCGTGGGCGGCGCCGGGGGCCAGCGCGGTGGTGGCGGTGACCGCGCCGGTGGCGGCGGCCAGTGAGGTGCGGATCAGGTTCCTGCGTCGCATGGGCGTGCTCCCCCTGGTGGGCGTGCGCGAGAACCCGCCGTCTCGGGCGGGCGTCGGACCTCCAGGGAGTCGAGGCGGCGCGGGGGAAAGTTCCCGGCCGAGGGCCGCGAGCAGGCCGGGCTTGACGTTCCGGGCCGGCGCGGCTCTAATCGCTACCCAGGTCGCGTGACGCCAGCCGGAGGACGCTGGTGGCATGGAGGCCGCGAACCATGGGAACCCCATGACTTCGAGCATCACCAACTCCACACCGTCGACACACCCCGCCCCCGCGCAGCCCCGCGAGGACTTCAACCGCCCGATCATCGAGGAGTTCCGGGCGAACCACGGGAGGGTGGGCGGGCCCTTCGAGGGCGGCGATCTGCTGCTCCTGACCACCTTCGGCGCCCGGAGCGGCGCCCCGCACACCGTCCCCCTGGGATACGTCGCGGACGGCGACCGCCTGCTGGTCGTCGGCTCCGCGGGCGGCTCGCCCAGGCACCCGGCCTGGTACCACAACGTGCTGGCCAACCCGGCGGTCACCGTCGAGGTGGGCGACCGGACCTACCCGGCCAGGGCCGTGCCCGCGCACGGCGAGGAACGCGACCGGCTCTTCGCCCTCGTGGTGGCGGCGGTCCCCGGCTACGCCGACTACCAGGCGCGGACCGCGCGGACCATTCCGGTCGTGGCCCTGCACGCCGCCGATCCGGCGGAGGAACCGCCGCGCGCGCGGGCCATGGCGGACCAGTTCCTGGAGATCCACGACTGGCTGCGCGAGGAGCTGGCGCGGCTGCGCGAACAGGTCGCCGCCCCGCCGGCCGGCGCGGCCGGCGGCACCCCGGCGCGGCTGGGCGTGGAGCTGCGCCGGCACTGCCTCACCTTCTGTGACGCGCTGCGGGTGCACCACACCGGGGAGGACGTCGGGGCGTTCCCCGAGCTGGAGCGGCGTCACCCGGAGCTGGGCCCGGCGCTGGCCCGGCTGCGGGAGGAGCACGCCGTGCTGGCCCGCCTGCTGGCCGAGCTCCAGGCGCTCCTCGACGACGACCCGAGCAGCGGCGACGGCTCTCGCGGCGACGGCCCGGCTCGCCGCGCCGACCGCGACCCGGACCGGCTCCGGGCCGACCTCGAACGGCTGGCGTCCGAGCTGGACGCCCACTTCGCCTACGAGGAGGAGCACCTGCTGCCGGCGCTGCGGGACATCCCGGCGGTGCCGCTGCCCCCGCCCGCGCCGTAACCCCCGGCACCGTACCCCCCGGCGCCGTAACCCCGGCCGAGCCGGTGGCGACCCGCGCGGCCCGGCGGCACTCCCGCCGGGCCGCGTGGCGGGCCGGGCGCGGCGGACCGGAACGGCCGTCAGACCACGCCGCTCGCCCGCTCGATGGCGAAGCGCACCACGACGCGCTCCGGCGCCGCGACGGCGGCGCGGAACTCGTCCCAGCTCGGCGGCTCGGTGGCGGGCAGCGCGCCGTACAGGCCGCGCAGCGCCTCCTCGTCCAGCGCCTCCTCGGGCGGGAGCAGCTCGGCCGTCCCCTCGACCTGGACCCACGAGCCGAAGAACCCGTCCTCCATCACGCACAGCGCGACCCGCGGGTCCCGCCGCACGTTGCGGGCCTTGGCCCGCCCCTCGGTGGTGCTGAGCACCACCCGGCCGGCCCCGTCCAGCGCCGCCAGCACGGGGGAGAGCTGCGGGCGCCCGTCCGCGCGGAAGGTGGTGAACACCCCGCGGTGCCGGGTGGCGAGAAAGGCACGGGCCTGATCGGCAGTCAACACGGGCGCCTCCGCTGTCACTGAGTCATCGTCAGTTGACAGCATACGCAGGCGCCGTCCGGCCGCCCCCGGGCGGCGGTCGGCCGGTCAGGCGGCCGGGCCGGCGTAGCAGTGCACGGTGACCGTCTCCCCCGTTCCCCAGCGGCGTCGCACGGTGGCCAGCCGCTGCCAGCCCAGGCGCTCGTACAGGGCGGTGGCGGCGGTGTCGGAGTCCAGGACCTCCAGGACGGGATGGAGGCCGCGCTCCCGTGCCCCGCGCACGACGGCCGCGACCAGGCGGGTCCCCACCCCCTGGCCGCGGGCCCGCGGGGCCACGAACAGCCGGCTGACCACCCCCGCGCCCTCCGCCGGCGTCCCGCTCTGACGGGCCCACAGCGGCGGCGCCGCGTCCGCGTCGGTGGCGCAGCACAGCGCGACGTGGCCGACCGGGACGCCGTCGGACTCGGCCACCCAGGCGGCCAGCAGCGCCGGGTGGGTCAGCCAGCCGGCCGGATCCGCCGGCCAGCGCCGCGGGTAGCCGTCCCGCTCGTGCACCTCGGCCAGCAGGTCGACGCAGGCGTCGAGGTGGTGCTCGGCGCGGTGCCGGATGACGTAGGGCGCCGGTCGGTCGGAGGCGGAGCGCGGTGCCGGACCGGTGGTGTCGTCCCGCTTCATCGGGCCATCGAAACACACGTTCGTTACCGCCAGGAAAAGCCCGTGACCAGCGTGGCCGGCCCGGGGCGCGGGCGGCCACGTGTTCGGACGGGGCGGGCCCCGGCGGTTGATGTGTCGTCCGTCCGGGCAGCGGGGACGGCCGGACGGGTGAGCGGCGGGCCGCGCCTACGGACGGGTGGGCCTGACCGCCCGTTTAATCCGATCGTGACGCTTTGTGACTGACTGGTGATCCTATGATCGCCCAGAGGAGAAGCATGATCGGATCGATGCCTCGGCGGCTGAGAGGATCGCTCGCGGCCGTGGCCTGCGGGGCCCTCCTCGTCGCCGCCTCACCCCCGGAGGGGGGTAACCACGAACGCGCCCTGAGACCCTCGTCCTTCCTGAACATCGTCGCCCACCAGGACGACGAACTGCTGTTCATGAACCCGGACGTCATCGAGGGGCTGCGCAACGGGCACCGCACCACCACCGTGTACATCACGGCGGGTGAGGCCGGTTTCGGCACCGACGACAGCGACCCGGAACCGCTGGCCGACCAGCCGAGCTGCAAGGACCTCGACACCCGGCTGCGCGAGCAGTACATCGAGTGCCGGCAGCGCGGCATCCGGCTGGCCTACGCCATGATGATCGACCCGGAGGTCGACGCCGACGCCGACCTGGACGAGCTGTGGCGGCGTCAGGTCTACGAGTTCTCCCGGGACCGCCAGGCGGAACGGTACGTCTCCACCCAGGACCCGGACATCTCGCTGATCTTCCTCAACCTCCCCGAGCACTCCGACGCCACCGCGCAGGGCGGCCCGGGGGCGCTGCACAACCTGTGGTACGAACCGGGCACCGTCGTCCGCACGGTGGAGCCCGCCGGCAGCGTGCTGGAGGGGGACACCTACGAGTACGACCGGGACGACCTGATCGACGCGCTGGTGGAGATCATGGACCGGTTCCAGCCGACCGTCGTCCGGGTCCAGGACACCCACCCCGACGACCGCTACCAGCCCGGCTGGCCCTACCACGACCACACCGACCACGTCATGGCCGGGCTGTTCGCCTCCCGGGCCTCCGACGAGTACCTGCGCGGCGCGGACGCCGTCCCGCACATCACGGTCGGCTACCGCAACTACAACACCGTCGACGCCCCGGCGAACCTGGACGACGACGGCACCAAGGCGGACGTCTTCTGGGCCTACGCCCAGTACGACACCAACATCGGCGAGCCCGGCGAGCCCGAGCAGGAACACTACGAGGGCTGGCTGCAGCGGATGTACTACCGCTGGCCGACCGGCACCACCTGGGCGTCCCGCCACGAGAACGGGCGGATCGCCGCCTTCACCGTGGTCGGCGGCGAGCTGTGGATCTGGACCCAGCACCCCTCCGGCAGCTGGGAGCGGGAGAACCTGGGCAGCCCGGACGGCCGCAGACTCGCCCCCGGGGTGACCGTCGCCCGGAACAACCACGGCGAGCTGGAGGCGTTCGTGGTCGGCTTCGACGACCTCTCCGGCAGCGAGGAGGAGCCGCCGGCCGTCTACCGCCTCCGCCAGGACGGCGCCAACGGCGACTGGCGCCTGGACGACTGGGACGACCTGGGCAACCCCAACGCCCACGTCGGCTCCCAGTACCACATCGGCACGCCGGTGGTCGCCGCCAACGGCGACGGCCGGCTCCAGGTGTTCATCCGCAACGCGGGCGGCGGGCTGAGCAGCGTCGTCCACGACACCGCCGACCCGGACGACGGCTTCCGCGGCTGGGTGGACCACGGCGGCTACGACATCCAGGAGACCCCGGGCGTGGTCACCATGCGCGACGGCCGGGTGGAGGTCTTCGCCAGCACCCTCGGCCCCGGCATCCTGCACTGGCAGCAGGAGCTCGGCGACGAGACGCTGCACCGCCAGGCCGCCGTGCCCTCGCCCACCCCGGCCAGCCCGCCCACCCCGGCGATCAACCAGGACGGCCGGCCGGAGATCTACTACCGGGTGGCCGGCACCGGGGAGGTGGCCGTCAGCTACTACGACGGGTCCCGCTGGGTCGGCGGGCCTGCCTTCGACGGCCCGGGCGGCGTCGGCGCCGTGGCGACGCTGGACGCCGACGGCGGCGCCGACGACGGGCGGATCACCCTGCTGACCCGCACCGCCTCCACCGGCGTGGGGGTCAACCGCCAGCGCGGCGCCAACGAGGGTTACGACGCCGAGGACTGGACCGACCTGGGCAACACCATCGTCGGCCTGCCCACCGTGGCCGTCGACAACGACGGCCGGGCGGTCGCCCTGGCCGTCGGCACCGACGGCAACCTCTACACCGCCCACCAGGTCTCGCACGAGACCGACGCCGAGTTCGGCGAGTGGCGGCTGATGCCCGGCTGAGCCGGCGTCGCCTCCCGGCGCGGAGGACGACGCACGACGGTCCGCCCCGTCCCGCCTTCCCCGGCGGGGCGGGGCGGACCGCTCGTGCGCGGGCGCCCGCCCACGCCGGCGCCCAGGGGCAGTGTTGCGATCCGGACACGGCAGGAACGGCGCGGCATCGCGCGCCCGTCGGTGAGGGGAGAACCCTGGCGGGAGCCGCAGTGGTGGGGGCGGTCCGCCGGACCCAGCGTGGGAGGGAAGGAGCCGGGCATGAGGGCGGGGAGACGTCGCACGGCAGGGGCGCTGGCGCTCGCCGGCCTGCTGGCGCTGACCGGCTGCGCGTACGACCTGGTCCCGGAACCCTCCGCGGCCGAGGCCCGTCAGATGGCCGAGGCGCTGCCGCTCACCATCGCGGACTGGGGCGCCGACGGGGAGGACTGGGAGGCCGACGACCCCTACGAGTACGGCGCCAGCCAGTGGGCCGAGGTGGACGGCGAGTGCGTGCAGCGTGACGTGATCACGCCGGACAGCGTCGAGGCCGAGTACTCCCGCTCCGTGTACGTCGACGGCATCGGGGCCGACGAGGTCCGGGTGGACGCGATCAGCAGCGTGGTCGTCCACGACTCGGTGGCCGGCGCGCGGCAGCAGCTCGCCGACTGGCGCGCCGGCGTCGAGCGCTGCGCCACCCAGTACGACGAGGAGGGCGAGGTCGCCTGGAAGGAGGTCCGGCTGGGCCGGCTCACCCTCCCGGACGAGATCGACGACTACGTCAGCGAGGAAGGGCTGTGGGAGACCGACTCCGGCTCCGACATCCACTACGTCTACGTGCTGGCCCGGCGCGGCCGGGTGGTGTTCTCGGCGTACGTCGACGCCTACAACACCGAGGAGATGCGCGGGATGAACCGCGACTACGCGGTCCGGGCGGTCAGCACCATGTCGGACCGGATCTAGCCGCCAGCGTGCCGGTGCCCCGGCGGCCGTCCGGCCGCCGGGGCACCGGTGTGTCAGGCGGTGGTGGTGCAGGTGAGCTGCGGGGCGGCGCCCGCCGGCGCGCCGCCGGCGATGAAGCCGAAGGTCGCCGTGGCGCCGGCGCCCAGCGAGCCGTTCCACGCGGCGTTGGCGGCGGTGACCGTGGAGCCGCTCACCGTCAGCAGGGTGCTCCAGGACTGGTTGATCGTCTGCCCGCCCGGCAGCGTCCAGCGCACCGTCCAGCCGCTGATCGGCCGCTCGCCCGGGTTGGTCACGGTGACCTCGCCCTGGAAGCCGCCGGACCACTGCCCGAGCACCCGGTAGGTGGCGGTGCAGCCGGTGGGCGGCGGGTCGGTCGGCCCGCCGCTGCCGCCGTCGCCGTCGTAGTGCTTGAAGTCGCCGAGTTCGTCGAGGGTGGTCACGTACGGGTCGGCGTACAGCCGCTGGAGGAACTCGCGGGAGTTGTGCTGGCCGCCGCTGATGAAGTCCCCGCTCCAGGTGACGAACCACATCCAGTCGGCCTGGTAGGCCTGGAGCAGCGCCGGGTCCGGGATCGAGCCGACCTCGCCGAGCGCCACCAGCTTGCGGTCGCCGCCCAGCTCCACCAGGGCGTCGTAGGAGGCGCTCACCGGGCCGTGGTCGCCGGCCGGCGGGTAGGAGTCGATGCTGACGATGTCCACGGTGGCGTCACCGGGGTACCAGTCGGGGGAGGCGGAGTTCCACACCCAGATCAGGTTGTCCAGCCCGTGGTGCTCGGTGAGCCGCTGGTACAGCAGGTTCCACAGCTCCTTGGCCGGCTCGGGGCCCTTGGCGCCCCACCAGAACCAGCCGCCCTCGGCCTCGTGCAGCGGGCGCCACAGCACCGGGACCCGGGCGTCCTCCAGCCGCTGGAGCTGGACGGCGATCGCGTCCATGTCGCGCAGCAGCAGCTGGTAGTCCGTGGAGGCGGGGTCGGCGAGGGCGGCGGCGAGGTCGAAGGTGGTGGCGTCGGTGTAGAAGCCGCGCCACCACTCCCTGCCCGGCTCGTCGATCAGGCCGCTGGGGGCGTTCCAGTGCCAGGCGAGGGTGACCATGCCGCCGCGCTGGTCCCACTCCAGCATGTTCTCCACCTCGCGGGAGGTGGTGCCGCGCTCCACCCGGCTCGGGGAGTAGTCCATCAGGTCGAAGCCGCCCACCGCGGGGGTGGCGCCGATGTTCTCCTCGACCCAGGCGATGCTGGCCATGTCCTGCTGGCCGGACAGGATCGTCTCGCCGTAGTGGTCGACGAGGTAGCGCATCAGCGAGCGGGTCTCCGCGGAGGCGTCGGGGTTGACCGGCGCGTCGGTCACCTGGTGCGGCGGGCGCGGGGCGGTCGGCGTGAGGATGATCGCGTCGATGTAGTACCAGCCCCAGTTGTTCACCACGCTGATGGTGTTCTCGCCGGCCTCCAGCAGCACCTTGCCGGCGGCGGCCTCGGCGAAGTCGGTGCGCTCGGTCAGCGTCACCTGGCCGGCGCCGGCGCCGTTGAGCCGGAGGGAGGCCACCTTCTGGCCGAACGGGGCGCTGTAGCGGACGGAGAGGTCGTACAGGCCGCCGGGGGAGTCGGGGACGGTGATGGTGACGCTGTCCTCGGCGGCGTCGAAGCCCTCGACGTAGCCGGTGCCCGAGTAGCCGGCGGCGGCGCTGCCGACGGTGGTGCCGCTCAGCGTGCCGTCCTCCGCCTCGTAGACGGTGGCGGCGACGGCGGCGGCGCGTTCGGCGAGCAGGACGGGCAGGGTGGGAAGGAGGAGCAGGGCGAGCAGCCCGGCGACGAGGGCCGCGACCGGCGGTCTGCCGGGGCGCCGGCCGACCGCCGTGGGGACGGACCGTGAGAATGGCATGCTTATGACAACCCTGTTGTCTCGGTGGCGGGGACGGTATTCTGGGAGCGCTCTCATGAGAGCCCGCGCGGTGAAACGGTGTCAACACCCCGGGCGCCGCCGCCCGCCGCCCGCGGCGCCGCCCGCGGCCCTCACCGCCCCGCGCCGTCCACGTGCACCTTCACGCCCCTTCGCTGCCCTACCCGGAAGCCCTCCGGATGTGCTACTCACAGCCTGACCGAGGGCGACCCGTGAGCGCGGCCGGCCGGGTTCGGGGACCGGAAGAGGGAGCCAGAGTGGACAAGGGTGTCCTGGCGCAGCGGGCCGTCAGCCTGTCGAGCGACTACCTGTCCGGTGACCGGGCCGGAGTGGCCGCCGGCTCGGTGCACTCGCTCGTGGCGCAGCGCCTGCAGCGCACCGGATACGGCGCGGAGGTCTACCACCTGCTGGCCGAGCAGCCCGGCAACCCGCTGCGGCGGCGCGCCGCGGTGGAGCTGACCTGCGAGTGCGTCGAGGACGACCCGGAGTTCGCCTTCGCCCTGGAACTGGCCGTCCGCCAGGCCGCCGCGCTCTCCACCGTCGCGGCGCGGCGGCTCGGGGCGGCGGCCGGCGAGGGGGCGCCGCCGCCCGGGCACGGTCCGCGCCCGCGACGGCGGGCCCGGACGTGGGGACTGCTCGCCGTGCTGCTGATCCTCGGCGGCTCGGTCGTCGGCTCCCTCGTGCTCTCCCTGTCCGTCTGAGGCCGCCGCCCCGCTCCGCCCCGGACGCCGGACGGCGGCCGGCAGCCGGCGGCCCCGGCGAGCGGGGCTCACCGGGGCCGCCGGAAATGGCGGGCTAGGAGTGGACCAGGACGGCCGCGTCCTCGGCGACGCGGCGCCGCCCGACCGGAACCGACCAGGTCATCGTGGTGAGGCCGACCGACATGCCGCCACCGAACCCGGCCAGCAGCACGGTCTCCCCGTCCCGCAGCCGCCCGGCGCGGCTGGCGGCGTCCAGGGTGATTGGGATGGACGCCGAGCCGGTGTTGCCGTACTCCGCGACCGTGCGGTGCAGGGCGCTGGAGCCGAGCCCGAGGGTGGGCGCCAGCGCGTCCAGCATCACGCCGTTGGCCTGGTGCGGCACCAGGTGGTCGACGGTGGTGAGGTCCAGGCCGTGCCGGCGCGCCAGTTCGTCCACCGCGCGCGGGACCCGGTCGGAGACGAACTCCCGCACCCCGCGGCCGTCCATGTGGAAGTAGTGGCCGGTCGACCCCGGCGGCTCCGTCGCCGCCGGCCGCCGGCTGCCGCCCGCCGGCACCTTGATCAGGTCGTGGTACCAGCCGTAGCTCGCCAGGTGGTAGCCGCCCAGCCCGTATCCGGCGGGGAGCGCGCCGACGACGGCCGCCCCGGCCCCGTCGCCGAACAGGATCGCGGTGCGGCGGTCCGCCGGGTCGAGGATGCGCGAGTAGACGTCGGCGCCGATCACCAGGCCCGGGGCGGGGTACGGCCTGCCCGACGGCGTCGAGCGCATCAGCGCGGCGCAGGTGTTCAGGGCGAAGACGAAGCCGCTGCACACCGCGTTGACGTCGAAGGCGGCGGCGTTGGTGGCCCCGATCAGGTCCTGCACCAGGCAGGCCGTCGCCGGCTGCGGGTGGTCCGGGGTGGAGGTGGCCACGATGATCCAGCCGATCTCCTCCGGCCGGACGTCGGCGTCGGCCAGCGCGGCGAGCGCGGCCCGGGCGGCCAGGTCGGAGGTGGCCTCGCCGGCGGCGGCGCGGCGCCGCCGCCGGATGCCGGTCTTGCGCTCGATCCACTCGGCGCTCACCCCGGCGGGTTCGGCCACCTCCCGGTTCTCCACGACCCGTTCGGGCAGGTAGGAGCCGGTGCCGATGACGCCGACCGGGCCGGGCCGGAAGTCGACGGAGGCGTGCGTGTCCAACGCGTGTCGCATGATGGTTCCTGTTCTGGTCGGCCGCTGGACGCGGCGGTTGCCTGCTGCTGCTCCGGCGACTGCCGCGGGGCCCGCGCCGCTGCGGGCGGCGGCCACCGTCGCCGGGGGGAACCGTCGTGTCGTCAGGCGCGGCCGGCCGGGGCCGCGGCCAGCCGCCCGTGCCGGGCCGTCTCGGCGTCCCGGCCGGTGAGCGTGGCGGCCAGGGCCCGCCGCGCCTGCCTGCGCTCCTTGGGCGCGAGCGCGGCCGAGTCGAAGGCGCTGAAGCCGATCTGCGCGGTCGCCGCCCGGCGTCCGGCCTGGACGATCCGCACCCGCGCCGTGAAGTCCATGCGGTCGTCCCGGGTCAGGTCCCGGCTGGTCTCGGTGTACTCGATGCCGGCGTCGATGGGGAACAGGAAGCTCTCGAAGGCCACGTCCATCCGGTTGATCACGTAGTACCAGTCGGTGCCCGGGCGGGCGGAGGCGTGGTAGCGCTCGGTGACGGCGAGGAACATCTGCCGCGCCGCCTCGACCACCACCATGCCCTGGACGTGCTGGCCGGTCTGGTGGTCGACCAGCAGTTCGTTGTTGCCGTGCAGCCGCAGGCGGGCCTGGTACTCCTCCGCGGTCAGCCGCCGCAGGTCGGCGACGAGGACGTTCTCCTCGCGGTGCTTGTGGGCCTCGTGGCGGGGCACCGGGCGGAGCCCGGCGTCCTGGATGATCACCCGGTCGGCGATGCCGCGGGTGCGCAGGACGTTGGTGACGTATCCGCAGGTGTAGTCGTCCAGGCCCTGGCCCGCCCACAGGATGAGCGGCCGCGGGTCGTCGAACCGGCCGCGGCGGACGGCGGAGACGAAGGCCGTCACGGTGTAGACCGTCTCGTCGTCGGCGAATCCGGCGAAGGTGTCGCCCACCAGGCAGATCGTGTGCACGTGCTGGTCGCTCATGGCTCCCCCAACGGGTGTCCGGTGTCAGTACTACTGGCGGTGGTGCTGTCCGGTGGTGCTGGTCCCGGGCGCCCCGTGCCCGTCCACCGGTGTGGCGGGGGGTGGGATCGGGTGGGGCGCGGCTGGGACCGGGGGCCGGCTCGCGGCGTTCGTGGGCGCGGGTGCGCGCCACGGACGGCGGGCCGGGCTCCTGGCGGGGCGGCCCGGCGACATCTCCCCATGTCGCGGGGCTCCCGCGGTGCGGGCCGGCTGGCGGTCCGCGCACCGGGCGTGGCGGCTCTTCCGTTGCTCGCCCGGTGGGTCCGGGGTGGGCCGACGCCGGTCGGTGCGGCCGGCGTCGGCCCGGGGCGGGCCCTGGTGCGGGCCCGATGGGGCCCGTGGCCCGGGGCCCGGCGCCTGGTCCGGGGCGGTGCGCCCCGGCGGGTCAGGCCCTGGCGAGGGCGTAGGGGGCGGGCGGCTGCGGGCCGAGTCCGTCGCGGGCCAGGATCCAGCTGTCGTGCAGCCACATCTCGGTGCCGCGCCGGCCGGCGGCGCCGTCCCAGGCGATGTCCCGCTCGTAGGTGACGACCTCGCCGTCGGGGCCGAGGATGACCCAGGCGTAGCCGCCGTCCTGGTGGCGGGTCTTCACCTTGGTGCCGGGCACCGTGTGCCGGCGTCCCTCGGCGTCGGTGACGGTCTCGTCGTGCCGGTCGACCCACTGCACGCTCAGGCCCGCCGCGTGCTCCGGGTCGACCGCGGCGAAGAACTCCAGCGCGAGGGCCCGGGCGTTGACGGCGCCGACCGGTTCGCGGCCGGTGGCCGGCGGCACCATCCGGGTGACTCCCAGCAGGACCCCGTCGGCGTCGGTGACCACGGTGACGTGTGGGCCGCCGAGGCGTGGTGTGCGGTCGGCCTGGTGGCGCACCACGACCACCTGGCGCCCGTCGTGGGTCTCCCGGCGGCGGCTGACCTCCTGCCATCCCGCGGGCAGCGACAGGCCGATGCGGTCGAGCAGGGCGGCGGTGTCGGTCGCGGGGGTGGAGCTCATGTCGGTCCCTTCGGCGTCGGGGTGGTTGGCGGTGAGGCCCGCGGGGGTGCCGGTGCGGGTCGCCGGGGCGGCCTGGTCGGTGCCGCGGGCGGGTGGCGCGGCGGGTGAGGCGGCGGCGGGGTCGGTGCCGGCGGCGGGGAGCGTGGCGACCAGCAGCGCCGCCGCGCCGACCACGGCCGCCGCGCCGGTCGCGGACGGTCCCCGCCGGGCTCCGCCGGCCAGCAGGGCGAGGGCGCAGCCGACGGCGAGCAGGGCGGCGACCGCGAGGGTGATGCCGCCGAAGCCGGTGGACCGCAGGGCCTGGGCGAACTGCGGGCCGAGGCTGGCGCCGACGAACAGGAAGAAGGTGTAGAGGGTCACCGCCGGTCCGCGGTCCGCCCCGGCCGCGCCGCCGACCGTCTCCACCAGCCCGGGGGCGGCGAAGGCGGTGGCGCCGACCAGGACGAACAGCGCGCACCCGAGCGCGGTGACGCTGTCCCCGGTGAACGAGGCGGCCACCGTGGTGAGCGCGGCGACGCCGAGCGCGACGGCGACCCGGCGGGCCGCGGGGAAGCGCCCGAGCAGCGGGATGACCAGCGGGGCGAGCAGCATCGCCGGCAGCGCGCTGGCCCGCAGCGCCAGCAGGGCGCCGGGGTCGGTGGCCACCGATTCCGGCCCGGCCACCTGCGCCGCCGTGTAGACGGCGACGAACCCGCCGAGCACGGTGAGGGTGGATCCGTAGGCGGCCAGCAGCCGGGGCTGGGCCAGCACCCGTCCCATGGCGCGCACCGGGGACGCCGCCTGGGCGGGGCGCGGGCCGTCGGGGCGCAGCAGGGCGCGGACGGCGAGGGCGGCCAGCAGCATCAGCGGGGCGCAGAGCCAGAAGACGCCGGACCAGCTGCCGCCGGCCCGGGTGACCAGCTGGGCGGCGACCTGCCAGACCACCGCGGCGGCCAGGAAGGAACTGGTCAGCCAGGTGAGCGCGGCCGGTCGCCGGGCCGGCGGGACGTGGACGGTCAGGTAGGAGAAGGCGGCGGGCGCGAACGTCGCCGAGGTCAGCCCCTGGAGGGCGCGCAGGGCGCAGGCGGCCGCCAGACCGGGCGCGAAGCCGACCGCGGCGGTGGTGACCGCGGTGGCGACCAGCCCCAGGATGATCACCCGCCGTTCGCCGTGGCGCTGCGCCAGGGGACCGCTGAGCAGGAAGCCGGCGGCGTAGGCGAGGCCGAACGAGGTGACCGTCCAGGAGGTGGCGGCGGCGTCGACGCCCCAGTCGTCCGCCATCTGACCGAGCAGCGGGAGGACCGAGTAGAGCTGGCCCACGACCAGCATGCCGGTCAGGGCGAGCGCGGTGACGGTGCGCCCGAAGGCCACCGTCGTGGGTGGTGACGCGTCGGCGGAGGGCGGCGGAGCAGCAGCCCTCCGTGAGGGAGGGGTGGTGGTTGCCATGCCCGGAAAGCTAGCCAACCAACTGGATGGTTGGCAAGGCGCGCTCGAATCTTTGTCCCAAGGATCCGGATGACGCCTCAGCGTGTCGAGGGGGTGGCGGTCCGTGAAGGGTTGGCTTGGGCGGGCCCGGTGCCGCGCGTGCGAGGTGCGCCTCGCCGGGCCCGCGCTCTTCGTTGAGCAGGGGTTTCGCCGCTGGTGAGGGGGTGCGGCGGTGCTGGTCGGCCGGTCAGCTCTCCGCGGCGGCGGAGGTGTTGACCGGCTCGGTCACGGAGGGGATCGCCGCCTCGACGAAGCGGACCAGGAAGCTCCGCATCGCCTCGCTGTCCTCCTCCGGGTCCGTCTCCGGGCCGAGGATGAGGCGGGCCAGCTGCGGCATGGCCGTGGGCCACGACGCCAGGCCGATCAGGGTGAGCAGCAGTCGGGCCACCTCGCGGGAGTCGGGTCGGTCGATCGCCTCGGCGAGGGAGTCGATCTTCGCCTGGTAGCGGAGGTGCCGTTCCCGCTCGTTGGCGAGCTTGCCCTCCCGGTAGTGCAGCGTCTCGAACATGAGCAGCCGGAGGAGGTCGGGGTGGTTGCGGTGGAAGTCGTAGATCTGGCCGACGTACTCGGCCGGATCGCTGCGGGTGTCCAGGGTGACGGCGGCGGACAGCTCGTCCAGGGCGTCGGCGACGACGGCGTCGAAGAGCAGTTCCTTGCTCCCGAAGTGGCCGTAGATGCGTTCCTTGTTCGCGCCGGCCTTCTGCGCGATGCGGTCGACCCGGGCGCCCGCGATGCCGTACGCGGCGAACTCGGAGCGGGCCGCGGCGAGGAGACTGGCTCGGGTTGCGGCAGCGTTCTTGTTCATTCCCGCATCCTAAGGGCGGTTGCCACCAACTAGTTGGTTGGGTATGTTCATCGCACCGGCCAGATCCAGCCGATCCGGGTTCCTGAACGTCCCATGGGGGGAGACGGTCATGTTCGCGACCGAAGTCACGCGCCACGCCGGCGATGCCGCCGCCGGCGCCGCCGAGCCGCCGCCGGGCGCCGCCTTCTTCGACGTCGACGAGACGTTGATCGGGGTCAAAAGCATGTTCCGCTTCCTGGGCCACTATCTCCGCCTGCGCGGCGAGAGTCA